>JAEKKH010000152.1 GCA_019510465.1 Burkholderiales bacterium
TCGACATGAAGGCCGACGACGCGGCCAACTACGGCGCGATCGGCGCGGTCATCGGCCACGAGATCAGCCACGGCTTCGACGACCAGGGCAGCCAGTACGACGGCGACGGCAAGCTGCGCAACTGGTGGACGCCGGAAGATCGCAAGGCCTTCGAGGCGGTCACCAGCAAGCTCGACGCGCAGTACTCGGCCTACGAACCGCTGCCGGGCACGCACGTGAACGGCAAGCTGACGATGGGCGAGAACATCGCCGACCTGTCGGGCCTGCAGATCGCCTACAAGGCCTGGAAGCTGTCGCTGGACGGCAAGCCGGCGGCCACGATCGACGGCATGACGGGCGAGCAGCGCTTCTACTACGGCTTCGCGCAGGTCTGGCGCTCGAAGGTGCGCGACGAGCGCACGCTGCAGCTGGTCGTCATCGACCCGCACTCGCCGGCGCAGTTCCGCGCGGACGGCGCCGCCATCAACAGCGACGGCTTCCACGAGGCGTTCGGCACCAAGGCGGGCGACAAGATGTGGAAGGCGCCGGCGGACCGCCTGCGCCTCTGGTGACCGTGAGTTCCGCTCGCATCACGTGAGCCCCACCCTCACGTCATGTGAGCCCCCACGTTCGCATCACGTGAGCCCCCACGCTCGCTAGCGCTCGCTGCCCCCCGAGGGCGCGCTCCGCGACCGGCCCGGCAGAGCCGGTTCCGGCGCTCCCTCGAACCCTTGTGGCGGCGTGCCAGCGGCAGCGCCGGTGTCCGTTCGGGGCCCGGCTGGTCGACTGTCCTCGAATAGGGAGAGCCAAGATGAGTTCCTCGTTCCGTCCCGCGACGCTTGCCGTCGCCCTGTCGCTGGCCTTCGCGGCCCCCGTCGGCTTCGCCGGCACCACCACGGTGGCCGCGCCGACCGGCAGCGGCGCCGGCGTGTCGCTGGCCTCCGGCCTCGACAGGGCCGGCATGGACGCCGGCGCGCGTCCTCAGGACAGCCTGTTCTTCTCGATGAACGGCAGCTGGCTGAAGAAGACGCCGATCCCTGCCGACAAGGCCGACTACGGCACCTTCACGCAGCTGTACGACCTGTCCAACGAACGCGTGAAGGGCATCATCGAGAAGCTGGGCACGACGCCGCAGGCGGCGGGCACGGTCAACGCCAAGATCGGCGACTTCTACAAGTCCTACATGGACACCGCGGCCATCGATGCCGCCGGCATGGCGCCGCTCAAGCCTTACCTCGAGCGCATCGACGCGGTCAGGACGCGCGACGAGCTGGTCAGGCTGATGGGCGAATGGGCGCCGTTCGTCGACCTGCCCCTGGGCCTGGGCGTGGGCGTCGACCCGAAGGATCCGACGATCTACTCCGCCGGCGCCAGCCAGGGCGGCCTGGGCATCGGCACCCGCGACTACTACCTCAAGAGCGACGCGCGATTCGCCAAGGCGCGCGCCGCCTACCTCGTCTACATGGAGGCGCTGCTGGCCGCGCAGGGCAGCCACGACGCGAAGGTCGAGGCCAACGCCATCATGGGCTTCGAGACGCGCCTGGCCAAGGCGCAGTGGACGCAGGAAGCCAACCGCGATCCGGTCAGGACGTACAACCCGATGACGCTCAAGGCGCTGGCCGCCAAGGCGCCGCAGGTCGACTGGAAGGCCTGGTTCGCGGCCGGCCAGCTCACCGATCCGGCGTTCGTCTCCATCGCGCAGCCCAGCTACGCGTGGACGGTGGCCAGGATGGTGAAGTCCGAGCCGCTCGATGTCTGGAAAGCGTACCTGCGCGTGCACCTGATGGACGCGCTGGCGCAGGAACTGCCCGGCGACGTGCGCAGCGCGCGCTTCCAGTTCCGCGGCGTCGCCCTCAACGGCACCACCACCGACCGCCCGCGCTGGGAACGCGCCGTCGACACCGTCAACGACGCGCTCGGCGAGGCCATCGGCCAGATCTACGTGTCCGAGTACTTCCCGCCGGCCTCCAAGCAGCGCATGGTGCAGCTGGTCGACAACCTGATGAAGGCGTACGCCACGTCCATCGACAAGCTCACGTGGATGAGCCCGGCCACCAAGGTGCAGGCGCACGTCAAGCTGGCCAAGTACGCCGTCAAGGTCGGCTACCCGGACAAGTGGCGCGACTACTCGGCGCTCGACGTCGAGGCGGGCGACGCGCTCGGCAACGCCGTGCGCGCGGCGCAGTTCGAGTACCACCGCCAGGCCGTGCGCAACGGCCAGCCTGTCGATCGCACCGAATGGGGCATGACGCCGCAGACGGTCAATGCGTACTACGACCCGACCAAGAACGAGATCGTCTTCCCGGCCGCCATCCTGCAGCCGCCGTTCTTCGACATGAAGGCCGACGACGCGGCCAACTACGGGGCGATCGGCGCGGTCATCGGCCACGAGATCAGCCACGGCTTCGACGACGAGGGCAGCCAGTTCGACGGCGACGGCAAGCTGCGCAACTGGTGGACGGCGGCCGACCGCAAGGCCTTCGACGCCATCACCAGCAGGCTCGACGCGCAGTACTCGGCCTACGAGCCGCTGCCGGGCGTGCACGTCAAGGGCAAGCTGACGATGGGCGAGAACATCGCGGACCTGTCGGGCCTGCAGATCGCCTACAAGGCCTGGCAGATCTCGCTGAACGGCCAGCCGGCGCCGGTGATCGACGGCGTGACCGGCGCGCAGCGCTTCTACTACGGCTTCGCGCAGGTCTGGCGCGAGAAGGATCGCGACGAGGCGATGCTGCAGCTGGTCACCAGCAACCCGCACTCGCCGCCGCAGTTCCGCGCGGACGGCGCCGCCATCAACAGCGACGGCTACCACGAGGCGTTCGCCACCAAGCCGGGTGACAAGATGTGGAAGGCCCCGGCCGACCGCCTCCGCCTCTGGTGACAGGGGGCCCCCCGCTCGGGTCGTGCGCACGACGCGTCCCTCCTTTGACTGCTGCGCTGCGCCCGCGGCGATTTCCTTCAGGAGGTTTCCCATGATCCACGGCACGTTCCGCCTCACCCTGGTTGCCGCCGCGCTCGCGTGCGCGACGCTCTCGCCCTCGCACGCGCAGGACGCCGTCAGGTCGACGAAGACGGTCAAGACCATCACGACCATGAAGCTGGGCTCGGGCATCGACCGCTCGGGCATGGACAAGTCCGTCCGACCGCAGGACGACCTGTACCTGGCGATGAACGGCACCTGGGTGAAGAACACGCAGATCCCGCCGGACAAGGCGATCTGGGGTGCGTTCATCGACCTGCGCGAGCTCAGCGACAAGCGCGTGCGCGAGATCGTCGAGGGCCTGCAGTCCGCGAACCCCGCGCCGGGCAGCAATGCGCAGAAGGTCAACGACTACTTCCGCGCCTTCCTCGACGAGGCCGCGATCGACAAGGCCGGCCTCGCGCCGGTCGAGGCGTCGTTGAAGGATCTCGACAGCGTCCAGGACGCCGCAATGCTCGCCGGCCTCCTGGGTCACTGGCAGGGCGTGGTGGCGATGCCGCTGCAGGTCGGCGCCAATCCCGACCTCGCCGACCCCGGCGTCTACATCGCCGACTTCCGCCAGGGCGGCCTCGGCCTGCCCGATCGCGACTATTACCTCAAGGACGGCGAGCGCTTCACGAAGGCACGGGCGGCCTACGCGACCTATCTCGCCCAGCTGTTCGCGCTGTCCGGCGATCCCGAAGCCGATGCCGCCGCCCACGCGACGCAGGTGCTGGCACTCGAGACCCGGCTCGCGACGGCGCAGTGGGCGCGCGAGCAGACGCGCGACCCGCGGCTCGCGCACAACCCGAAGACACCGGCCGAACTCGAGGCGCTCGCGCCCGGCTTCGACTGGAACACCTTCGAGGCGCAGGCGCAGCTGCAGCCGGGCAAGGTCATCGTCGTGCGCCAGCCCAGCTACGTGGCGGCGTTCGCGGGGCTCGTGAAGTCCGAGCCGCTCGAGACCTGGAAGCTGTACCTCAAGGCGCGCCGCCTCGATGGCGCCGCCCAGGTGCTGCCCAAGGCCTTCCGCGACGCGAGCTTCCAGTTCCGCGACGTGGCGCTCACCGGCGTCAGCGAGCAGCAGCCGCGCTGGCAGCTCGGCGTCGCGCAGACCAACGGCGCGCTCGGCGAGGCGGTCGGACAGCTCTACGTGGCCAGGTACTTCCCGCCGGCGTACCGGGCGCGCATGCAGGCGCTGGTGGCCAACCTGATGCAGGCCTACTCGACGTCGATCGACGGGCTCGCGTGGATGTCGCCGTCCACCAAGAGGGAGGCGCATGCGAAGCTGGCCAAGTACGGCGTGAAGATCGGCTATCCGGACACGTGGCGCGACTACGCGGCCCTCGAGATCCGGCCAGGCGACGCACTCGGCAACGCCGATCGCGCCGACGCCTTCGAGTACCGGCGCCAGGTCGTGCGCGTCGGCGCGAAGGTCGACCGCGGCGAGTGGGGCATGACGCCGCAGACGGTCAATGCCTATTACAGCGGCAACAAGAACGAGATCGTGTTTCCGGCCGCCATCCTGCAGCCGCCGTTCTTCAACGTGGCGGCCGACGACGCGACCAACTACGGCGCGATCGGCGCGGTGATCGGCCACGAGATCAGCCACGGCTTCGACGACAAGGGCAGCCAGCTCGATGGCGACGGCCGGCTGCGCAACTGGTGGACGGACGACGACCGCAAGGCCTTCGACGAGATCACCGGCCGCCTGGTGGCGCAGTACTCGGCCTATGAGCCGCTCGATGGCCAGCACCTGAACGGCAAGCTGACGCTCGGCGAGAACATCGCCGACCTGTCGGGCCTGCAGATCGCGTACAAGGCGTGGAAGATGTCGCTGGGCGGCAAGAAGGCGCCGGTCATCGACGGCCTGACGGGCGAGCAGCGCTTCGTCTACGGCTTCGCGCAGGTCTGGCGCACGAAGATCCGCGACGAGGAGCAGCTCAAGCGCATCGCCACCGACCCGCACTCGCCGGGCCGCTTCCGCGCGGACGGCGCCACGATCAACGCCGACGTCTTCCACGACGCGTTCCACACGAAGCCCGGCGACAGGATGTGGAAGGCGCCGCAGGACCGGCTGCGCCTGTGGTGAGCCGGGCGCGCATCGCCCGCGCGTGACGCGGGCGCGATGCGCGGCCCTATGATGGCGGCGCCATGACCACGCCGCCCACTCTTCCCGCCGACGCGCGCGCCCGCGTCCGTGCGCTCGTCAAGCGCAGCGGCCGTGTCCTGCTGGGCCTGGTCGGTCCGCCGGGCGCGGGCAAGTCCACGCTGGCCGCGGCGCTGCTGGCGGAGTTCGCGCCCATCGCGCAGGTGGTGCCGATGGACGGATTCCACCTGGCCGACGTCGAACTGGAACGCCTCGGGCGCCGCGGCCGCAAGGGCGCGCCCGACACCTTCGACGCCCACGGCTACGTCGCGCTGCTGCGCCGGCTGCTGGCGCAGGGCGATGACGAGATCGTCTACGCCCCCGAGTTCCGGCGCGAGATCGAGGAGCCGGTCGCGGGCGCGATCGCCGTCCTGCCTCGCACCCAGCTGGTCATCACCGAAGGCAACTACCTGCTGCTGGAAGATGGCGCCTGGGCCGCCGTGTCGGGCCTGCTGGACGAGACCTGGTACGTCGACATCCCCGACGCGCTGCGCGTCGAGCGCCTGACGCGGCGCCACGTGCAATTCGGCCGCAGCGCGGACGACGCGGCGGCCTGGGTGGCCGGCACCGACGAACCGAACGCGCGCCTGATCGAGGCATCGCGTGCCCGCGCCTCGTTCGTGTTCAGCTGGGACGATGCCTAGTTCACGGAAGGCGGCGCCGCGTGGCATTGCGGCCATGGGCAGGCGTGCCCGGATATGGTCCAGTCCGGCCGAGGGTCGCCGCGGCCGGATGGGTTCGAGGCGCTGACGATACGAACAGGAGGCCAAGGATGAACGCGAGACAGTGGTTCGCGGCGGCGGTCGCCGCGATGGGCGCCGCCGGCGCCCTGGCGTCGCAGTCGCCGTTGCAGGCGGACGACCCGGCGGCCGGCAAGCCGGCCACGGTCGTGGCCTGGGATCCGAGCTGCGCGCCGCAGTATCCGATGGCCGCCATCCAGTCCGGCGCCCAGGGCGTGACGCGCGTGGCCGTCCACCTGGACGCGGCCGGCAAGGTCGCCTCCGTCGACGTCGTCCAGCGCTCGGGCAGCACGCGCGAGCATCGCATGCTCGACAGCGAGGCCGCCCGCGCCATCGCGCGCTGCCCGTTCACGCCCGCGCGCGACGAGGCCGGCAAGGCGATTCCCAGTGTCGTGACGCTGGAACAGGAGTGGCACGTGGATGGGGCGCAGGCGAGTGCGGCGGGGCGCTGAGGTCCCTGGTCCTCCCCGGCGCGGCGGCCGGATCCACGCCTGACGTGGCGCCCGACCCGGCCCTGACGCGCCGCCTCACGCCACGCTGATCGGAATCACCCGCCCGCGCTCGTTCGCGCCCGGCTTCGTGGCCGAATCGCCGCCGCGGCCGTGCCACTGGTCCAGCAGCACGCGCCACTGCGCGCGGCCCGTGGCGAGGTTGCCCAGCTTCACGTGACCGTAGCCGCGGATGCGTTCCGGCACGCGGGCGATCTGCTGCGCCAGCGCGTGCTTGTCCGCGGTCAACAGCGGCAGGATCTCGCCGCGCAGCAGCGCCTCGTAGTCGTTCGCGAGTTCACGTTCGAGCTTGCGCTCCCCGGTGTGGCCGAACGGATCGAGCAGCGAGCCGCGCAGGCGCTTGAACTTCGCCAGCACGCGCAGCGCGGGCATCAGCCACGGACCGATGCGCATCTTCTTCGGACGGCCGTTCGGGCCGGTGCGCGCGAGCAGCGGCGGCGCCATGTGGAATTCGAGCCTGCCCACCGTCTCGAACTGCTCGGCCAGCGAGGCCGCGAAGCGGCCGTCGGTGTACAGGCGCGCGACCTCGTATTCGTCCTTGATCGCGAGCAGCCGCGAGAACTGCTGCGCGACGATCGTCGTCAGCGGCGCGCCGGCCGAGCCGATCGCCTGCTCGCGCGCGTGCACTTGCTCGACCAGCGCGCGGAAGCGCGCGGCCAGCGTCGCGTCCTGGTAGTCGGTGAGGAACGCGACGCGGCGCTCGACCAGGCCGCCCGGGCCGAACAGCGACTGCTGCGCCGAGGCGTCGTGCGCCGGCTGGTCGGCGCCCATGACGCGCTTGAACGCCGTCGGGTCGGTGACCGCGAGGCGGCCGATCGCGAACGCCGTCTTGTTGTTGTCGACGGCCACGTTGTTCAGCTCGATGGCCTTCATCAGCGCCGCGTGCGACACCGGCACCAGCCCGCGCTGCCAGCAGGCGCCCAGCATGATGATGTTGGACGGCATCGTGTCGCCCATCAGCGCCTGCGCGAGGCCCTGCGCGTCGACCAGCTGCACGCGGTCGTCGCCGGCGGCGTGGCGCAGCTTGGCTATGAGCGCCGGCGCGTGCATCGTCGCGTCGGGGTTGCGCACGAAGGCGGCGGTGGCGATCTCGTGCGTGTTGGCGAGGATCGCGGTGCGCCCGTTCTTCACGGTGGCCAGCGCGTCGTCCGAGGCGCCCACCACCATGTCGCAGGCCAGCAGCACGTCGGCCTGCTGGGTGTCGATGCGCACCTGGTTCAGCTGGTCGGCCGTCGGCGCCACGCGCACGAACGACAGCACCGCGCCGCCCTTCTGCGCGAAGCCCATGAAGTCCAGCACCGAGGCCTGCTTGCCCTCGAGGTGCGCGGCCATCGTGATCAATGCGCCCACCGTGACGACGCCCGTGCCGCCGACGCCGGTCACCAGCATGTCGAACGGGCCCGTCCAGTTCCAGGGCTGCGGGCGGCCGATCTTCTCGATCTCGGCGGCAAGACGCTGCGCGTCGAAGCCGGCGCCGACGCGCTTGTTCAGCGTCGCGCCCGTCACGGTGACGAAGCTGGGGCAGAAGCCGTTGAGGCAGGAGTAGTCCTTGTTGCAGGAGCTCTGCTCGATCTGGCGCTTGCGGCCCCACTCGGTCTCGACGGGGATGACGCTGAGGCAGTTCGACGCCTGGCCGCAGTCGCCGCAGCCCTCGCACACCGCCTCATTGATGAACACGCGCTGCGGCGGATCCGGGAACTCCTTCTTCTTGCGGCGGCGGCGCTTCTCGGCGGCGCAGGTCTGGTCGTAGATCAGGATCGTGACGCCCTCGATCTCGCGCAGCTCGCGCTGCACCGCGTCGAGTTCCTCGCGCGGATGGAAGGTGGTGCCGGCGGGAAACAGGTCGGCGTGCGCGCGGTGCGGCGCGATGTCGTCGCTGACGATGACGACGCGCCTGGCGCCCTCGGCCTCGACCTGCCGCGCGATCTCGGGCACCGACAGCGAGCCGTCCACCGGCTGGCCGCCGGTCATCGCCACGGCATCGTTGTAGAGGATCTTGTACGTGATCGTCGCCTTGGCGGCGATCGCCTGGCGGATCGCCAGGTACCCCGAGTGGTAGTACGTCCCGTCGCCGAGGTTCTGGAAGACGTGCTTCTCCTTGGTGAAGCGCGAATGCGCCGCCCAGTCGACGCCCTCGGCGCCCATCTGGATCAGGCCGCTGGTCTCGCGCTCCATCCAGCTCGCCATGAAGTGGCAGCCGATGCCGGCCAGCGCGCGCGAGCCCTCGGGCACCCGGGTCGACGTGTTGTGCGGGCAGCCCGAGCAGAAGTAGGGCTGGCGCTTCACCGCATCGGCCGCGTTGTGCAGCAGGCACGGCATCGTGAAGTCGGTGACCAGGTGCGTGCGGTCCAGCGCCGGATTGAGCCGCGCGAGCCAGCCCGCGACGACCTCCATGATGCGCGACGGCCGCAGTTCGCCGAGCGACGACAGCAGCGGCACGCCGTCGGGCGTCGTCTTGCCGGCGATGCGCGGGCGTTGCGAGTCGGGCAGGCCGTACAGCAGCTCCTTGATCTGGCGCTCGACCACCGGCGCCTTCTCCTCGATGACGAGGATTTCCTCCAGGCCCTGCGCGAACTCCGCCATGCGCGTGGGCTCCAGCGGGAACACCAGGCCCACCTTGTAGATGCGCACGCCGGCCGCGGCCAGCGCGTTCGGATCGAGCTCGAGGCGGCGCAGCACTTCCAGGAAGTCGAAATGCGCCTTGCCCACGGTGACGATGCCCAGCGTGGCGCTGGGGCTCGCGACGATGTGCTTGTCGACGGAGTTGACCTTCGCGAACGCGCGCACCGCGGCGAGCTTCTCGGCCAGGCGCGACTCCAGCACCAGCGACGGCAGGTCGACGGCGCGCACGTGCAGGTCCTGCGACGGCGTGAAGTCCACGGGCTGCGTGAAGTCCAGCGGGACGGCGTCGAGATCGACCGTCATGCCCGACTCGACGACCTCGGAGATCGCCTTGAAGCCGACCCACGCGCCCGAGAAGCGCGACAGCGCCCAGCCGTACAGGCCGAACTCGAGGTACTCGGCGACGTTGGCCGGGTGCAGCACCGGCATGCTCCACGCCTGCATCGCGAGATCGCTCTGGTGCGGCATCGACGACGACACGCAGCCGTGGTCGTCGCCCGCCACGACCAGCACGCCGCCCTGCGGACTCGAACCGTAGACGTTCCCGTGCTTGAGGGCGTCGCCCGAGCGGTCGACGCCGGGACCCTTGCCGTACCACATGGCCGTCACCCCCTGGACCTCGCGCTGCGGATCGAGCGCGACGCGCTGCGTGCCCAGGCAGGCGGTGGCGGCCAGGTCCTCGTTGATGGCCGGCAGGAATTCGACGCGCGCCTCGGCCAGGAACTTCTTGGCCTTCCACAGCTGCTGGTCGACCATGCCCAGCGGGCTGCCGCGGTAGCCGGAGACGAAGGCGGCGGTGTCCAGGCCGGCGGCCCGGTCGCGGCGGCGCTGCATCAGCAGCAGGCGCACGAGCGCCTGGGTGCCGGTCAGGAAGACCGCGCCGGATTCGGCCGCGAGGTTGTCGGTGAGCGCGTAGGCGCGCAGCGGCGCGGTGTCGGGGTCGGGCGTGGGGATGATGTCCGGGGAGGGCTGGGTCATGGCGTCTGGCTCGCGCTGGCAGGGCGCTCCGCGAAGGGCGGGCGGCTGGACCGGCCATGCTAGACCTCGACGCCCGCAGCGATATTGCGCAATGGGCTCTGTCGGCCGAAATTTCGATATGAACATTTCCCGTGGCGGCGCTTGGAGAAATGAACATGTCGACAAGGGCCGATTCCGAGGGTAAACGCGCTGGCGAGCGCACAATGCGCCCATGAACCTGCCGCCCACGATCGACCGCGTCGCGCGCCGCATCGCGGCCGCCCTCCAGCGCGACGGCCGCCAGAGCGCCCAGCAGCTCGCCGACACGGTCGGCCTGTCGGCGACTCCGGTGTGGCGGCGGGTGAAGGAGCTGGAGGCCAGCGGCGTCATCCGCGGCTATGTCGCGCTGCTGGACCGCGAGAAGCTGGGGCTGTCGATCTGCGTGCTGGCCCACGTGACGCTGGTGCGCCACAGCGAGGGCGCGGTCGAGCAGTTCGAGGCGATGGCCAAGTCCAGTCCCGAGATCATGGAGTGCCACAGCACGACGGGCGAGGGCGACTACCTGATCAAGGTGGTGGCGCCCGACATGAAGGCCTACGACCGCTTCCTGCAGGACAAGGTGTTCAAGACGCCCGGCGTGGCCAACGTGCGCTCCAGCGTGGTGCTGCGCGAGGTGAAGTACGAGACGGCCCTGCCCGTGAACGTCTGACCACCTTCCCGCTGGTCGCTCCCCACGAGCGGCCCGGCGGAGCCGGATCCGCCGCTCCCTTGAAACGAAACCCCCGCGCCCGTCGTTTGCCCCGAATCGGGACTACGCTGTGCAGGACGACACCGGAGAACCCACGCCATGGCCGACACCCTCGAATCCGACCCGCGCCCGCTCGGGCTGGCGCGCGTGCTGAGCATCCAGGCCCATGCCAACCGCCTGGCCAACCGCCGCCTGCAGGCCGCGCTGGCGGGCCTGTCGACGTCGGACCTGCACGCCAGGCGCATCAGCTTCTTCCCGACGCTCATCGGCACGCTCAACCACCTGCTGGCCGTCGACCGCTACTACATCGCCGCGCTGCACGGCGATGCCGACATGGAGCAGCAGTACCGCCGCTACGCGCCGCACGACGAACTCGCGCCGTACGCCGCCGCGCAGGACGCCAGCGACAACAAGCTGATCGCCTTCTGCGACAAGCTCGACGACGCCTCCGCGAACGCCGTCGTCCGCATGGATCGCGGCGAGGGCAAGTCGCAGAGCGACCTCGCCTGCCTGGTGCTCGAGCACCTGTTCATGCACCAGACGCACCACCGCGGCCAGGTGCACGCGATGCTCGCAGGCACGCAGGTGGCGCCGCCGCAGCTCGACGAATTCATCATGCGTGCCGACGAGCCGTTCCGCGTGATGGACATGTCGGGGCTGGGCTGGACCGAGCGCGAGGTGTACGGCTGAACCGCCTGCGCGCCGGCAGCGGCCCGCGCGCACTCGGACACGCATGTCGACGCTGCACGCTGCGGCAGGCCGGGGCCAGGACGGCGTCGCGCCGCCGGAGCGAAACCACTGCGGCGTGCCGAGGGCGTCGACGGGACGCGATCGCTCCGTCGGCGGCCGCGGCGCGACGGTTGCAATTGACGTTTACGTAAACGTCAATCGATAATCCTCCGCTAACGTGTCGAGCCGACCCGTGCACCCGCGCGCGCCCGATCCTCGAGACCAGACCCGTACCTCCATGTCCATCCTCTCGACCCAACTCAACGCCCGCTCGGAAGACTTCAAGGCCAACGCCGCGGCGATGCGCCTGCTGGTCGACGACCTGAACGCCAGGCTCGCGAAGATCGCGCTGGGCGGCGGCGACGAGGCGCGCCGCAAGCACCTGTCGCGCGGCAAGCTGCTGCCGCGCGATCGCGTCGAGCGCCTGCTCGACCCGGGCACGCCGTTCCTGGAGATCGCGCCGCTGGCCGCGCTCGGCATGTACCCGGAAAAGGGCGGCCAGGACGCCGCGCCGGGTGCCGGCATGATCGCCGGCATCGGCCGCGTGGCGGGCGTCGAATGCCTCATCGTGTGCAACGACGCCACGGTCAAGGGCGGCACCTACTACCCGATGACGGTCAAGAAGCACCTGCGGGCACAGGAGATCGCGCAGCAGAACCGGCTGCCGTGCATCTACCTCGTGGATTCGGGCGGCGCCAACCTGCCCAACCAGGACGAGGTCTTCCCCGACCGCGACCACTTCGGCCGCATCTTCTACAACCAGGCCAACCTCAGCGCGCAGGGCATCCCGCAGCTGGCCGTCGTGATGGGCTCGTGCACCGCCGGCGGCGCCTACGTGCCGGCCATGAGCGACCAGACGGTCATCGTCAAGAACCAGGGCACCATCTTCCTGGGCGGCCCGCCGCTGGTGAAGGCGGCCACCGGCGAGGTGGTCAGCGCGGAGGACCTCGGCGGCGGCGACGTGCACACGCGCCTGTCCGGGGTGGCCGACCACCTGGCCGAGAACGACATGCACGCGCTGGCGCTGGCGCGCGGCATCGTGGGCACGCTGAACTGGCGCAAGGACGCCGGCGTCGCGCTGCGCGAGCCGAAGGCGCCCAGGCTGCCCGAGCACGAACTGCACGGCATCATCCCGCTCGATGCCGAAGGCAAGCCCGCGCGCAAGCCCTTCGACGTGCGCGAGGTCATCGCCCGCGTCGTCGACGGCTCGGAGTTCGAGGAATTCAAGGCGCGCTACGGCACGACGCTGGTCTGCGGCTTCGCGTGGATCGAGGGCATGCCGGTGGGCATCGTCGCCAACAACGGCATCCTGTTCGCCGAGAGCGCCGACAAGGGCGCGCACTTCATCGAGCTGTGCTGCCAGCGCAAGGTGCCGCTCGTGTTCCTGCAGAACATCACCGGCTTCATGGTGGGCCGCAAGTACGAGAACGAGGGCATCGCGCGCGCCGGCGCCAAGATGGTGACGGCCGTGGCCTGCGCCAACGTGCCCAAGTTCACCGTGATCATCGGCGGCTCGTTCGGCGCCGGCAACTACGGCATGTGCGGCCGCGCCTACAGCCCGCGCTTCCTGTGGATGTGGCCCAACGCGCGCATCAGCGTGATGGGCGGCGAGCAGGCCGCCAGCGTGCTGGCCACCGTGCGCCGCGACGGCATCGAGGGCAAGGGCGGCCAGTGGTCGGCGCAGGAGGAAGAGGCGTTCAAGGCCCCCATCCGCGACCAGTACGAAGCCCAGGGCCATCCGTATTTCGCCAGCGCGCGGCTGTGGGACGACGGCGTGATCGACCCGGCCGACACGCGCCGCGTGCTCGCGCTCGGCCTGAGCGCCAGCCTCAACGCGCCGATTCCCGACATGAAATTCGGCGTGTTCCGCATGTGAGCGCGCGGCGCGTCGCCTCGTTCAGCCGCGCGTCACCCAGCACCGCCACCGACAAGCGATGATCCCGCGACCCGCCACTTCGACCGACCCGACATGCTCCGTTCCGTCCCGCTCTCCCTCGTGACCTGCGCCGCCGTGCTGGCGGCCGCGATGCCGGCGCACGCGCGCAACGAGACGTTCATGCTGTCCGTGCACGACGCGTTCCACAAGAACCGCGCGCGCGAGATCGTGGGCGACCTGCCCGTGCGCTTCGGCGAGGCCGGCGCGCCGGCCCCCGCGTCGGCCGACATCGTCCGCGCCGACGTCCTGGTCGAAGGTGTCGCGGCCGCCGGGGGAGACGACCCGCGCCAGCATCGCATCGGCCCGCCGCTGACCGACGACGAGCGCTGCGTCCATGCCTTCGACGACGCGCTGGCCAAGCTGGTCGCGGCCGCGCGCGAGGCCGGCGCCGCGGCCATCGTGGGCGTCGTGTCCGACTACAAGGGCGAGGACCGCCCCATGCGCGACGGCGCGCAGTTCGAATGCCATGCAGGCGGCGTGCGGTCCTATGTCTGGCTGCGCGGGCAGTTCGTGCGCGCCGTCCCGACCGCCCGCGCGCTGCCGCCGGCCACCGGCTTCGCGGCCCTGGCCGACGTCGACGCGGTGCCGCTCAGCGACGCGGGCAAGGAGCGCTATCGCCACTTCCTGACGCTGCCCAGCCCGCGCGCGTTCGTCGTCTACGAGGACGGCAACTGGCGCTTCTATGCCAAGGATCCGGAGGCGGCGACCAAGGCACTGGACTACTGCGCCCGCCAGGGCCAGCGCTGCTGGTTGTACGCGGCCGACGACCGGGTGCTCTGGAGCGCCGAGGTCGCCAGGCGCATCGGCAGCGCCGCGCAGCTGGCCGGCAACGGGACGGCCGCGCCGGCGGCGGATCGCCCATGAGTGCCGTCCGCCCGCCGAGTGCCGTCCGGGCATCGCGTCCGGCCACCGGCCGAGCCCATGCCCGCCGGGACGCCGCCGAAGGTCCGGCCATGACCGCCTTCGCTCGAACGGAGGCACGGCAGGGGATTTGCCCGGCTCAGCCATGCGGCTCGCATCGGGCCGCCTTGCCGCAAAGGACCCGACCATGACTTCTCTGCCCATCCCGCTGTCGCGCCTCGCCGTGTTGGCCGCCGCGCTCGTCGCGGTGCTTCCGTCGGCGCAGGCGCGCAACGTCCGCCTCATGGAATCGGTGCCGGACACGATCCGCCTCACGCGCACCCACGAGATCCTGGGCAACCTCGACCTGCGCTTCGGCAGCGACAGCGCGCGCGGCGCCAGCATCGTGCGCCGCGACGTCGTCGTGAAGGGCGTCGGCACCACCAAGGTCAAGGATGTCGGCGACGACGATCGCGTGCGCCCGTCCGACCACGACCTGTGCGCCCGCGCGTTCGAGGACGCGGTCACGCAGCTGGCATTCGCGGCTCGCGGCGCGCGCGCCAGCGCCATCGTCGGCGTCATCTCCAACTACGAGGGCGCCGTCTTCGACGACCCGACCCACTTCGAATGCCACGCCGGCGCGCTGAAGGCCGCCGTCACGCTGCGCGCGCAGCTCTCGGTGGGCCCCGCCGCGCCCGAGCCGCAGGCCGCGGTGCCGGTGGTGTCGCCGCCCACGCCGGTCGCGCCGCCGGCTCCCGTGCCCGTGATCCCGCCGCCCACGCCGGTCGACGTCGTGCCGCCGCCGCCCCCGCCCACCTTCCAGCCCCTGCCGCCGGCGCCCGCGCCGGCGCCGAACTGAGCGTCGCCGCGCGCGACGTCCCCGCGATGACCGCCACCCTGCAGATCTCCCGCGACGGCGACGTCGCCCGCGTCTTCCTCAACCGGCCCGACGTGCGCAACGCGTTCAACGACGCGGTGATCGCCGAACTCGCCGAGGCCTTCGCCGGCTTCGCGGCCGACCCTGCGCTGCGCGCGGTGGTGCTGGGCGGCCACGGCAAGGCCTTCTGCGCTGGCGCCGACCTGTCGTGGATGCGCGCGATGGCCGACTACACGTGGGAGCAGAACCGCGCCGACGCCCAGGGGCTGGCCGACATGCTGTACGCCATCTGGTCGTGCCCGGTGCCGGTCGTCGGACGCGTGCACGGCGACTGCTACGCCGGCGGCGTCGGCCTGGCCGCGGTGTGCGACATCCTCGTCGCCGCCGAGGGCGTCCAGTTCTGCCTCAGCGAAGCGAAGCTGGGACTGCTGCCGGCCACGATCGGGCCTTACGTCGTCAAGGCGCTCGGCGAGCAGGCCTCGCGCCGCTACTTCACCACCGCCGAGCGCTTCGACGCCGCGCGCGCCCACGCGCTCGGCTTCGTGCACGAGGTGGTGCCGGCCGAGGCGCTCGACGCCAAGGTCGACGAACTCCTCGCCGCGCTCGTGGCCAACGGCCCGGCCGCCGTGCGCGCGTGCAAGGCGCTGGTGCACGACGTCGCCGCGCGCCCGGTCGACGCCGCGCTGCGCGCCGACACGGCGCGTCGCATCGCCGACATCCGCGCCAGCGCCGAAGGCAAGGAAGGCGTGCAGGCGTTCCTGAACAAGCGCAAGCCGTCGTGGCTGGGCGGCTGACCGCGCCGCGACCGCGATGACCCACGACCTCGATACCGCGCACCTCGTCGCGCTCGCCGCCGCGCTCGGCTGGGCGAGTGGCGTGCGCCTGTACCTGGTCGTGTTCCTCACCGGCCTCGCCGGCGCGCTGGGCTGGGTGACGCTGCCGCCGGGACTGCACATGCTCGAGTCGCCGCTGGTGCTGGGCGCGAGCGCCGTCCTGGCGGCGATCGAGTTCGTCGCCGACAAGGTGCCGGCCGTCAATGCGTTCTGGGACGGCCTGCACACGCTGCTGCGGGTGCCCGGCGGCGCGGTGCTGGCGGCCGGCGCGTTCGGCGGCGACCAGGCGCAGTGGACGCTGGTGGCGGCGCTGGCCGGCGGCGCGCTCGCGGCCACCAGCCACGTCGCCAAGACCACCACCACCGCGTCGCTCGCCGCGTTTCCCGAGCCCGTCACGCACGCCGGCGTGTCGCTGGTATCCGACCTGTCGGTGCCCGTGATGCTGTGGCTCGCGCTCGCGCATCCGGCCGTGTTCGCGCCGGCGCTGGTGCTGGTCCTCGCCTGCATGGTGGGCGTCACCGTCGTGCTGTTCCGCTTCCTGCGCGCGCTGACGCGGCGCCTGCTGGGGCGACCCGGCCTGAATTCCTGATCGAGAGAGATCCTCATGTTCAACAAGATCCTGATTGCCAATCGCGGTGAAATCGCGTGCCGCGTGGCGGCCACCGCGCGCCGCCTCGGCGTGAAGACGGTCGCCGTCTACTCGGATGCCGACGCCGATGGGCGCCATGTCGCCGCCTGCGACGAGGCCGTGCGCATCGGCGAGGCCGCGCCGCGCGACAGCTACCTGCGCTGGGAACGCATCATCGAGGCCGCCCGGGCCACGGGCGCGCAGGCGGTGCATCCGGGCTACGGCTTCCTTTCGGAGAACGAGGACTTCGCGCAGGCCTGCGCCGACGCCGGCATCGCGTTCATCGGCCCGCCGCCCTCGGCGATCCGCGCGATGGGCCTGAAGGCCGAGTCCAAGCAGCTGATGGAGAAGGCCGGCGTGCGGCTCGTTCCCGGCTACCACGGCGCCGACCAGGACCCCGCGCTGCTCAAGCATGAGGCCGACCGCATCGGCTACCCGGTGCTGATCAAGGCGAGCGCGGGCGGCGGCGGCAAGGGCATGCGCATCGTGGCCTCGGGCGACGAGTTCGCCGCCGCCCTGGCGTCCTGCAAGCGCGAGGCGATCAACAGCTTCGGCGACGACGCGGTGCTGGTCGAGCGCTACGTCCAGCGCCCGCGCCATATCGAGATCCAGGTGTTCTTCGACGGGCACGGCAACGGCGTCTACCTGTTCGAGCGCGACTGCTCGGTGCAGCGCCGCCACCAGAAGGTGCTCGAGGAGGCACCGGCGCCGGGCATGACGGCGGAGCGCCGCCGCGAGATGGGCGAGGCCGCCGTGGCCGCGGCGCGCGCCGTGAACTACGTCGGTGCCGGCACGGTGGAGTTCATCGTGGAGCAGGACGGCCGCTTCTACTTCATGGAGATGAACACGCGCCTGCAGGTGGAGCATCCCGTGACGGAGGCGATCACCGGGCACGACCTCGTCGAGTGGCAACTGCGCGTGGCCGGTGGGGAGCGATTGCCGGCGTTGCAGGACGAGCTGGAGATATGCGGCCATGCCATCGAGGCGCGCATCTGCGCCGAGAATCCGGATGCCAACTTCCTGCCCGCCACGGGCACGTTGTCGGTATTGAAGTGGCCCCCGCATGTCGAATTCCGGCGCAATGCGAACCTCGGAAGCCTCGGCCCCGCGGCCGTGCGCGTCGACACGGGCGTCGACGAGGGAGACGCCATCACGCCGTTCTACGACTCGATGATCGCGAAGCTGATCGTCTGGGGCCAGGATCGCGAGCAGGCACTGGCACGGCTGGACGCGGCGCTGGCCGGCACGCACATCGCGGGCCTCGTCAACAACGTGGCCTTCCTGCGCCGCACCGCGCGCACCGATTCCTTCGCCAAAGCGAACCTCGACACCGCGCTGATCGAGCGCGAGCGGGCCGCGCTCTTCGGCCAGGCGGGGTTGCCGCTGGACGTCGTCGCCGCCGGCGTCGCGGCGCGCGCGATCGCGCTGCAGGACACGACGGTCGGCGCCGACCCTTGGTCGCGCCGCGACGGCTGGCGCATGCATGGCGCCTCGGTGCGCCGCTTCGATCTCGAATGGCAAGGCGAATCGCTGCAGGCGCTGCTGGAATCGCGCCACGACGGCGGCGCGCTGCTGAAGGTCGGTGACGTCACCGTCGCCTTCGAATCGCGCGCGCTCGGCGACGATCGCTACGACGTCACCCTCGGCACCGGCGCCGATACGCGCCGCGTCGTGCTGAGCGTCTACCAGCTCGGCGAGCAGGTGAGCGTGTTCGCGGCCGCGGGCAGCGCGCAGGTGACCGTCGTCGACACGCTGTCGCACGCCGGCGAAGGCCACGCCGAGGCCGGGCGCCTCACCGCGCCGATGCCCGGCAAGGTCATCGCGTACCTGGTCGGCAAGGGCGACGCCATCAAGACCGGACAGCCGCTGGCGGTTCTCGAAGCGATGAAAATGGAGCACACCATCGCCGCCCCGCGCGACGGCACCGTGGCCGAGCTGCTGTTCGCGCCGGGTGACCAGGTCAGCGAAGGCGGCGAACTGCTCACGTTGGAGTAAGTCATGGCGTCATTGCCCGAATTCGTGAAGATCGTGGATGTGGGGCCGCGCGACGGCCTGCAGAACGAGAAGAACCATGTCCCGGCCGCCGACAAGATCGTGCTGGTCGGCATGCTGCAGGACGCGGGACTGCGCGAGATCGAAGTCACCAGCTTCGTCAGCCCGAAGTGGGTGCCGCAGATGGCCGACGCGCTCGACGTCATGGCCGGCATCACCCGCAAGCCGGGCGTGCGCTACTCGGTGCTCACGCCCAACATGAAGGGCTGGGAGGCCGCGCTGGCGACCAGGCCGGACGAGATCGTCGTGTTCGGCGCGGCCAGCGAGGCCTTCAGCCAGAAGAACATCAACTGCTCGATCGCCGAGTCGATCGACCGCTTCGCGCCTGTCGTGGCCGCGGCCAGGGCGGCCGGCGTGAAGGTGCGCGCCGCGATCTCGTGCGCGGTGGGCTGCCCGTACGAGGGCGAGGTCGCGCCCGCGCGCGTGGGCATGGTCGCGCGCATGATGCGCGCGATCGGCGTCGACCACGTCGGCGTGGCCGACACCATCGGGGTGGGCACGCCGCTGAAGGTGCGCGCCGCGATGGAGGCCGCGCTGGAGCACTTCCCGCTCGCGGAGACCAGCGGCCACTTCCACGACACCTACGGCCAGGCGCTCTCGAACATCCACGAGTGCCTGCAGATGGGCATCGCCACGTTCGACACCAGCGTCTCCGGCCTCGGCGGCTGCCCCTACGCGAAGGGCGCGACCGGCAACGTCGCCACCGAGGACGTCGTCTACCTGCTGCACGGCCTGGGCATCCGGACCGGCATCGACCTCGACAAGCTGGTCGACGCCGGCGCCTTCATCTCCCGGCAGATCGGCAAGTCCAACGGCTCGCGCGTGGCGCGGGCGCTGCTGGCCAGGCGCGCGGATTCCACGGCGGGGTGCGCATGATCGATGCGACCGATCGACCGGAAGGCTTCCTGCGCGTCTCGCAGGAACTCGTGCGGCTGGGGCATCCGCACGCGCCGACCTACCTCGACATCGCCGCGCGCACCTCGCAGGAGGCGGCGGATGCGCTGGGCGTGGCCGTCGGCCAGATCGCCAAGAGCGTGGTGTTCCGCCGCAAGTCCGACGAGGTCGCGATCCTGGTCGTGGCCTCGGGCGACCGCCGCGTCGACGAGAAGAAGGTGGCGCAGATCGTGGGGCCCATCGGCCGTGCCGATGCGCAGTACGTGAAGGCCAAGACGGGTTTCACGATCGGCGGCGTGTCGCCGCTCGCGCACGCGACCCCGGTGGTGACGCTGATCGACCGCGAGCTGTTCCGCTTCGACCGCGTGTGGGCCGCGGCGGGCCATCCGCACGGCGTGTTCCCGATGACGCCGGCCGAGCTCGAGAAGCTCACCGGCGCCCCCGTGCACGACGTCGTGCAGGTGCCGGCGTGAAAGGCGGTATGGCGTTTCCATCGAGCCAGGCGCGGGACGAGCGCCGGACCGCCCCAAGCCGGCCCGCGGTCCCCTCGGGGGACGGAGCGCCGTACCCGGCGCGGGAGGGGTCGTCGGGTTCGCGGGACGAGCGCCGGGCCGCCCCAAGCCGGCCCGCGGTCCCCTCGGGGGACGGAGCGCCGTACCCGGCGCGGGAGGGGTCGTCTGGTTCGCGGGAGGGGCGCACATGACCCGGGACGGCATCGAGCGCGCGCCCGACAGCGCGTACTTCGTCGCCCGTCTTGCCGAGATCGGCGATGCGGGTCCGGTGCCGTCGCCGTGCGTCAACATCTGCAAGATCGATCCGTACACCGGCACCTGCCATGGCTGCCGCCGCACGCTCGACGAGATCGCGGCATGGAGCGCGCTCGCCGATGCGGACAAGCGCTGGGTCTGGCAACAGCTGCCTGGCCGCGAGCCACCCATCTAGGAGGACCGGCATGCAGCGCGTCGTCTTCGACTTCGACATCGTCTCGCCCTACGCCTATCTGGCCTTCGAGCGCCTGCCGTCCGCGCTCGAGGGCGTGTCGCACCACGTGGAGTACCGCCCGCTGCTGTTCGCCGGCCTGCTCAAGCACTGGGGCAACACCGCGCCGGTGGCCGTCGCCCCGAAGAAGGCCTGGCTGTTCCGCCAGTGCGCATGGATCGCGCAGCAGGAAGGCATCGTGTTCCGCCCGCCGACGCCGCATCCGTTCAACCCGCTCGCGCTGCTGCGCCTGCTGGTGGCCAGCACGCCGGCCGGCGGCCAGCCGAACCGGCGCGCGGTCGAACTCGCGTTCCGCCACGTGTGGGCGCGCGACGGCGGCGACCCGAACGAGGCGGCTGCGCTGCAGGCCGTCACCGCGGCCATCGCGCCGGTGCGCGATCCGGCCGGTGCGCAGGTGAAGGAAGAGCTCCAGGCGCGCACCGCCGACGCCGCCGCGGCAGGCGTGTTCGGCGTGCCCAGCTTCCGTCTCGACGACGGCCAGCTGTTCTGGGGGACGGACTCGATGGCGATGCTGGCCGGCGCCCTGCGCGCGAGGCAGGGCGGCTGACACGCGCCGGCACCGGGCGCCGGGCGAGCGGTTGCGCGGCCGGTGTTTACCCGCGCGTGCTCCGATTTTCCACAATGAGGAACGCCGCATCCGCGTTTCCCCTCGGGTTGTAAGTTTCGAATAAGTCTCGCGTCAGACCTCAGTCAGAGGGGGGTCCCACGATGCGCAGCAGGCACCTCCTGTCGAGGACGGTGGCCGCCATCGACTACAGGAGACAACCCCATGGCAATCAGCAGCGCGGCCGGCAGGCCGGCGAGCACCGCGGCGAAGCCGATGACGGGCGAGGAAAAGAAGGTCATCTTCGCCTCGTCCCTCGGCACCGTGTTCGAGTGGTACGACTTCTACCTCTACGGATCGCTCGCTGCCATCATCGGCAAGCAGTTCTTCTCCGGGCTCGACCCGTCCGCCGCGTTCATCGCGTCGCTGCTGGCGTTCGCCGCGGGCTTCTTCGTGCGGCCGTTCGGCGCACTCGTGTTCGGCCGGCTCGGCGACATGATCGGCCGCAAGTACACCTTCCTGGTCACCATCCTGATCATGGGCCTGTCGACGTTCATCGTCGGCGTGCTGCCCAGCTACGCCTCGATCGGCGTCGCCGCCCCGATCATCCTGATCGCCCTGCGCATGCTGCAGGGCCTGGCCCTCGGCGGCGAGTATGGCGGTGCCGCGACCTACGTGGCCGAGCACTCGCCGCGCGGCAAGCGCGGCGCGTACACGTCATGGATCCAGACCACGGCCACGCTGGGCCTGTTCCTGTCGCTGCTGGTCATCATCGGCGTGAAGTCCGCGCTGGGCGACGCCGCCTTCAACGACTATGGCTGGCGCATCCCGTTCATCGTCTCGATCCTCCTGCTGGGTGTCAGCGTGTGGATCCGGCTGTCGATGAACGAGTCGCCCGCCTTCAAGAAGATGAAGGAAGAGGGCAAGACGTCCAAGGCGCCGCTGACCGAGTCGTTCACCAGGTGGGGCAACCTGAAGATCGTGCTGCTGGCGCTGTTCGGCCTGGTGGCCGGCCAGGGCGTGGTCTGGTACACGGGCCAGTTCTACGCGCTGTTCTTCCTGACCAGCTCGCTGAAGGTCGACGCCACCACCGCGCAGTACATGATCGCCGCCGCGCTGGTGCTCGGCACGCCGTTCTTCATCATCTTCGGCACGCTGTCGGACAAGATCGGCCGCAAGCCCATCATCCTGGCCGGCATGGTGCTCGCCTGCGCGACCTACTTCCCGATCTTCCACGCCATCGCCGGCGCCGCGAACCCCGAACTGGCCGCGGCCCAGGCCAACGCGCAGATCACGGTCAAGGCCGACCCGGCCACCTGCTCGTTCCAGGGCAGCCCGGTGGCCCGCGAGGTGGACTTCACGTCGCCGTGCGACATCGCCAAGCGCGCGCTGACGGCCAACTCCGCCAGCTACGCCAACGAGGCGCTGCCGGCCGGCTCGCCGACGGTGGTCACCGTCGGCGACAAGACGCTGACGCCGCCCACCGGCTCCCTGGCGGCCGGCGGCTACAAGTTCGACGACGCCTCCGGCAAGGAGATCGCCGCGTTCAAGAAGGACGTGGCCGGCACCCTCAAGGCCGCCGGCTACCCGGCCAAGGCCAAGCCCATCGAGGCCTTCAGCGGCCAGTGGTTCACTGTGGTCGGCCTGCTGTGGATCCTGATGATCTACGTGACGATGGTCTACGGCCCGATCGCCGCGATGCTGGTCGAGCTGTTCCCCACCCGCATCCGCTACACCTCGATGAGCCTGCCTTACCACATCGGCAACGGCTGGTTCGGCGGCCTGCTGCCCTCGGTGACCTTCGCCATGGTCGCCCAGAACGGCAACATGTTCTACGGCCTGTGGTATCCGTTCTGGATCGCCGCCGTCTGCTTCGTGGTCGGACTGCTGTTCGTCAAGGAGACGAAGGACGTGGACATCTACGCACGCGACTGAGCTCACCGAAGCACTCACCGAAATGGGCCCCGCGCGGGCCCATTTTCATTCGTGCAATTGCACTCGGGCATCAATTCGCGGCGCTTTGACGGGACTCAGGCACGGCGGCGCCGGCGAGTGCAAAATGGGTCGTCACCGCGGCGGCAAAGACCGCGGGACCCTCGCGCGGCGCGCTGCCGGGCGGTCGGCGGGGCCGGGCATGCGCCGCGGCCTCCGGTGGACGGGGCGGCCGGCGACGGCCCCGGTGGCGGGTGGGCAGCAATGACGGATCAGGAACTCGACGACGAACTTCGCTCGCTCGACCATGTGGCCGAGGAGCGCGGCGCCGCGGCGCTGGACACCATTCGCGCCGCGGTCCAGCGCATGCGCGACGACGGCGACTTCAACCGGCTGATGTGGGCGCTGCCGCCGCTGGCGCGGTCGTACGCGCTGTGCGAGAAGTTCGAGGAGGCCGAGGCCGCGGCCAACGAGGCGCTGGCGCACTTTCGCGTCAACGGTTCGGTGCGCGGCCAGGCGCTCGCGCTCAACGCGCTGGGCGTGGTGGCCGTGCGGCGCGGCGTGCCGTCGCGCGCGCTCGAGGTGGCCGGCGAGGCCGTGGTGCTCGCGCGCGCCGCCGAGGATCCCGTCCTGCAGGTGCGCATCGCCAACACGCTGGGCATCGTCCTCAACGACATCGGCCGGCTCACCGAGGCCGTGCAGATCTTCGAGGAAGGCCTGCGCGCGGCGCGCGGCTTCCAGGGCGAGGCGGTCGTGCTGCGCCTGCGTTCGAACCTGTCGCTGGCGCTCGGCCGCTGGGCGCTCAAGGAGCACGACGAGCGCGTGCCCGAGGCGATCTGGCGACCGCGCGCCGAGCGCGCGATCGAGCTGATGCGCCCGACGCTGCAGACGTGGCGCGAGCAGCAGAAGTGGAACGAGATCTGCAACGCGCTCGACCACCTGGCCGTGTCGCACATCGTGCTGGGCGACCTCGCGGCGGCGCATGCGTCGCTGGATGAAGCCGAGTCGCTGATGGACGAGTCCGCGGCGCACTCGATGGTGTTCTTCAGCTGCGCCCGCGCCCGCGCCCACCTGCATGCCGGCGAGCCGCAGCTCGCGCTGCAGGCGCTCGAGCGCGGGCACGCGGCGGCCGACAGCCGCGGCGGCCACATGCACATGGACGAGCTGTTCCGGCTGAAGTCGCTGGCGCACGAGGCGCGCGGGCAATGGCAGGACGCCTACTTCGCGCACAAGCGCTTCCATGAGCTGCGCGCGCGCCTGGTGCTCGATCGCGCCGAGCAGCAGGCCTCGGCGCTCGCGGTGGCGCTCAACACCGAGCGCGCGCTGCGCCAGGTGACCGAGGAGCGCGACCGCGCCGAGCGCGCGCACCGCGAGGCGCGCAACGACCAGCTCACCGGCCTGGCCAACCGGCGCCGCTTCGACGAGTTCCTGGCCGGCGTGCTCCCGCGCGCCAGCGTCGAGCATCCGGTCTCGCTGGTGCTGGTCGACCTGGATCACTTCAAGTCGATCAACGACCGCTACCGCCACCTGGCCGGCGACGCCGCCCTGCGCTGGGTCGCGAAGCACCTGCAGGCCCAATGCCGCCAGACCGATCTGCCCGCGCGCCTGGGCGGCGACGAGTTCGCGCTGGTGCTGTCCGCGCCGCTGGCCGTTGCGCACCAGGTGTGCACGCGCCTGCGCGTCGCGGTCGGGCAGCGGGCCGCCGACTTGCCCGCGGATGTCACGATCCGCCTGAGCGCCGGCATCGCGGAGGCCAGCGCGCCCTGCGACGCCGTGCACCTGTTCAAGCGCGCCGACGAAGCGCTCTTCGCGGCCAAGGCCGCGGGGCGCGACGCCGTGCGCGACGACCATCCGGACCCCCGCTGCGAATGACCCGCGGGCGTTCCCCACACCTGGATTCCCATCGATGACCACCGACCTCCAACGCGGCCTGCTCGACGCCTTCCAACCCGACGACAGCGCACCGCTGCCGTCCGCCGCCGCGCTGCCGCCGCAGGACATCAGCCTCGAGGTGCTGCTCGAGAAATATGCCAAGGGCGACGAACGCGACCTGCACGACGTCCGCGCGCGTGTCGCACGGGCGCTCGCGCAGGTCGAGGCAGCCGATCAGCGCGAGCAGTGGGCCGAGCGCTTCCTCGACGCGCTCCAGCGCGGCTTCGTGCCCGCGGGCCGCATCAATTCCGCGGCCGGCACCGAGCTCACGGCCACGCTGATCAACTGCTTCGTGCAGCCGGTGGGCGACTCCATCGCGCAGGAGGAGGACGGCGTGCCCGGCATCTACACGGCGCTCACCGAGGCCGCCGAGACGATGCGGCGCGGCGGCGGGGTCGGCTACGACTTCTCGCGCATCCGCCCGCAGGGCGCCTGGGTGGGCTCCACGCGCAGCCGCGCCTCGGGGCCGGTGAGCTACATGCGCGTGTTCGACCGCAGCTGCGAGACGGTGGAATCCGCCGGCAGCCGCCGCGGCGCGCAGATGGCGGTGCTGCGCTGCGACCACCCCGACATCGAGGCCTTCATCCACGCCAAGGACCACGGCGACCTCACCAACTTCAACATCTCGGTGGGCGTGACCGACGCATTCATGAAGGCCGTCGACGACGACTCGGCCTTCGACCTCGTCCACCGCGCCCGCCCCAGCCAGGAACAGATCGATGCCGGCGCCCGCCAGCGCGCCGACGGCCTGTGGATCTACCGCCAGCCGCCGGCCCGCGCGCTGTGGGACCAGATCATGCGCTGCACCTATGACCACGCGGAACCCGGCGTGCTGTTCCTGGATCGCATCAACCAGGACAACAACCTGAGCTATTGCGAGGCGATCAGCGCGACGAACCCGTGCGGCGAGCAGCCGCTGCCGCCCTATGGCTGCTGCTGCCTCGGCTCCATCGCCCTGACCAGCTTCGTGCGCGACCCGTTCGAGCCGCACGCGTCGTTCGACTACGAGGGCTTCGCGGCGGTCGCGAAGACGGCCACGCGCATGCTGGACAACGTGCTCGACATCACCGTCTGGCCGCTGCCCGCGCAGCTCGCCGAAGCCAACGCCAAGCGCCGCGTGGGCCTGGGCTTCACGGGCCTGGGCGACGCGCTCGTCATGCTCAACCTGCGCTACGACACCGTCGCCGCGCGCGACGAGGCCGGGCGCATCTCGCAGGCGATGCGCGACGCGGCGTACGACGCGTCGGCCGACCTCGCCGTGGAGCGCGGCGCATTCCCGCTGTTCAACGCCGACCTGTACCTGTCGCGCGGCACGTTCGCATCGCGGCTGCCTGCGCCGCTGAAGGACAAGATCCGCGCGCAGGGCCTGCGCAACTCGCACCTGCTGTCGATCGCACCCACCGGCACGATCAGCCTGGCGTTCGCCGACAACGCGAGCAACGGCATCGAGCCGCCGTTCTCGTGGTCGTACACGCGCAGGAAGCGCATGCCCGACGGCGGCACCAAGGAGTACGCGGTCGAGGACCACGCCTGGCGTCTCTATCGCCACCTCAAGGGCGTCGACGCGCCGCTGACCGATGCCTTCGTCACCGCGCTCGAGATGAGCGCCGAGAGCCATGCCGCGATGGTGGCCACCGTCGCGCCGTTCGTCGACACGTCGATCAGCAAGACGGTCAACGTGCCCGCCGACTACCCGTTCGGCGACTTCGAGGGGTTGTACCGCTTCGCGTGGAAGTCGGGCCTGAAGGGCCTGGCCACGTACCGGCCCAACGCGGTGCTCGGCTCGGTGCTCAGCACCACGCCGGCGGCCGCGGAACCCCGGCCCAACGCGGCCACCGACGAGACGCCGCAAGCGCTCGTGGCCACCGCCGACGCGGGTGCGCGGCTCGCCGACCAGCGCCTCACGCTCGATCGCCCGGCCACCGCCGTGATGAGCTCGCTGCGCTGGCCCGGCCGGCCCGAGATGAACGGCGGCAACCCCGCCTGGACGTACATGATCCGCCACCCGCACGGCGAATTCGCGCTGTTCGTCGGCGAGATGCCCGCGCAGGCCGGCCCCGGCTTCGGCCTGTTCGCGCAGAACGTGCCCTTCGAGGTGTGGGTCAACGGCGCCGAGCAGCCGCGCGGGCTCGGCGCGCTCGCCAAGACGCTGTCGATGGACATGCGCGTCAACGACCCGCAGTGGCTCAAGCTCAAGCTCGACGTCCTGGCCACCGTCGCCGAGGAGCGCGCGTTCGACATGCCGTTCCCGCCCACCGGCGAACTGCGCCTGTTCCCCGGTGTCGTCGCCGCGACGGCCGCCGTCGTGCGCTGGCGCTGCGAGCAGCTCGGCGCGCTCGCCGAGACGGGCCCCACGCCCATGCTCGACGCGATGTTCAGCCGCGACGAGCCGCGCACCGGCACCGCCGGCACGCTGGCCTGGGCCGTCGACGTCGACAACCCGGCCACCGGCGAGACCTTCACGCTGACGATGAAGGAAGTGACGCTGCGCTCGGCCGCCGCCGCGAGCGCGCCCGCGGGCGCCGCGCCCACGCTCGTCACGCGCCCGTGCGCGGTGGGCTTCTCGGGCAACTATCCGCGCGCGCTCGACGGCCTCGCGCGCCTGCTGTCGCTCGACATGCGCGTCATCGACCCCGCCTGGATCGGCATGAAGCTGCGCAAGCTGCTCAACGTCGGCGAGCCGCTGGGCCACTTCATGGCGCCGGTTCCCGGGCACAAGCGCCAGCAGGTCTGGCCGTCGACGGTCGCCTACGTCGCGCGCCTGATGATCCACCGCTACGCGATGCTGGGCGTGCTCGACGAGGACGGCTTTCCGCTCGACGCCACCGGCCTGCTGGAGTCGCCCGCCGCGCGCCCCACCGGGCAGCTCGCCCCGCAGGCCGGCCGCCCGTGCCCGGAGTGCGGCAACGCCACGATGATCCACAAGGACGGGTGCGACTTCTGCACGTCGTGCGGGTACGTGGGGGCGTGCGGCTGAGGCCGTGTCCCGGCCCGGTGCGACTCCCGGCGGCGGGCGGCCGCCGCGATTGACAATTCACACGGACGGCACTCCTGTTTTTGGAACTGGTTCCAACATACCCGATTGGGTATGCCGGGAAATGACGTAAGGAGTCGAAACAGACGTTGCCGGGGCGGGGCCGCCGGGCGGCTCGGCGAACCGGCTGCGCGCATCGCGCATCGCCGACACGATCCGGAGACGTCCCAGCAAACATCCCATTCCAGCGCACGCGGCAGCGCGCGTGCGTCGGCCGGCAGGCTTTGCCATCGAGCCTCCGTTCGCGACAAGGTGTAAGGCGCCGCTTACAGCCGGGTGATCGACAAGCGAGCACCATCCGCCGCACCCAGGCCCACCCGTCCCGAAGGAACGTCGATGACATCCCCGCTTCCGCGCCGTGCGCGCCGTCGCACCCTGCAGGTTTCGCCCTGCGCCCTCGCCATGCTGCTCGCCGCCTGCGGAGGCGGATCCGGCTCGAACGACACGGCGGCCCCGAGCGACACCGGCCGCGCCCGCTCGATGGCCGTGTCCGATACCGGCATCGCATTGACGCCCATCGGCGCCACGGCCAGCGGTTCCGAGCGCGGCGACCTGTCCGCGGCCGCCGCCATCGACCACGACGAGAACACGCGCTGGAGCAGCGCCTTCTCCGACGACCAGAACCTGGTGCTGGACTACGGCAGGACGGTCACGATCAACCGCGTGCGCATCGACTGGGAGCGCGCGCACGCCACCTCCTACCTGCTGCAGGTGTCGAGCGACGGCTCGAACTGGGCGACGATCAAGCAGGTCGACGCGAGCCAGGGCGGCGTCGAGGACTGGAGCGGCCTGGTCGGCACGGGCCGCTACCTGCGCATGCAGGGCGTCAAGCGCTCGTCGGACTACGGCTACTCGATCTTCGAGATCCAGGCCTTCACCGGGTCCGACTCCGCGCCGGCGCCCGCACCGTCTCCCGCGCCTGCGCCGTCCCCCGCGCCGGCGCCCGCTCCGGCGCCTGCCCCGATGCCGCCGGTCGACCTGAGCAAGCCCGGCGTGCCGATCAAGCCGGTCACCGCGACGTCCTCCGCGCTGGAGAACGCGGGCATGCCGGCCACGCTGGCCATCGACGGCAACACGGGCACGCGCTGGGCCAGCGCCCAGGACGACGGTGCGTGGATCCAGTTCGACTTCGGGCAGAAGACCCAGGTCGGCGCGCTGACGCTGCAATGGGAGAACGCGTATGGCAAGGAGTACGCGCTGCAGACCTCCGACGACGGCAGGACATGGACGCAGCTGCGCTACCAGGGCAGCGGCAAGGGCGGCACCGAGCAGTACATCAACCTCGGCATGAACGCCCGCTACCTGCGGCTGCAGGGCGTGGCGCGCGGTACCCAGTACGGGTATTCGCTGCTGGAGGTGTCGTTCGCCACGCCCGGCAGCGACAACACGCTGCCGGTGCTGGCCACCTCGCCGATCAAGTTCCCGTCCGGCGGCGCCGGCATGGTGCCGCTGCCCACGCAGGCCGACCCGGTGGAGACGCTGCAGTTCACGCTGGCGGACGGCACGCTGGTGACGCGCTTCGGGGTGCGCGGGCTCGCGCGCCACGGCCGCGAGCGCGGGGAGGACTGGAACGAGATCGGGTACGGCCCCAACGAGACGGTCGACGCCGCCACCGGCAAGCCGGTCGACAAGGGGCCGGGCAACTTCCTCACCTTCGTCCCCAACTACTTCAAGAACCGCACCTGGGGCTTCGAGATCGTCGACAACAGCCGCGTCGCCGGCGTGACCCGGCCGACGCTGAAGGTCAACGAGTACTTCACGGAGGACCAGCTGCCCGGCGGCGTCGCCTGGTTCCGCGCGTTCGACCGGCCCGGCGTCACCGGCTACGGCTGGATGAACCCGGGCCAGCTGCAGGACCAGAACATCGCGCTGTGCCCGCCGGTGCCGTATCCGCCCAACGGCCGGCTGGCCAGCGCGAACGTCTACAACAACGGCTGCAGCCTGACGGTGGACGGCTACCCGGGCCACGCCGGCCTGGGCGCCGACGGCTTCCCGAACGGCAGCAACGTGCCGGGCCGCGCGCTCGTGGCGGGCGACGTCATCGAGGTCTCGCCGTCGTTCTTCTCGACGCCCGCGGGCATGGCCGCCAAGGGCGACGCCGGCGGCCTGCGCTATTACGCCGGCGAATGGACCTACGTCGTCGGCGCCGGCCTGCGCCCGTGGTACGGCGTGCAGCCGCGGCTGATGAACGCGCCGCTGCCGCCCGAGACGCTGCAGGGCGGACTCGGTTCGCTGTCCTACGACTACGCGGACAACGGGGCCTTCATCTTCCAGCAGCCGTTCATCGACGTGGGCATGCAGAACATGCAGCGCTTCGTCGAGGGCCGGCGCCTGATCCACACCAACTTCTTCACCGGCGACCACAACGAGCCGGGCAACGACCGCTACCTGGCGGGCGTCGGCCTGCAGGGGCCGCGCTTCAACCAGTCGTCCTGCTTCGCGTGCCACGTCAACAACGGCCGCAGCCCGGCGCCCGCCGCGGCGAACCAGCGGCTGGACACCCTGTCCGTGCGCACCGCCGTCCTGGACGCCAGCGGCCAGCAGAGGCCCGATCCGCGCTATGGCGTGTCGGTGCAGATGAACGGCCGCTCGGCCAGCGGCGCGCCGCAGGACTGGGGCAACGCCGTGCGCGTGGCCGGCTTCGACGCGACGACCGTCAAGCTCGCCGACGGCAGCACGGTCGAACTGCGCAAGCCGCGGCTGGCGTTCGACGGCCCCGTGCCGCAGCTGGTCTCGCTGCGCGCCGCGCAGCCGTTGCTGGGCGCCGGCCTGCTCGAGGCGGTCAACGAGTCCGACATCCTCGCTCGCGTGCGTCCGACGCCCGACGAGGACGGCGTGAAGGGCCAGGCGAACTACGTGTTCGATTCCGAGACCGGCGGCGTGCGCCTCGGCCGCTTCGGCTGGAAGGCGTCGAAGTACAGCCTGCGCCAGCAGGCGGCCACGGCGCTGCTGCAGGACATGTCGGTCACCTCGCCGGTGTACCCGACGCGCGAGTGCCTGGCCGGTCCCGCCAATTGCAGTGCGGCCAAGGCGGAGAAGGGCCTCGTCGAAGCCGACCTGCAGACGATCTCGCGCTATCTCGAGCTGCTGGCCGTCCCCGCGCAGCGCAGCCTGGCCAGCGGTTTCCCGAAGGGCGTCGCGCCGCTCGCCGACCTCGACGTCGACCCGCTGAAGGTGGCCGCCGGCGCCCGGCTGTTCCAGACGCTGCGCTGCACCAGCTGCCATGTCAGCGAGATGAAGACGGGCGCCGGCCACCCGCTGGCCGAACTGCGCAGCCAGACGATCAAGCCCTACACCGACCTGCTGCTGCACGACATGGGCCCGGGCCTGGCCGACAACTACGCGGAAGGCCTGGCCACCGGCAACCTGTGGCGGACGTCGCCCCTGTGGGGCATCGGCTACACGGATCGCGTGATGGGCACCGCCGGCAAGGTCGGCTACCTGCACGACGGCCGCGCACGCACGCTGACGGAGGCCGTCATGTGGCACGGCGGCGAGGCCGACAAGGCCAGGCAGCGCTTCGCGGCGCTGTCCGCGGCCGATCGCGCGGCATTGCTGGCGTTCCTCGGCTCGCTGTGATCGGTCCCCGGCCGCCCGGGCGGCCGTTCAGACCAGCGCCATGATGGTCTTGCCCGCCGCGGAGGCCGCCATCACGGTGCCGCTGGCGACGTCGGAGACGGCCTCGCCGGTGGCGTGCGCGCCGACCGCGGCGTAATGCGCGAGCTGCTTGCCGGCCGCCACCGCGGCCCCGGCGATCTCGCGCGCGCCGGTCTCCACGGCGCCGGCGACGACCTCTCCGACGTGCTCGACGGCCTGCGCGCCATGTTCGAGCCCCTGCCAGGCGCCGACCGCGGCATCCGCCGCGCCGTCGACGACGAATTCGCCGGCCTGCTCCAGCGCGTGCAGCGCCTCGCCGCTGAACGCCACGGTCGCGCCGACACCGGCCGCGACGCCCTCCGCGATGCCGGCTAGCGTCGAGCCTGCGCTGCTGGCCGTCGTCGACGGGGCGCCGCCGATGTGCCCGGACAGCTCGGGACGGCGGGACGGACCCGTCTGGGCGGGCGAGGCGGCGGAGACGGCGAGGGGCGTGGTGGACATGCTGTGGATCCCGGTGCTCGGCCGTGGAGCGCCCGACCGATGACTCGATCGTAAGAATCCGCCGCCGCGGCGAGGCCGCGATCAGCGCGCCAAAACCGGCCGCCGATACGTTGGCAAACAATGTGTCGGCACGGACATCGCTCGTTCAGCACTCGCTCAGCCGGCGGCTGGCTGCGACGCGGACGCCATGACCGAGCGCGCGCCGTGCCGGATCGCGCACCGGGGCATGCGACGTGTTTTGTCACCCGACCCCATGTAGCGACACTTTGCGGCCCCCGGCGCTGTGACAAATTTCGGCGTTTCGATCTTTCGTCGCGGTCGCGCGAGAGTCGCCGCCACGGCGTCCCCGAGGGCCGCCGCCCGGTCCGGGATCGGTTCCAGGCACGCGCCAGGCTTTGGCACGCGACCTGCTATCCAACGTGCGATCCGCACCTCTTTCCTGGGGAGGGCCGCCTGTCTCGAGACAGGCGGCGGCGGATCGTCCTTGCCCCGCCCGCCGGCGGCGTCATCGCGCACTGACTAGCGGCGCGCGGTCTCGCGCAGGAACTGGCTCACGTCCTTCGGGTGCCAATGGACCGTCTTGAGCGCCTGTTCGAGGACGGCGTCGTCGAACTGCGACAGGAAGGTGTCGTCCGAGGGCTCCCACGGATCGAGGAGGTCGCTCGGGGCGGTGTCGAACTGGATCGGTGTCATGTGAAGTCCCTGTCGTGTGTGCGAAAGCGATGGCTGCATCTTGGCGTCGTGCCCGTGCCAGCGAAGCCAGACGTTATCGCGGCTTCGCGTGCGCGCAGTCCTACAAAAGACGCCCGTCCGACCCCCATCTGCCCGGATGCCACCGCTCGAGTCGCGCGGGTCGAGAACTCCCGACGCGGCTGACAGGCGCACGGCATGTCGGCTGACAGGGTCCGCCGATTGCATGGCCAGGGCAACGGACTCCCTGGAGCCAGCATGACCACCACCCCGACCCGACCCACCACCTTCGCCGAGCTCGCGTTCGAACTGCATTTCGAGCCCCTCGTCGACGAGCAGTCGCCGCTGAGCTTTCCCTGCGACGCCGACGGCCGCGTCGATCTCGACGACCTGTGCGACCGCTCGCGCCGCGACTACCTGTTCGCGCACACGCTCATCGGCCGGCACTTCGAAACGCCCGTCATCCGGGCGGCACACTAGGGCTTGGCCCGCAGCTGGCGGTCGATGCGGGTCATCAGCCACATCCCGATCAGCGTGGTGCCCACGACCACGTAGCCGACGTCGGCGAAGTGCTCGATGCGCCCGTCGGCACCCGTCGAGACGATGAGGCCGGCCACCGCCGAGGCGACGCCGCCCGACACCTGCTGGATCGAGGAGCTGATCGCGTTGTAGGCGCCGCGCCGGGTCGGCTCGGGCACCTGCGAGGACAGCGCCTGGAACGGGATCATGCGCGAGAAGATGCCGACGAACATGACGACGTTGACCAGGACCACCACCCACAGCGGCACGTGCCCGAGGTGCGTGTAGAGCAGCACCATCGACATCGTCACCACGCTGCCGAACAGGAAGACCTTGAGCTTGCCGATCTTGTCGGCCGCCTTGCCGATCATCGGTCCGAACATGATGGTGCACAGGCCCGTGCAGAAGTAGATCGTCGGGAGGTCGGCGGTGGCGATGCCGACGTTGTGGTTCAGGAACGCCGTGCTGAACGGCATCAGCATGAAGCCGCCGGTGGCCAGCAGCGTCACGGTCAGGAAGGGCGTCAGGTGGCGCGGCTCGGTCAGCGTGTGCCACAGGTGCATGAGTGGGCTGTGCTCCTGCGGCTTGCCCAGGTGGGCGTCGACGGGCTTGAGTCCGGCGCCGATCACGACCAGGCCGACCAGCCCGATGGCTGCCAGCACGAGGAACGGGCCGTGCCAGTTCCAGCGCTCCACCAGCAGGACGCCGGTCGGCAGCCCCAGCACCTGGCTCGCCGCGAAGGCGGTCTGGATCATGCCCATGACGCGCCCGCGCAGCGAGATCTCGAACAGGTCGGTGGCGATGGCCAGGACGATCGAGCCGATCACGCCGCCGAACACGCCGGTGAACACGCGCGCGGCCAGCAGCAGCTCGTAGGTCGGTGCGAGGCCGCATCCGAGGGTGCCGAGCAGGAAGCCGCCATAGAAGATCATCAGCAGCTTCTTGCGGTCGAAGCGGTCGGCGAAGCTCGCGGACACGAATCCCGAGATGCCGGCGCTGAACGCGTAGGCCGATACGGCCACGCCGAACTGCCCGGTGGTGATCGTCAGCGCCGGCATGATCCACACGCCCAGCGGCGCCATCAGCATGAAGTCGATGATGACGGCGAACTGCAGCACGGCGAGCAGGCCCACCACGAACTTCTGGTACGGCGTGAAGGCGGCGGCGGGCGTCGAAGAGGAGGGCGGGGCCATGGAGGAGCGGTCTCTTGGTGTTCCAGCCCGCCATCTTCGCCGAGGACGTCTTGCTCCGGACTTACCGGGTCGACGGACGAGCGTTTCCTGGCGTCGAGTGACCCCACCACGTCCCGTGCTTGCCGAGCGCATGCCCTTGCGGATATATTTCGCATGCGAAATAAATCGACGCCATGTCCAAGCCACCTCGCCTCATCTACCTGCTCAACAGCGCGCAGCGCCGGCTGCAGCAGTTCGTCGCCGCCGAACAGGAGCGCGTCGCACGCGAGGGCGGCACGCCGCCGTCGCCGGCGCAGAGCGGCGTGCTGTTCGTGCTCGCGAAGGCGGACGGGGCGACGATGGGCGCGCTGGCGCAGGCGCTGGACCTCGCGCCGTCGGCGGTCTCGGGCCTCGTGCAGCGCATGGAGGCGCTCGGCTGGGTGCGGCGGCGCGCGAGCGAGCTAGATGCGCGCACCCAGCACGTCTGGCTGCAGCCGGCCGGCCGCGCGCTGCTGCCCTCGCTGCACAAGGCGCTGGCGCGCATCAACGACCGCCTGCTCGGCGACTTCTCGTCCGCCGAACTGCAGACGATCGGGCGCTGGCTGGAGCATGTCCGGACCCTGGGAGACCCCGATGAGTGAACAACGCCCTTCCGACGCCGCCACGCTGCGGCCCGAGCCCGTCACGCTCACCTGCGCCGATGGCCAGCGCCTGCAGGGCCACTTCTTTGCCCCGCGCGGCGACGCGAGCGCGGCGCCGGTGCTGATCTCGCCGGCCACCGGCGTGCGCCAGCACTTCTACTGGCGCTTCGCCGACTGGCTGGCGGCGCAGGGCCACGCGACGCTGGTGTTCGACTATCGCGGCATCGGGCTGTCGCTGGACGGGCGGCTCGCCGACAGCCGCGCGCGGCTGGTCGACTGGGGCCGCCAGGACCAGGTCGCCGCGCTGCAGTGGCTGCTCGCGCGCAGCGGCGCCGCCCGCGTCGTGCTGGTGGGCCACAGCGCCGGCGGCCAGATGATCGGCCTGCTGCCCAACCACGACCGCATCGAGCGCGTCGTCGGCGTCGCCGCGTCGACCGGCTGGTTCGGCGGCATGCGGCTCGCGTTCGCGCTCAAGGCGCGGCTGGGCCTGCGCCTGCTGGTGCCGATCGGCACCTGGCTCAAGGGCTACGCTCCCACGTCCTGGCTGGGGCTGGGCGAGAACCTGCCGGCCCAGGTCGCGCGCGAGTGGGGCCAGTGGTGCGCGGCCGGCGGCTACGCCACCAACGCCGTGCGCGCGGGCCTCGCCGACGATTTCCACGCGCAGGTGCGCACGCCCATCGTGCTGCTGCATGCCGAGGACGACGACATCGCCAACCCCGTGACGGTGCGCGACCTGCTGCGCACGCTGCCCGCGTCGCCTCGCGCGGCGCTGCAGGTGCGCCCGCGCGACCACGGCCTGCGCGCGATCGGCCACCTCGACTGGTTCCGCCAGTCGCACCAGGCGCTGTGGCCGCTGCTGCGCCGCGCCGTGCTGGGCGAGATCCCGGTCGAGACGCCGGCCGCGCGCGTGTGAGCGTGAGCATGAGCGTGAGCGTGACGCCGCGCTCGCGCGCCAGCGCCGCGGACGACGCCGGCAGCGGGTGTCATGGCGAGGCGACCGGATGCCTCACGCCTGCAGCAACTGCTTCTGGATCGCCTTGCCGTTGCCGCCGAGCTTCATCGCCGCGACGGCCGCGCGCAAGGCCGGCGGCAGGTCGCGCGGCCCGTCGACGCGCAATTCCAGCAGCAGCCCCAGCAGCAGCGCCATGTCGCGCGGCGGATTCTCGGGGCAAGCCAGCACCGCGGCCCCCAGCAGCGTGAACACGAGCTCGCCGAGCCCGGGATCGGCGCGCAACGCGGCCTGCAGGCTCTTGTGCAGGCGCGCGAGCTTCGGCAACGGGCCGGCCACCAGCTCGCGCAGCGCCGCGGCCAGCGCCGTCGCGTCGATGCGGCCTTCGGCATGCGCCTGCACGAGGGCGTCGACGGCGATGGCCGTCTGGCCCGGCTCCTTGCCGCACAGCGCCAGCAGCAGCAGCAGGTTCGCCATGTCCGTCATCGGCGTCGCGGGGTCGAGCAGCGGCTCGAGGTAGGCACGGTTCTGCCACTGCGCCTCCCACCAGTCCAGGTTGTTGCCGAAGGCTCGCACCCCTTCGGCGAAGAACGCGCGCAGGTCCGACGGCAGGAGCGTGGCCGAATGCCGGATGGCGCCGGCGTCGATGCCGGCGAACGGCGACCAGCGGAACCACAGCCGCGCCTTGCCCTGGCCGCAGTGGCGCCGCGCCGCCAGCGGCGCGTCCTCGTCCGCGGCGCATGGCGGCCGCGCCTCGAGCATGACGTCGTGATGCGTGTACGACTTGCCGTCGTACTCGTGCGTCCGGCTTTCCAGGCGCATCGCATAGCGGGCGGCCAGCGCGCCGTCCGGGCCCAGGCCGGGATGGCGCGCGTCGAGCGCCGCGTCGTCCGCGCCGGGATGGCGGATGCGCGCCGCGGCCGCGAACAGCCGGCGCTCGGCGCCCGGGGCGATGTCGTCTGCCAGCGCGTAGCGCAGCGCGCGGACGAACGGCGAGTCGGCGAGCGCGCGCGCCGCGGCCAGGACCGGCGGCGCCGCGCCGGGCGCCAGGCGCAGCAGCGCGCGCTCCTGCTCGGCCTCGGTCGGCGCCACGCCGGCCGCCGCATGCGCCTGCCAGCGCTCGACCAGCGCCACGGGTGCGATGAAGCCCTCGCGGTGCGTGGGCGTGGCCAGCGGCGTCAGTCGATGGCCGGCGATCGTCGAGCGCGCCAGCTCATCGATGCGCGCGACCAGGAGGGCGTCCGCGGGGCTCGCGTTGCCGCCGTTGTCCACGCCCACCTGGCCCGGCGCCAATTCGCTCGCCGCGACGAAGCGCAGCAGGCGCGCGAGCTCGCGCGGCAGCAAGCCCTTCACGCGCGCCGCACGCTTGAGGACGGGGCCGAACAGTGCCTTCGCGTCGACGATCGGCGTCGCCGCCACGAGTCCTGCGATCGCTCGTTCGAAGTCGTCGACGTCCTCGGCGTGCTCGAACACGTGCGCGATGGTGTCGGCGAGATCCGGCAGGTCGGCGATCGGCGCGAGGCGGCGATCGTCCGCGAGCGGGTCTGCCGGGCCGCGGCCCGGCGTGGCGGGCGCTGCGGGCGGCGGCGGGGGGACGTCCGCGGGCGCCCCGAGCAGCGCCTGCAGCGCCGCGCGGTTCGTCGCGCCCACGTGGGCCGCCAGGCCGTCGAGGCGCACGCGCAGCGCCTCGTCCACGCCCCACGTCGACAGCCTGGCCAGCACCGTCGCCTGCAGCCTGGCGTTCGCGTGCAGCAGGCCCATCGCCGCGACGTCGGACGCGCGCGCCGCGCCCCCCGGTTCGCGCGCGACCAGCCGATCGAGCAGCTTGAGCGCGGCCTCGAGCTGCGTCTTGACGGACGACGCCATCACCGGCCGCAGGGCCTCGAGCAGGTCGTCGGCGCCGATCGGCGCCTCGGCATCGACCCGCCCGAGGACCTCGAGCGCCAGCGTGACGGTGGGCGCGATGCGGCTGGCGCACAGGGCCAGGTAGCGCGGCAGGTGGGCCCGCAGTTCCTCCGTCGTGGGCTCCAGCGCGCCGTGGAAGCGCGAGAACCAGCCGGCGCGGTACTGCGGCCAGTCTTTCTCGAGCGCGCCGAGCGTGCGGTCCAGCAACTGCGCGCGCGTGGCGACGCCGTCGTCCACCAGGCTCTTCAGCAGCGTGACCCAGTCGGTGCGCGGGTTGTGGTTGTACTTGTCCGACGACGCCAGGCTGACGTCGCCGGTGCCCTCGACGTCGAACACGCGCAGCAGCGCGGGACGCAGTCCGGGGTCGGCATCGAACAGCGCGGACAGCTCGGCGTCGGAGCGCAGCGTCCGCGGCAGCGAGATGAGCCCCAGCGTGTAGGCGTCGGTCTCGGGCCGCGGGGCGAGGCCGGCGGCGATCAGCTTGGAGACGGGGCGGATCATGGCCGGCGAGCGCGCGAGCATCGCGTCCGCCAGGCCGTCGAGCGAGCGCGGCTTGAACTCGTGGCACAGCGACAGCAGCATCTCGTCGCGCACCCGGCTGTGCGCGACGTCGCGCGCTGTGCCGCACAGCACGATGGCGATGTCCACGGCGTGCAACTGCGCAGCGCTGGGCGGGCCGCCCCACTCGAGCGGCGGACTGCTCCAGCGCGCGGTGTTGGCGAGCTCCAGCATCCGCGCCACCGACGCGCGCTCGACGGCCCGCTGCGCCGGTGTGCACGCGCGCAGCAGCGCGAGCGTGGCGTCCGGATCGCCGCCGTGGACGGCCTTCTCGAGATCGGTCTTCGGGACGAACGCCATTCAGCGCCTTCGGCTGGCCTCGGCGGCCAGCATGTGCTTGCAGGGGCCGCGCCGCCCCTGGTGCGCGGCGTGCCAGGGGCACGTGCAGTGGAGTTCGCCGGCCCTGTCGCGCACGCGGTGCAGCACACCGCCGCTGCGCACCGTGGCCTCGAACGGCTCGTCCTCGAGCACCGTGACCGCGGCCCCGGCGATCAGCTCGCGCGCGGCGGCGAGGCGGGGGTGCATGTCCTCCACGCCCGACAGGTCGAATGGCAGCACGCGGTGGAAGTAGTGGCCGTCGGCGAGGTCGAAACCCGCCAGACCGCAGGCACCCAGCACCTGCAGCGCGTCCTCGACCTCGCCCGGAGCCAGCGCGAGCTCGGCTGCGAGCGACCCGGCGTCCAGCCGCGACTGCCAGGAGAGCGCGGCGCGAACGCGCGCCAGCAGGGCCTCGCTGTGCGTGCTGGCATGCAGCAGGGCGCGCAGGGCCTGGCCCTCGCCGGAGAAGCCGCGCCACACCTCGGGGCTCAGCGCGAGCGTCAGTCGAGCCTGGCCGAAGTCCAGCACCCAGGCGCTGGCCTGCTGCGCGTCGTCGGCGTACACGGCCAGCGAGTCGGCGCGCGGCAGCAACGGCTCCAGCACGCGCAGGCGGCGGGTGTCGGTGACGCGCACGCCGCGCTCGCTGGCCCGCGTCGTGGTGAACAGGCCCGCGGGTCCGGGGACGACCCAGAGCGGCGTGCGGCTGGTCGAGGCCTTGGGCAGCGTGCGCAGGAAGCGCAGCGCGTCCGGCGCGGAGACCTCGAAGCGCCGGCGCATCGCCGCCTGGCAGGATTGCACCTCCACCATGCCGCGCACCCAGCGCGTGGGCAGCTCGACCTTGCGCTCGGTGACCGCGGCGGCGCCGGTTCGCAGCGTCAGTTCGTCGGGCCCCACCGCCAGCTCCAGCCCGGCGTCGTCGCGCACGCGGGCCAGGGCGGCGCGCATGGGCGCGTTGAAATCGACGTTGGTGCTGCCCTTGGCGATGACCTGCCCGTCGTAGGCCGTGGGCAGCACGTCGGCGCGCACGTAGGTGCTGCAGCACGACGAGAAGCCCTCGAAGCGCAGCAGCCCGCCGCCCGAGGTGACCACCGGGTCGGCCAGCGCGATCGCGCGCGCCACCGAGTTCGCCGGCGTGAAGAAGCGCGAGCCGACCACCCGGTGCACCGCGGTCAGCA
>JAEKKH010000002.1 GCA_019510465.1 Burkholderiales bacterium
ACGCGGCGCATGATGGGCGCGACCGCGTTGTACAGATGCACGATGACGCGCTTGGCGCCGGCGAGCGACTCGAAGGTGCGCTCGATCAGGTGGGCGCGTGCCTGCGTCAGCACCTGGATGGTCACGTCGTCGGGGATGTGGCCGCCATCGATCAGCAGGCGGATGAAGTCGAACTCGGTCTGAGACGCCGACGGGAAGCCGACTTCGATCTCCTTGAAGCCGATCTTCACCAGCTGCTGGAACATGCGCAGCTTGCGGGCAATGTCCATCGGCTCGATCAGCGCCTGGTTGCCGTCGCGCAGGTCGGTGCTCAGCCAGATCGGCGCGCGGGTCAGCACGGCGTCGGGCCAACGACGGTCGGCGAGGGCCGTCTTCGGGATTGGCGCGAAAGCGCGGTACTTTTGCTGCGGTTGCTTCAACATGGGAGTTCCATCCGAGGGGGGGTGGCGCAACCAGCAGCCTTTGAAAACACGAACGGCCCGCTGCGGTTGCATACGGGCCGTTGGGGTCAGATTGAGCGTGCGTGTCTGACTAGCGAACCCGTGGTTCCTCTAGGGCTAGTAGCAGGCTAATCGCGAAACTCATGGAGCGGGAATCTAGCACGAAAGCCTATTGATGCAAGCCACGTTCATCGGGCTCGTCGGTGCTTATCGAGATGACGCTGACCGGCTTGCCCTTGGCTTTGCGCCACGCGTAGACCGCGTAGCCGGACAGCCCGTACACGCAGAAGATCACGAACAGCACAGTGGGCGGGTCAAGGGCGACCAAGCCGATGCCGAGCATGATGGCGACAAGCACGACGAAGGGCACGCTGCGCCGGCGGTCGAAGACTTTGAAGCTGTAGAAGGGTGCGTTCGTGACCATCGAAAGGCCGGCGAACAGAGTCACGCCGAAAGCAACCCAGCGCAGCCAGGGCGTACCAACCACACCGTCATACCAGGGCTCGTTGATAGCCCAATAGATCATCCCCATGACGACGGCCGCCGCTGCAGGACTTGGCAGTCCCTGGAAGAAGCGCTTGTCGACGACACCAACGTTGACATTGAACCGCGCCAGCCGCAGCGCGGCGCCGGCGATGTAGACAAAGGCCGGAATCCAACCCGGCTTGCCCATGTCCTTGAGCGCCCACATATAGACGATGAGGGCCGGCGCGGCGCCGAAGGCGACCATGTCGGACAGGCTATCCATCTGCTCGCCGAAGGCCGACTGGGTGTTGGTCATGCGCGCGACGCGGCCGTCCAGGCCATCGAGGATGGCGGCGGCGAAGATGGCGACGCAGGCGGTCTCGAAACGGCCATTCATGGCCATGACGATGGCGTAGAAGGCGCTGAAGAGTGCGCCCAGCGTGATCGCATTGGGCAGCGCGTAGATGCCCTTGCGGCGGGGGCGAACGGCGAGGCTGGGCTCGTCGTCCTCGATGGGATCGGGGGTCATGGCCAGCAGGATAGCGCAGGGGCTGGCCGCGGCTTGCTGACAGAACCGGTCCGCGCGCGACCTAGCATCGCGCCCAACACCAGGAGACAACCCATGAAGCTCGTCGAGATCCGCACCTACAAGCTCAAGCCCGGCTGTGCCGAGCGTTTCGTCATGGCGGTGCAGGCCGCGCTGCCGCTGGTGCGCGCCAGCGGCATGGACGTGGTCGCCTTCGGCCGCTCGGACCATGAGCACGAGAGCTTCTACCTGATCCGCGCCTTCGCCGGCCGCGAGCAGCTCGTTACGCAGCAGGACGCGTTCTATGGCTCCGACGCCTGGCGCAACGGGCCGCGCCAGGGCCTGGTCGACTCTCTCGACGATTACCTCAACACGCTGCTGTGGCTGCCCGAAGACGCTGTCGAGGCGATCCGGGCGAACAACGGCCTGGCGGTGTGATGAGCCTCGATCGCTTCGTGCAGGCGCAGGCCGGTCGCTATGACCAGGCGCTGGCCGAGCTGAAGGCCGGGCGCAAGACGGGCCACTGGATCTGGTTCGTGCTGCCGCAACTGCGTGGACTGGGCCGCAGTGCCGCGGCGCATGAATACGGCATCGCCGACCGGGCGGAGGCCGAGGCCTATCTGGCCCACCCGCTGCTGGGCGAGCGATTGAAGGAGAGCGTGCGGGCCATGCTCACGCACGCCGATCGCCCGGCGATCAGCATCCTCGGCGACATCGATGCGCTGAAGTTCCGCTCCTGCCTGACGCTGTTCGACGCGGTCTCGGACGATCCACTGTTCCGCCAGGCGCTCGACGCGTTCTACGACGGCCAGCCGGACCCGGCCACGCTCGCGCTGCTCTGAAAGCAAAAAGGCCGGCACCTCGCGGCACCGGCCTTCGCTGTTCGCTCGAAGACGATCAGTTCTTGGACTTGTCGACCAGCTTGTTGGCCTTGATCCACGGCATCATCGCGCGCAGCTTTTCGCCGACCTGCTCGATGGGGTGCTCTGCGGTCAGGCGGCGGCGGCTCAGCAGCGTCGGTGCGCCGGCCTTGTTCTCGAGGATGAAGCTCTTCGCGTAGTCGCCGGTCTGGATGTCCTTCAGGCACTGGCGCATCGCGTCCTTGGTGGCCTCGGTGACAACCTTGGGGCCGGTCACGTACTCGCCGTACTCGGCGTTGTTCGAGATCGAGTAGTTCATGTTCGCGATGCCGCCTTCGTAGATCAGGTCCACGATGAGCTTGAGCTCGTGCAGGCATTCGAAGTAGGCCATCTCGGGCGCGTAGCCGGCTTCCGTCAGCGTCTCGAAACCTGCCTTGATCAGCTCGACGGCGCCACCGCACAGCACGGCCTGCTCGCCGAACAGGTCGGTCTCGGTTTCTTCGCGGAAGTTGGTCTCGATGATGCCGGCCTTGCCGCCGCCATTCGCTGCGGCGTAGCTCAGCGCCAGCTCACGCGCCTTGCCGGTCTTGTCGGCGTGGACGGCGATCAGGTGGGGCACGCCGCCACCTTGCTTGTACGTGTTGCGCACCGTGTGGCCGGGCGCCTTAGGCGCGACCATCCAGACGTCCAGGTCGGCGCGCGGCGTGACTTGGCCGTAGTGCACGTTGAAGCCATGCGCAAAGGCCAGCGACGCGCCTTCCTTGATGTTGGGCTCGACTTCGTTGCGGTAGACGTCGGCGATCTGCTCGTCGGGCAGCAGGATCATGACCACGTCGGCGGACTTCACCGCGTCGGCGATCTCGGCGACCTTCAGGCCAGCGCCTTCGGCCTTGGACCAGGACGCGCCGCTGCGGCGCAGGGCGACGGTGACCTTGCAGCCGCTGTCGTTCAGGTTCTGCGCGTGGGCATGGCCTTGTGAGCCGTAGCCGATGATGGTGACGTTCTTGCCCTTGATGAGGCTGAGATCGGCGTCCTTGTCGTAGTAGACGTTCATGATGGGTCGCTCCAGGAAA
>JAEKKH010000198.1 GCA_019510465.1 Burkholderiales bacterium
CTCGGCGACGTCGCCCATCACCTTCAGCGAGAACTCGGTCGAGAAGATGCAGGTGTTCTGGCCCTGGTCCTCCTTGAGGATGTCGGCCTGCACCGTGCCGCGCACGTTGGCGAGCACCCAGTCCTTGATCTTGGCGGCTTCGTCGGCGGTGGGCTGGCGGCCGTTGTCGGCCTTGAACTTGTCGAGGTTCTGGTCGATGGCGGTGTTCATGAACATCGCCAGGATCGTCGGCGCCGGGCCGTTGATCGTCATCGACACGGACGTCGTCGGGCTGCAGAGGTCGAAGCCCGAGTACAGCACCTTCATGTCCTCCAGCGTGGCGATGGACACCCCGGAGTTGCCGACCTTGCCGTAGATGTCGGGACGCGGCGCGGGGTCGGCGCCGTACAGCGTGACCGAGTCGAACGCCGTGGACAGCCGCTTGGCCGGCATGCCTTCGGAGACGAGCTTGAAGCGGCGGTTCGTGCGGAACGCGTCGCCTTCGCCCGCGAACATGCGCGTCGGATCCTCGCCCTCGCGCTTGAACGCGAACACGCCGGCGGTGTAGGGGAAGCTGCCCGGCACGTTGTCCAGCATCAGCCACTTCAGGATCTCGCCGTGATCCTCGAAGCGCGGCAGCACGACCTTGCGGATCTTGGTGCCCGACAGCGTCGTGTGGATCAGGTCGGTGCGGATCTCCTTGTCGCGGATCTTGACGACGTACTCGTCGCCGGCGTAGGCCTTGCGCATGTCGGGCCACATGGCCAGCAGCTGGCGCGCGTCGGGCGCGAGGCGCTGCTCGCGCTCGCTGGCGAGGTCGACGACGGCGGCGTGCGCGTTCTGCTTGTCGGCGTTGGCCTCCTTGAGCATGCGCGCCGTGCCATGCAGCTGCTGCACCTCGCGCGCGAGGCGCGCCTGGGCGAGGGCCTGCTTCTTGTAGCCGCGCACGGTGTCGGAGATCTCGGCGAGGTAGCGCGTGCGCGCCGCCGGCACGATGGGCGTCTGGTGGGTGGAAAAGCGCGTCGTCACCGCCGGCAGCGTGCCGTCGTCCAGCGCCAGGCCCAGTTCGGCCAGGCGCGGCTTCATCGCCTGGTACAGCGCGGTGACGCCGTCGTCGTTGAAGCGGCTGGCCATGGTGCCGAACACCGGCATCCTGTCCGGCATGACGGTGAACGCCTCGCGGTTGCGCTGCACCTGCTTGGAGACGTCGCGCAGCGCATCGGCAGCGCCCTTGCGGTCGAACTTGTTGATGGCCACGAACTCGGCGAAGTCGAGCATGTCGATCTTCTCGAGCTGGCTGGCGGCGCCGAACTCGGGCGTCATCACGTACATCGGCACGTCGACCAGTGGCACGATCGCGGCATCGCCCTGGCCGATGCCCGAGGTCTCGACGATGATCAGGTCGAAGCCCGCCAGCTTGGTGGCGGCCAGCACGTCGGGCAGGGCCTGGCTGATCTCGGAACCGGCGTCGCGCGTGGCGAGCGAGCGCATGTAGACCTTGGGTTGGCCGTCGGCCCACGGGCCGATGGCGTTCATCCGGATGCGGTCGCCCAGCAGGGCGCCGCCGCTCTTGCGCCGCGACGGATCGATGGAGATCACCGCGATGTGCAGGCGGTCGCGCTGGTCGAGACGGAAGCGGCGGATCAGCTCGTCGGTCAGCGAGGACTTGCCCGCGCCGCCCGTGCCCGTGATGCCGATGACGGGCGTCCTGACCGCCTGGGCGGCCTCGTGCACGGCCGCGACGCGGTCGGCGTCCAGGCCCTTGTTCTCGAGCGCCGTGAGCAGCTGCGCGAGCTTGCGCCAGGCCCGCGGGCCATGGCCGCGCAGCTCGTCGAGGCTGGCCGGCGCGAAGGTGGAGATGTCCTTGTCGCAGGTCATCACCATCTCGCCGATCATGCCCTGCAGGCCCATGCGCTGGCCGTCCTCGGGGCTGTAGATGCGCACGCCCTTGTCGGCGAGCGCGCGGATCTCGGCCGGCACGATCACGCCGCCGCCGCCGCCGAACACCTGGATGTGCTCGCCGCCGCGCTCGCGCAGCAGCTCGACCATGTAGGCGAAGTACTCGTTGTGGCCACCCTGGTAGCTGCTGACGGCGATGCCCTGCACGTCCTCCTGCAGCGCGGCGGTGACGACCTCGTCGACCGAGCGGTTGTGGCCCAGGTGGATCACCTCGGCGCCCATGCCCTGCAGGATGCGGCGCATGATGTTGATGGCGGCGTCGTGGCCGTCGAACAGGCTGGCCGCGGTGACGAAGCGCACCTTGTGGGCGGGCTTGTACGCGGCGAGGGCCTTGAATTCAGCGGAGAGATCGGTCATGGCAGGGCAGGTGTCGGGGGTTGCGACAAGGTCGCCAGTATCGGGCGAATTGACGTTTACGTAAACGTCAATTTGTACCGGCGGGGCCGGACGGCGCGCTCCCGAGTGTGACCTTCCCGACACACCTTTGGGTTTCCACTGCCCGCAACCCGGTCACCGGCAGGGAGTGGGCTGATACGCTCGCGCACTGTGAGCTTTCTTGCCATCGACATCGGCAACACGCGCCTGAAATGGGCCCTGTTCGCCGAAGCCCTCCCGGGCCATCCGCCGGTACGCCACGGCGCCGTCTTCCTCGAGACCATCGACGACCTCGCCGAGGGGGAATGGGCCGACCTGCCTGCGCCCGACCGGATGCTGGGCTGCGTGGTGGCCGGCGAGGCGGTGCGCCGCCGCGTCGAGGAGCAGATGGAGATGTGGGACGTCGTCCCGCGCTGGGTGGTGCCACGTCCGGTCGAAGCCGGCGTCACCAACGGCTACGACCACCCCGCGCGCCTGGGCGCCGACCGCTGGGTCGCGCTCGTGGGCGCTCGCGCGCGCGTGACGGCCGAGGCGGTTGCCGCGGGCCATGCGCCGCGGACGGCGCTGGTGGTGATGGTGGGCACGGCGGTCACGATCGACGCGCTGGACGCCGACGGCCGCTTCCTGGGCGGCCTGATCCTGCCGGGCTTCGGCCTGATGCTGCGCGCGCTCGAGATGGGCACCGCCGGCCTGAAGGTCCCCACCGGCGAGACCATGGAATTCCCGACCAACACCAGCGACGCGCTGATGTCGGGCGGCGTGTTCGCGATCGCCGGCGCGGTCGAGCGCCAGTACAAGCGCCTGGCCGCGCGGGGCGGTCAGCCGCCCAAGGTGCTGATCGCCGGCGGGGCCGCCGTGAAGCTGGCCCCTGCGCTCGACGTCGAGTTCGAGATCGTCGACAGCCTGCTCTTCGAAGGCCTCGTCCAGATGGAAGCCGCCCGCGGAACGTGAGTCGCCACGCTCCCTGGGGGACGCCGGTTCGGCGGATCCGATCCTCGCTTCCCCGGGCCCCTGGGCTGGGGCCTGCGGCCGGCTGGATCCGGCCGCAGGAGCGGCTCCGGTCAGAAGCCGAACGAGGCGCCGATCGTGTAGCTGTTGACGACGGCCGTCGACGAGGCGTAGGTCGGCACCTGCGAGGTGATGCGGGTGTTGTCCCAGTCGCCCTCGATCTTGATGTTCTTGGCCACCTGGTAGGTCACGCCCAGGCCGTAGTACGGGTGCCAGCCGTTCTTGGTCTGCTCGCCCGACACGCCGGCCAGGCTGTAGTCCACCTTGCTCGTGCCGTACGCCGCGCCGGCGCGGGCGACGCCACCCCAGCCGCTGCCGAAATCCTGGCGGTACGCGCCGCCGAGACCCCAGTACGAGTCCTTGGCGGTGGCGGAGGCCGTCGGGCCCGAGCCCTTGAACTTGCCGAGGTTGAAGTAGGTCAGTTCGCCCGCCCACGGGGTGCCTGGCAACTGGTAGCCGCCGTTGATCTTCCAGGCGAAGTCGCTCTTGTCGCAACTGCCCAGCAGGCCGCTGGCGGCGGCCGCGTCGCAGGCGCGGTTGGCATGGCTCTGGCCGATGTTGATGCCGACGTAGCTTTGGGCGAAGGCCGAGCTGCCGGCCAGGGAGAGCACGGCGACGGCGCCGGCGATGAAGGTCTTCTTCACGATGTGTTCCTTTGAGGAATTGAAGTACTCCGAAGAGCGACGAACAAATCCTACCTAGGGGTTTGCCCTTGCTGGCTTAAAAAGTCGGTCAGGAGCAACACAACGGAGTTAATTTGTGGTAAAGGCGTCTTTACCTCGATTTTTGGGAACTTTTCGCCCGGCGGGGTCATTCTTGACACAAGAAAAAAGGCGCCCGGACTCGCGTCGGGCGCCTTGCTTGGCGGTGTATCGCTGGAGTGGGTGCTGACTTGGCGTCAAATGTGGCGCAGCTGGACGCGCGCCGTCTCGTTGATGCCCATGGCGCCGAACATCAGCGCGACCAGCCGGTGTGTCTCGTGGAACACGAGTTCGCGGCCTTCGGCGTGGCGTTGGGCCACCCAGTTGAGCAAGTCGCCGGCCGCCACGAAATCGACGCGCATCAGCAGGGCGCAGGAGATCCGGATGACGCGCGAGTCGCCCACTTGCGCGCTCAGCCGGCCCAGCAGCTCGGACAGGTCGCCCGACAGCTGGCCGGCCAGCTCCAGCGAGGTGATCCGCACCTGCTGCGCCGGCGCCTCTTCCTCGCTGAGCATGGAGGTGTCCATGAAGCTGGTCGTGGCCTCGCCGACGACCGACAGCGACAGCGGCTGCGTGTTCTGGGTGCTGCCGCTGAGCTGCGCCTTGCAGCGCGAGTTCTCCCAGCTGGGCGGGGACACCTCGAAGGTGACGCAGTAGTCGATCGCGACTTCGTCGAACTGGTCGGGGCGGTGGGCCAGGCGCAAGGCCTCCAGGCGCAGCATCCAGTAGACGGGGTCGGCATCGCGCACGCCCGTGGGTGCCAGATCCTGCAGCACCGCGAACAGCTTCTCGCCGGCGACCCACTCGAGCGACAGCGGCTGCTTGGACCAGCCGACGAACAGCTTCTGCAGCTTGCTGGCGCCTTCGACGTCGATCGACGCGAGCGCCGTCCAGTCCATCACCCACGGCGACGGCAGCTGCATGGACAGCGCATCCAGGCGCGCCACCGCGTCGCCGTCGAGGTCGGGCGGGCAGACCCAGCCGATGCCGCCCTTGGGCTTGCCGGCCTCGGCGGGCTTCTTGGTGGCCACGGCCAACTGCTTGGGCAACGAGAACCATTGCGGCGCCGAGCGATGGAAGCGCTCGACGTACTCCATCGTGATCGCCTCGAACTTCGCCTGCTGGCCGATGGCCCGGTACAGGTCGAACAGCACCAGCCAGGTCTCGTCGTGGTCGCGGCGTTCGCCGCGCGGGCCGGTCAGCGCCTGCAGCGCCTTCTCGCAGCCGGCGAAGTCGCCGCCGGCGAACGCGATGACGGCCTCGTCCAGCGCCTCGTCGTGCACGACCTCGCTGACCTCGACCTTCTCGCCTCCACCGAGATCGGCGCTGCGGGCATTGGCCGCCGCGCGCGCGGCGGGTGCCGGGGCGCCGGCGGCGTACGGGTTGACGTTGGCCGGAGCGGGGGCCGCCAGGGGCGCGGCAGGCGGCGGGAACGGCGTGGGCGTGAACTCCAGCGGCGCGTGCTCCGGCGGTGCGGGCGGCGGGCTGGACTTCGGCGGCGCGAAGGGGTCGGAGACGGCCGCGTACGGCATGGTGTTGGCGAAGTTGCGCGTCGGCAGACCGGTCTCCGGGCCGAGCTCCGAGGGCGAGGTCTCCGGCGAATCGAACTGCAGCGGCCCGCCGTCCAGGCGTGCGACCGTCACGTGGTCGTCGTCCTGCTTGAGCGGCACCGGCAGCGTGGCCGTCTGTTCCTCGGGATCGAAGATCGTCGTGGTCAGGATCGGCGGGGTCACGCCCGGCGGCATCGTCGAGGTGCTGCGCGCCGGCTTGGCGGCGGGCGGCTGCGGGCCGCCGGCCGACACCTGAGACGTCGCCCCCACCATCTGGCGCTCGATCGCGTCGATCTTGGCCTTGATGCCCACGCTTTGCACGGAGGACTGCGTCGAGCGCGTCTCCACGCTCTCGTCCATGCGCGACGACTGCATCGTCAGCGCCGCGGCCTGGTCGCCCGACAGTCCTTCGCGGCGGATGCGCCGCAGGGTGTCGAGCTCGCGCTTGCGCACGTAGTCGTTGCGCCGCTTGCGCTCGATCATGGCCTTCATCTCGGCCTTGTCGAACTCGGTGGCGCGGATGTCCGTCTCGCGCGGCTGCATGCCGACGAGTTCCCTCGCTGGCGCCGCGACCTTGCGCGCCATGCGCCGGAACAGTCCGCCGCTGTCGTCTTTATCGGACATCGCGGAGGGCGCTCGGGCGGGAGAGGGAATCGGGCGGCGGGCTCAGGTCAGTCTCCGAACATCTTCTGCTTCATCTCGCGGCGCTGCTGGGCCTCGAGCGACAGCGTTGCGGTCGGACGCGCCAGCAGGCGGCCCAGGCCGATCGGTTCGCCCGTCTCGTCGCAGTAGCCATAGTCGCCCGCGTCGATGCGGCTGATCGACTGCGAGATCTTCTTCAGCAGCTTGCGCTCGCGGTCGCGCGTGCGCAGTTCGAGGGCGTGTTCTTCCTCGATCGTGGCGCGGTCGGCCGGATCGGGGACGATCGACGTGTCCTCGCGCAGATGCTCGGTGGTCTCGCCGGCGTTCGACAGGAGGTCATCCTTCAGCGCCTGGAGCTTCGCGCGGAAGAATTCCAGCTGCTTCTCGCCCATGTACTCGCTGTCCGGCATCGCCAGCAGCTCGGGTTCGGTGAGGTCCTTGCCCGCCTTGGATTTCCAGGCAGACGCCAGCTTCGGATCGGTGGCAGTGGATTTTGCGGCGTTCATCGGTTCTATGTCGGCCTTTGCGGAAGGCTTCTTGAGAGATGGGCCCGCGGCGGCGCTGCCGTCCGCGGACGAGGAAACCTTGGTGGCGGGCTTGGCACGCGCCTTCGGGGCAGCGGCGCCTGCGCCGGATGCCGAGGCGGTGCTGGGTGCCAGCGTCTTGGCCGAAGTCTTGGTCACGGTCGGTCTCCTCGCGAGGGGTCGCTCGGAAGGCTGTTATACCCGCAGCGAGCAACAGTGGGTAGTTGTTCTGACGCGGGGCTGACCTTGCAAAAAGGCGGGCCGATTGTAGCCATGATGCACCGCGCTCCGGGAAAGTGGCTTGGCCGGGGTGGCGCGGCTATGGCAAGAAGGGTGCCTAGACGAGGCAGCCCTCCAGGCCCTGCAGCAGGATCTCCCGGGGGAGGTCGATGCCGATGAACACCAGCTTGCTCAGCTTCTTCTCGCCCGGCGCCCACTTCGGGCCGAGGTCGCTGCCCATCATCTGGTGCACGCCCTGGAAGATCACCTTGCGGTCGCTTCCCTTCATGAACAGCACGCCCTTGTAGCGCAGCATCTTCGGGCCGTAGACCTGGACGATGGCGCCGAGGAAGTCCTCCAGCTTGGTCGGGTTGAAGGCGCGCTCGGACTTGAAGGCGAACGACTTCACGTCGTCGTCGTGGGCGTGGTGGTGCGGGTGGTCGCACGCCTCGCCCGGGCCGTGGTCGTGGCCCTCGTGGTCGTGGTCATGGGGAGGGTGGTCGTGGCCCTGCGTGGTCAGGAACTCGGGGTCGATCTCCAGCGTGGCGTTCAGGTTGAAGCCCTTGAGGTCGAACACCTTGGCCAGCGGCACTTCGCCGAAATGCACCTTCTGGATCTGGGCGCGCGGGTTCATGTGGCGCAGGCGATGCTGCAGCGCGTCGACGGCGGCCTCGTCGACCAGGTCGGTCTTGCTCAGGAAGATCTGGTCGGCGAAGCCGACCTGCATGCGCGCCTCCTGGCGCGTGTCGAGCTGGTCGTTCGCGTGCTTGGCGTCCACCAGGGTCAGGACGGAATCCAGCAGGTAGCTCTCGGCCACCTCGTCGTCCATGAAGAACGTCTGGGCGACCGGGCCCGGGTCGGCCAGGCCGGTGGTCTCGATGACGACGCGCTCGAAATCGAGCTCGCCCTTGCGGCGGCGCTCGGCCAGCAGCGCCAGCGTGGCGCGCAGGTCTTCCCGGATCGTGCAGCAGACGCAGCCGTTGGACAGCTGCATGATCTGCTCCTGGGTGTCGCTCACCAGGATGTCGTTGTCGATGTTCTCCTCGCCGAACTCGTTCTCGATGACGGCGATCTTCTGGCCGTGGGCCTCGGTCAGCACGCGCTTGAGCAGGGTGGTCTTGCCCGAGCCGAGGAAGCCGGTCAGGATGGTGGCGGGGATGAGCTTGTCGGCCATGGTGTCTCGGGAGGAGGTCGTCGCGCGGGCGCGGGTACAGGCAATTGGGGGCGGCGAACTCTCTTTCAAGCGGGGTCCGCTGTCAAGAAGAGTTCGCGTTCATGCGGTATTCTCGCGGTTCTGCCACTCCCGACACAGCCACAGTGTCTGATCCCCAGCCTGGTCGACCCGGACGCGGCTCGCGCGCCGAGGCCGACAAGCCCAGCCTGTTCGAACGCCTGGTCGAGTTCCTGTCTCCCGGGCCCGATTCGCGCGCCGAACTCATCGAAACCCTCGCCGACGCCGAACAGCGCTCGCTGATCGAGCCGGAATCGCGCGCCATGCTCGAGGGCGTGCTGCGCATGGCCGACATGACGGCCGGCGACGTCATGGTGGCCGCGCCGCGCATGGACCTGCTCGCCATCGACGCCCCGTACGACGAGCTGCTGGCCGCCGTCATCGGCACCGGCCACTCGCGCTTCCCGGTGTGGGAAGGCCAGCGCGAGAACATCATCGGCACGCTGATGGCCAAGGACCTGCTCAAGCTGCAGCGCGCGCCGGAGCTGAACCTGCGCACCCTGCTGCGGCCGGCCGTGTTCGTGCCGGAGTCCAAGAACCTGAACGAGCTCCTGCGCGAGTTCCGCAGCAACCGCAACCACCTGGCCATCGTCATCGACGAGTTCGGCAACACCGCCGGCCTGATCACCATCGAGGACGTGCTCGAGGAGATCGTCGGCGAGATCGAGGACGAGTTCGACGAGGCCAACGCCGACGAGAGCGGCATCGTCTCGCTGGCCGACGGCAGCCTGCGCGTGGCCGGCAACGCCACCATCACGGCCGTCAACCACGCGTTCGGCGTCGCCCTGCCCGAGGACGCGTTCGACACGATCGGCGGCCTCGTCGCCCACGAGCTGGGCCACGTGCCGCGCCGCGGCGAGTCCACGCGCCTGGGCACGCTGCAGTTCTCCGTGATGCTGACACGCGGCGGCGCGGTGCGCTGGTTCAGGGTCTCGCGCCCGGCGCTCGACAGCGTGCTGTCCGCCTCCGACGAGCTCGGCGGGTGAGCCGCGCCGCGTTCCCGCGCCGCGGTCCGCCCGCGCCGTTCATCAGCGGCTGGCGGGCGATGGTGCTCGCGCTTGCGGCCGGTGCCGCGCAGGCGCTGTCGTTCGCCCCGACCGAGCTCTGGTGGCTGCAGATCCTGTCCACGGGCGCCCTAGTGGCGCTGCTGGCCGACGCGCCCCCGCCCGCGGCCGCGGCGCGCGCATGGGCCTTCGGCTTCGGCTGGCTGGTCGCCGGGTTCTGGTGGCTCTACATCAGCCTGCACGTCTATGGCTACCTGCCGGCCTGGCTGTCGGCCCTGGCGGTGGCGGTGCTGGCGGCGCTGCTGGCGCTGTACTACGCGATCGCGGGCTGGGCCTGGGCCCGCCTGCGGCGCAACCGGCCGCTGGTCGACGCGGTGCTGTTCTCGGCCGCCTGGCTCATGGCCGAACTGGCGCGCGGGCAGTTCCTCACCGGCTTCCCGTGGATCGCCGGCGGCTATGCGCACACTTCCGGCCCGCTGGCCGCCTGGGCGCCGTATGTCGGCGTCTACGGCATCGGCGCGCTGGCGGCGTTCGTCGCGGCCGCGGTGGCGCTGGTGCTGCTCGCGCAGCGCGGGCCGCGGACACGCGCGCCGCTGTTCACCCTGGGCCCGCTGCTGGTGCCGCTGGCCGCGCTGGTGCTCGGCCTCGCGCTGCCGCAGTCGTTCACGCGCTCGACCGGCGTCCTCGCGGTCTCGCTGCTGCAGCCGAACGTGGCGCAGGACGACAAGTTCGAGGAGTCGCACGTGCAGCAGGCGCTCGCCTGGCATGTCGTCAAGCTGGCCAGCGCGCCGGGGCAGCTGGTGGTGACGCCGGAGTCCTCGCTGCCGATCCTGCCGGTGCAGATCCCGCGCGAGACGTGGCAGGCCTACGAGAAGCCGTTCAACAGGACGGGCCGCTCCGCGCTGGTGGGCGTGTTCACGGGCGACGACGAGCACGGCTACACGAATTCGCTGGTGGGCCTGGACACCACGCACCACATGACCGACGGCAGCTTCTACCGCTACGGCAAGCGCCACCTGCTGCCGTTCGGCGAGTACGTGCCGCCGGGCTTCCACTGGTTCGTCTCGATGATGAAGATCCCGATCGGCGACCAGGCCGCGGGCGTCGACACCGCGTCGTTCCAGGTCGGCGCGCAGCGCGTGCGGCCGCTGATCTGCTACGAGGATCTGTTCGGCGAGGACTTCGCGCCGTCGATGGTCGGCCCGAACGCGGCCACGCTGATGGCCAACTCGACGAACCTGGCCTGGTTCGGCCGGCGCATGATCCAGGACCAGCACCTGCAGTTCTCGCGCATGCGCGCCCTCGAGTTCCAGCGTGGCCAGGTGCGTGCCACCAATACCGGCGCCACGGCCGTCATCGACTGGCACGGCCACGTCACCGCGCGCCTGCCGCCGGACGTCGAGGGCGAGCTCGACGCGCAGGTCGAGGGCCGCATCGGCGATACGCCCTACGGCATCTGGGTGGCCAAGCTGCGGCTGTGGCCGCTGTGGGGCCTGGCGCTGGCGCAGGTCCTGTTCGGCGTGTTCATGGCCCGCCGGCGCTGACGCCGCCGGCCGCCGCCTTTCTGGCATTCTTGCGGGATGTCGATCCGCGGTGCATCGCTCGTTCCCTTCCTGCTGGCAGTGGCCGGCTGCGCGACGTGGCCGTTCGCGCCCACGGACGTGCGCGCGGGCACGCCGCGCGACGAGGTGCTGCGCATGATGGGCCCGCCCACGGCCACCTACACGATGCCCGACGGCCACGAGCGGCTCGAGTACAACCGCATGCCGTTCGGCCGGCACACCTACATGATCGACCTCGACGCCGCGGGTCGCGTGGCGCACTGGGAAGACGTGCTCGATGAACGCCACTTCGCGGCCATCCAGCCCGGCATGACCCGGGCCGACGTGCTGCGACTGATCGGCCCGCCGTCGTTCACCTCGAACTACCACCGGCCAGAGCCCGGCTTCACCTGGAACTACGGGTTCGCGACGCCGTTGCGCTGCATCGTGTTCCAGGTTCCCTTCAGCGAGGCGACCGGCCGGGTGGTCGAACAGGGTGCCTATCCGTCCGACCCGCGCTGCGCGGATGAATGGATGTGAGCCGCGATCCGTCGCGCCGCACGTAAAATCGCCCGTTCGACCGCGCGCCGACCCTTGCGCGCGGCCTGTCGTCCCCGGCCGCCCGGCCCCACCGAACCCGCCATGCTGACCTTCCAGCAAATCATTCTTCGCCTCCAGGACTACTGGGACAAGCAGGGCTGCGCGCTGCTGCAGCCCTACGACATGGAAGTCGGCGCGGGCACCAGCCACACCGCCACGTTCCTGCGCGCCCTCGGTCCCGAGCCGTGGAAGGCGGCCTACGTGCAGCCGAGCCGCCGCCCCAAGGACGGCCGCTACGGCGAGAACCCGAACCGCCTGCAGCACTACTACCAGTACCAGGTCGTCCTGAAGCCCGCGCCGGACGACATCCTCGAGCTGTACCTCGGCTCGCTGGAGGCCCTCGGCTTCGACCTGAAGAAGAACGACGTCCGCTTCGTCGAGGACGACTGGGAGAACCCGACGCTGGGCTGCTGGGGCCTGGGCTGGGAGGTCTGGCTCAACGGCATGGAGGTGACGCAGTTCACCTACTTCCAGCAGGTGG
>JAEKKH010000024.1 GCA_019510465.1 Burkholderiales bacterium
GAAGCGCCCGGAACTGCGCCTGTACGTGACGTACGCGGACTTCAACAAGGCCGCCGCCCAGGACGCGCAGAACGGCCTGCCGGCCAACAAGACCAACGCGGTCTCGTACGGCGCGCAGCTCGAGATCTGGTTCTGATCCTCGTGTAATCCCCGCCGCGGCCGTTCCCGGTCGCGGCGCACCATTGCAATCACGAAAATCTACGGAGACAAACGCATGTCCAAGAAATTCAGCCTGACCGCCGTCGCGGTCGCCGCGATCCTCGGCATGAACGCCGCCCAGGCCGACCAGCTCGAAGTCCTGCACTGGTGGACGTCCGGCGGCGAGGCCAAGGCCGCCGCCGAACTGAAGAAGCAGATGGAAGCCGAAGGCCACACGTGGAAGGACTTCGCGGTGGCCGGCGGCGGCGGCGACTCCGCCATGACCGTGCTGAAGTCGCGCGTGATCTCGGGCAACGCCCCGGCCGCCGCCCAGATCAAGGGCCCGGCGCTGCAGGAATGGGCCGCCGAAGGCGTGCTCGCCAACATCGACGACGTGGCCAAGGCCGAGAAGTGGGACGCCGTGCTGCCCCCGGTCGTCGCCAACGTCATGAAGTACAAGGGCCACTACATCGCCGCGCCGGTCAACGTGCACCGCGTGAACTGGCTCTGGGCCAACCCGGAAGCGTTCAAGAAGGCCGGCGCCAAGGTCCCGACGACGTGGGACGAGTTCTTCGCCGCCGGTGACAAGCTCAAGGCCGCGGGCATCATCCCGCTGGCCCACGGCGGCCAGAACTGGCAGGACTTCACCACGTTCGAAGACGTCGCGATGGGCGTCGGCGGCGCCGACTTCTACCGCAACGCGCTGGTCAAGCTCGACCCGGCCGCGATCAACAGCCCCACGATGATCAAGGTGCTGGAGACGTTCAAGAAGATCCACAACTACGTCGACAAGAACGCCCCGGGCCGTGACTGGAACCTGGCCACCGCGATGGTGATCAAGGGCGAGGCCGGCATGCAGCTGATGGGCGACTGGGCCAAGGGCGAGTTCCTGGCCGCAGGCAAGGTCCCCGGCAAGGACTTCGTCTGTTCGCCGGCCCCGGGCACCGCCAAGGACTACACCTTCAACATCGACTCGTTCGCGATGTTCCAGTTGAAGGATCCGGCCAACCAGAAGGCGCAGAAGGACCTGGCCAAGGCCATCATGTCGCCGTCGTTCCAGGAGCTGTTCAACCTGAACAAGGGCTCGATCCCGGTTCGCCTCGACGTCAAGCTCGACAAGTTCGACGACTGCGCCAAGGAATCGAACAAGGACTTCGTGGCCTCGTCCAAGGCCAACACGCTGCTGCCGTCCATCGCCCACAGCATGGCCGTCCCGCCGGCCGCCGAAGGCGCCATCAAGGACGCCGTCAGCAAGTTCTGGAACGACGACAAGGAAACGGCCAAGGATGCCCAGGCCGAGATCCTGAAGGCGTCCAAGACGAAGTGATCGACGAGGCGGCCGCCGTCCGGTGGCTGCCTTGTTCTCCTCCCAAGGGCATTCGCCACGCGGATTGCGCGCGTGGCGCTTTTTTGCACTTGCTGCCCTTTGCACTCAGAATCCGTGAGCGAATACGGCCAGGCGCCGGCTTCGCTGACAGATTCCCGGGCTCCCCGGGCCGCGGTCCCCGGCCAGCCAACAGCCTTCTCGGGTCCAGCCCTTGCCGGCGGCGTCGCAGCCGCCCGGGCCTCGCCCCGACCGCGTAACGAGAGCCTCGTCGCTTAAATGTCCCGACCCAAAGTCCCCAGCGCCTCCTGGCTGCCCAAGCTGGTCGTCGCGCCCAGCTTCGCGCTGTCGTTCTTCTTCATCTACGGCCTGATCGCGTGGAACGGCTACCTGTCGCTGTCCGCGTCGCACATGCTGCCGAACTACGAGTTCGTCGGGTTCTCCAACTACACCGACCTGTTCGACAACGACCGCTTCCACGTGGCGCTGAAGAACATGGGCATCTTCGGCGTGCTGTTCATCGGCGGCTCGATGGCGCTGGGCCTGCTGCTGGCCATCCTGCTCGATCAGAAGATCCGCGGCGAGGGCGTGCTGCGCACGATCTACCTGTACCCGATGGCGATCTCCTTCATCGTGACCGGCACGGCGTGGAAGTGGATCCTGAACCCGGGCCTCGGCATCGAGCACCTGGTGCAGAGCTGGGGCTTCAAGAACTTCACGTTCGACTGGCTGGTGGACGACCAGCATGCCATCTACTGCATCGTGATCGCCGGCATCTGGCAGGCCTCGGGCTTCGTGATGGCGCTGTTCCTGGCCGGCCTGCGCGGCATCGACGATTCCATCATCAAGGCTGCGCAGATCGACGGCGCGAGCCTGCCGCGCATCTACTGGCGCATCGTCGTGCCGTCGCTGCGCCCGGTGTTCTTCAGCACGCTGATGGTGGTGAGCCACCTGGCGATCAAGAGCTTCGACCTCGTGATCGCGCTGACCGCCGGCGGCCCGGGCTACTCGACCGACCTGCCCGCCACCTTCATGTACGCCATGTCGTTCTCGCGCGGCCAGGTCGCCATGGGCGCCGCCAGCGCCGAGATCATGCTGGCCACCGTCGCCGCCATCGTCGTGCCCTACCTGTATTCCGAACTGAGGACCAAGAAGTGAACCGGCCGCCGAGCTCCCTCACCTGGCACCGTGTCGTCCTGTGGACGGCGCTGGGCCTGTTCGCGGTCTGGTTCCTGACCCCGCTGTACGTGATGATCGTCACGTCGCTCAAGGACATGGACCAGATCCGCGGCGGCAACCTGATGGAACTGCCCTCCCATCCGACGCTCGCCTCCTGGGGCAAGGCCTGGAACCAGGCCTGCACGGGCACCGACTGCGGCGGCCTGAAGCCGTTCTTCCTGAACAGCGTGATGATGGTGGTGCCCGCGGTGGCGCTCTCCACGACGCTGGGCATCGTCAACGGCTACGTGCTCTCGAAGTGGCGCTTCAAGGGCAGCGAGGTGATGTTCGCGATGCTGCTGTTCGGCGTGTTCATGCCCATGCAGGTCGTGCTGCTGCCGATGTCGCAGATCCTGGGCTACTTCGGCATCGCGAGCTCCATCGTGGGCCTGATCGTCATGCACGTGCTCGCGGGCATCCCGTCGACCACGCTGTTCTTCCGCAACTACTACATCGGCCTGCCCGACGAGCTGATCAAGGCCGCCATGCTGGACGGCGCCGGTTTCTGGCGCATCCTGTGGCGCGTGGTGCTGCCGCTGTCGACGCCCATCCTGGTCGTGACGCTGATCTGGCAGTTCACCAACATCTGGAACGACTTCCTGTACGGGGTGGTCTTCTCGGGCGCGGATTCCAAGCCGATCA
>JAEKKH010000025.1 GCA_019510465.1 Burkholderiales bacterium
CCACCAACCTGGATGCGCTGAGCACGGCGCAGGTGGCCGCGCTGACCACCACGCAGGTCGCCAACCTGACGACCGACCAGGTCGCCAACCTCTCCTCCGCCGACCTGGCCGCGCTGTCCGCCGGCCAGATCCGCGCGCTCGGCACCTCCGAGATCCAGGCGCTGACCACGGCCGAGATCGCCGGCCTGACCACCGCCGCCGCCAACGCGCTGACGACCCAGCAGATCGCCGCGCTGACCACCGACCAGGTCGCCGCGCTGTCCACGAACGACCTGCGCGCCCTCGGCACCGTCGCCCTCGACAACTTCTCCACCGCGCAGCTCGACGCGCTGTCGACCGCCCAGGTCGCCGCGCTGACCACCGCGCAGCTGGCCGCGCTGACCACGGCGCAGGTCGCGAGCCTGAACACCACCAACCTGGACGCGCTCACCAGCGCCCAGATCGCCGCGCTGACCACGTCGCAGGTGGCCAACCTGACGACCGACCAGGTCGCCAACCTCGGCACGGCCGACCTGGCCGCGCTGACCACCACGCAGATCCGCGCCCTCGGCACCGCCGAGATCCAGGCCCTGACGACCACCGAGGTGGCCGGCCTGAGCACCGCCGCCGCCAACGCGCTGAGCACCACGCAGATCGCGGCGCTGACCACCGACCAGGTGGCCGCCCTCGGCAGCGCCGACCTGCGCGCGCTGGGCACCACCGCCGTCGACGCCTTCACCTCCACCCAGCTGAACGCGCTGACGACCGACCAGGTCGCCGCCTTCACCACCGCGCAGGTCGCCGCGCTGACCACCGCGCAGGTCGCGAGCCTGGGCTCCGCCGTGCTGGACGCGTTCACCACGCAGCAGTTCGCCGCCCTGACCACCAGCCAGATCGGCGCCCTGAGCACCGACCAGGTCGTCGTGCTGACCACCACCGAGTTCGCCGCGCTGACCACGGCGCAGGCCGCCGCGCTCAAGACCGCCGAGATCGCCGCGCTGACCACCGACGAACTGGCCGTGCTGTCGACCGCCGACCTGCGCGCCTTCGGCACCGCCGCCATCAACGCGCTCGGCTCCGACCAGCTCAACGCGCTGTCGACGACCCAGATGGGCGCGTTGACCACCACGCAGGTGGCCAGCCTGTCGACTGCCCAGGTCGCGGCGCTGACGACCACCAACCTCGACGCGCTGAGCACCGCCCAGGTCGCCGCGCTGACGACCACGCAGGTCGCGAGCCTCGGTACCGACCAGGTCGCCAACCTGGGCACGGCGGACCTGGCCGCGCTCGGCTCCAACCAGGTGCACGCCTTGACCTCCTCCGACATCCAGGCGATGACGACCACGCAGGTCGCCGCCCTGACGACGGCCACGATCAACGCGCTGACCACCGCGCAGACCGCCAGCTTCACGACCGACCAGGTCGCCGCGATCAGCAGCGCCGACCTGCGTGCGCTGAACACCGTCTCGCTGGACGCGTTCACGTCCGACCAGCTCAACGCGCTCACCACCACGCAGCTGGGCGCGCTGTCGACCGCTGAAATCGCCGCGCTCACGACGAGCCAGGTCGCCAGCCTGTCGACCACCAGCCTGGACGCGCTGTCGACGGCGCAGATCGCCGCGCTCACGACCCGGGAGATCGGCGCGCTGACGACCGACCAGGTCGCCAACCTCACCACCATCGACGTCGCCGCCTTCACGACGACGCAGGTGCGCTCGTTCGGCAGCACGGCGCTGGCCGCGCTGACCACCGACGAGATCGCCGCGCTGACCACGGCGCAGGCCAACGCGCTGTCGACCGCGCAGGTCGCCGCGCTGACCACCGACCAGGTCGCGGCCCTGACTTCCGCCGACCTGCGCGCGCTGGGCACCGCGGCGGTCGACGCGCTGTCCTCGAACCAGCTGAACGCGCTGACGACCGACCAGGTCGCGGCGCTGACGACGCAGCAGGTCGCCGCGCTGACGACGACGCAGCTGTCGCACATCGGCACGACCAACGTCGACGCGCTGACCACGGCGCAATTCGCCGCGCTGTCGTCCACGCAGGTCGCCTCGCTGACCTCGGCCCAGATCACCGCGCCGCTGACCACCGCCCAGGTCGCCGCGATGACGACCGCGCAGGCCGCCGCGCTGACCACCGCGCAGATCGCGAACCTGAACACCGATCTCGTCGCCGCCCTGACCACCACCGACCTGCGCGCGCTCGGCACGACCCAGGTCGATGCCTTCGGCACCGACCAGCTCAACGCGCTGTCGTCGACGCAGATGGCCGCGCTGACGACCGCCCAGGTCGCCAACCTCACCACCAGCCAGCTCGCCGGCCTGACGACGACCAACCTCGACGCGCTGACCACCGCGCAGTTCGCCGCGCTCAAGACCTCGGAAGTCGCCGCGCTGACGACCGACCAGGTGGCCCACCTCGAGACGGCCGACCTCGTCGCGCTCACCACCAGCCAGATCCGCGCGCTGACCAGCGGCGAGCTGCAGGCGCTGACGACGGACGAAGTCGCCGCGCTCACCACCGCCCAGGCCAACGCGCTGTCGACGGCCCAGGTGCAGTCGCTGACCACCGACCAGGTCGTCGCGCTGTCGACGGCCGACCTGCGCGCCCTCGGCACCGCCGCGGTCGATGCGCTGACCTCGACCCAGCTGAACGTCCTGACCACCGACCAGGTGGCCGCCTTCACCACGTCGCAGGTCGCGTCGCTGACCACCACGCAGGTCGCAAGCCTCGAATCCGCCGTGCTGGACGCGCTGACGACCGCGCAGTTCGCCGCGCTGACCACGCTGCAGATCGGCGCGCTGACCACCGACCAGGTCGTCGCGCTGACCACCGCCGAATTCGCCGCGATGACGACGGCCCAGGCCGCCGCGCTGAAGACCGCCGGGATCGCCGCGCTGACCACCGACGAACTGGCCGTGCTGTCGACCGCCGACCTGCGCGCCTTCGGCACCGCCGCGATCGACGCACTGGGCTCCGACCAGCTGAACGCGCTGTCGACCACGCAGATGGCCGCGCTGACGACCGCCCAGGTCGCCAACCTGAGCACCGCCCAGGTCGCCGCGCTGACGACGACCAACCTCGACGCCCTGACGACGTCGCAGTTCGCCGCGCTCACCACGAAGGAGATCGCGGCGCTGACGACCGACCAGGTCGCCAACCTCGCCACGGCTGACCTGGCCGCGATGAGCTCCAACCAGCTGCGCGCCCTGTCGACCGCCGACATCCAGGCCCTGACGACCACCGAGGTCGCCGCGCTGACGACGGCGGCCGCCGCGGCCCTGTCGACGGCCCAGATCGCCGCGATCACCACCGACCAGATCTCGTCGCTGTCGACG
>JAEKKH010000199.1 GCA_019510465.1 Burkholderiales bacterium
AGTAGGCGCCCGTCCCGGCGGCCGAGCGCGCCTTGCATTGCCGGTATTCCGCGCTGTACGAACCGTAGGCGCGCTTGACGTCGCGGCACGCGTCCTGGCTGCACCACGCCAGCAGGATCAGCACGACGACCAGCAGCAGGATGAGCTTCGGCCACGAGATCAGCCCCCCGGCGCCGACCAGCCCGCCCAGCGACGGCCCGCCGCCGCCCATCGCGCCGCCGCGCTGCAGCTGAGCGCCCGCGGCCGCGTCGAGCCCGAAGACCTGCGCCACCATGGGCGCGGGGATCGACTCGCCCGCCGACCACGTCGTCTCGCTGGCCGTGCTTTCCTTGCTCAGGAACGCGCGGTGGCCGCTGGCCGAGCCTTCGTAGTCCTCGTGCTGCGTGCGCTGGTCGGCCTGCACCTTCCAGTAGAACTCGCCGAGGACGTAGGTCGTCTGGGAGGCGTACGTCCAGCGCCGTGCATACGTGCTGCCGTACCACGTGGCCGACTGGCCGCGCACTTCCGGCACGCCGGTGAGCACGCGCACGACGCTCCAGCCCTCGTTGGTGTCGACGAGGAAGGCGAAGCCTTCCTGGCGGTTGTACAGCAGGTATTCGCGCCAAGCCTCGGCCTCGTCGGAGCCGGCCGGCATCAGCTCCATGCGCTCCATGTAGCCGACGACCTGCCACGGCAACGGCGCGGCGCCGCTGGGGATCGGCAGCGTGCCGGTGCGGCCCAGCGGGATGCCCGGCTCCATGCGGTTGCGCTGCGCGTAATGCGCCATGTCGGGGCCGATGCCCCTGGACAGGTCGACCACCGACTTGCAGCTGTCGCACACCACCGATTGCGTGGTGGCCAGCGTGATCTTCAGCGGCGCGCCGCAGTTCGGGCACGGCGGCGACTGCGCCTGGATCGTCTTCTCGCCGGCGCCGCCGATGCCGGCCTCGCGCAGCCCGGACATCTTCAGGTCGGCCAGGCGCACCGAACGGCCGATGGACCAGCTCGTGAGCGTGCCGTCGACCGACTCCAGCGTGCCCACCTCGTCGGCGGTGTTGCGCAGGTCGGAGACGACGATCGCGCGATCGGACGGTGGCGGCTGCACCAGCTCGCCCTGCGCGGCGATCAGCGTCGCGCGCACGACCGAGGCGACGCGCCACGGGCGGCCGTCGACGGTGGCCGGTGCGCCGGCCTGCAGTCGTTCGGGCAGCGGCGTGCCAGCCGCCAGCGGCAGGTCGAACGCGAAGACGTAGCGGCCGTTGTCCTCCGACAGCCAGCCGCTGCGGCCGTTGTCGAACAGCGCGTGCCACTCGTTCCACGGGCCGGCGTCGGTGCCGAACTGCAGGCGGCCGACGAGCATGAAGCTCGTGCCCTGGTAGCTGCCGCTGGCGCCGATGGCCAGCGGCGTGAAGTCGTCGAAGACCTCGGCGCTGGTGCCGATCTTGCGCAGCGACTCGCCGTCGCGCACGAGCGTGCTGCGGCAGAAGCTGCAGACGGCGCTGGCCGAGGCCGGCGAGAGGAAGTCGACCGGCGCGCCGCAGTTGGGACACGCCGCGCGCCAGGCGCGTTGAGGGGCGGTGGCCATCAGGCGGCCATCCCCGCGGGCGGGCGCGCCGACGCGTCACGCGCGTGCGCGGTCACGCCCGACGCCCGCAGGATGCGCCGACGATGATGGGGGCGGGCCTCACAGCTTCTTCAGCAGCTCGGTCTTCTTGGCAGCGAACTCTTCCTCGGTGAGGATGCCCTTGGCCTTGAGCTCGCCCAGCTTCTCGATCAGCGCCATCACGTCCTGCACCGGCGGATGCTCGCCGCTGGCCTGCGCCGCGGTGGCGATGCCCGTGCCCAGGCCCTGCGCGATGTTGCCGGCCAGCACCTGGCCCAGCGCCACGCCCGCGCCCAGGCCCATGGCGCCGCCCGCGATGCCGCCGCCGCCGTCGCCCGCGGCCTTGGCCATGTCCGGGATCGACTGCGCGGTCTGGTACTGCATGAAGGCGCCCATGTTCTGGCCGACCATGCCCATGCCGATCTTCTGGTCGAGGATCTTCTGCAGCTCGTCGGGCAGCGAGACGTTCTGCACCGTGACGGCGTCGAGCGCCAGGCCCAGGTTGGCGAACGCCGGCGCGCACGCCGACTTGATCTGGGTGGCGAACTCGACCTGGTTGGCGGCGAGGTCCAGGAACGGGATGCCGCTCTGGGCCACGGCGTCGGACAGGTGCTGCAGCATCAGCCCGCGCAGCTGGCCGTCGATCTCCGCGACCGTGTAGGTGCCGCGCGTGCCCGAGACCTGCTGCTGGAACAGCTTGGGGTCGGCGACGCGCCAGGAGTAGTTGCCGAACGCGCGGATGCGGATCGCGCCGAAGTCCTTGTCGCGCAGCGTGACGGGCTGCGGGGTGCCCCAGCGCTGGTCGACCTGCAGGCGCGTGCTGAAGAAGTAGACGTCGCTCTTGAACGGGGAGGCGAACGCCTTGTCCCAGTTCATCAGGTTGGTGAGCAGCGGGAGCGTGTGCGTGTTCAGCGTGTACAGGCCCGGCCCGAACGCGTCGGCCGCACGGCCTTCGTTGACGAACAGCGCGGCCTGGGACTCGCGCACGGTCAGGCGCGCGCCGTTCTGGATCTCGTTGTCCTGCATGGGATAGCGCCACGCCAGGATGCCGTCGGCCGGCTCCTGCCACTCGATGACATCGATGAACTGCTTCTTGATGAATCCCATCAAAGACATGGCGGCCTCCACTTGGCTCCGGGTTGCATTCAGGGCGGATGATAGACGCACGGCGAGGCGCTTCATGTCCGGGTCGACCGCTGGTGCCGCCGGGCCGTCGAACGCACGTTTTCCGTCGCCCGACGGCGGGCCGGGCGCCTGGCCGGCCCATGCAAAGGGGCCGCTGCGCGCGATGCGCAGCGGCCCCTGGTGGCCGGAGCCCGCGGGCGCGGGCATCGGGGCCTGGCAGGGCGGGTCGTCGACCCGCGTTCGCCGGCAGCCTCGTTTCGTGGGGGTCGCCGGCGGTCAGTAGCCGGCTTGCGCCAGCACGTCCGTGCCGGACGCCGGCGAGCGGTCGGCGGGCGCGTAGATGGTGTCGCCGTCGGCGGCGGCCGCGGCCAGCGCGCCGGTTCCGGTCTTCGACGGGGCGTGCATGCCGGTCACCTCGAGGGCGATGACCGCGGCGAGCAGCAGCGAGGTGGCGCTCAGGGCGCGGGCGGGGGCGGCGGACTTGTTCGTGTTCGACATGGCGATTCCCTCCAGGGTCGGCGCGCGCGCGGCAGGCCCGTCGCGGCCGGTGCGCCGTGCCTCCGGCGGAGGCTTGTTGTGATCAGCGCGAGGCGATCCTAGGACTGCGCGACCGGTTGGGGAGCACTTCGCTTCGACTCGGCGGCAAGCGCGGCGTCGAATAGATCACGGTTACAAGATGTTTCAACGGATCGTGCGACTCCGGCGGGCCGGCGCCCGGCCGATAAGGCCTCCTGGAGGCCGCCGTCCCCGCGTTCAGGCGCCGTAGCGCGCCGCCGTGAGGCCGTCGAAATCGATCTCGGGCTTTCTTCCGCCCAGCAGGTCGGCGATGGCGCGGCCCGTGCCCGCGGCCATCGTCCAGCCCAGCGTGCCGTGGCCGGTGGCCAGCGTCAGGTTCTCGAGCGACGTGCCCCCCATCACCGGCGTGCCGTCGGGCGTCATCGGGCGCAGGCCGGTCCAGAACGTGGCGCGCGCCAGGTCGCCGGCCGCCGGGAACAGGTCGGTCAGCACGAATTCGAGCGTGCGGCGGCGGCGCTCGTCGAGCGCCAGGTCGTAGCCCGAGAGCTGCGCCATGCCGCCGACCCGGATGCGGTCCCCCAGGCGCGTGACGGCCACCTTGTGCGTCTCGTCCATGATGGTGGACTCCGGCGCGGCGGACGCGTCCGTGATCGGCACGGTGATCGAGAAGCCCTTGACCGGATAGACGGGGATGTGGATCCCCAGCGGCTTCAGCCATTTCGGCGAGAAGCTGCCGAGCGCCAGCACGACGTGGTCGGCGCTCAGGCGGCCGGCGTCGGTGTCGACGCCCGTCACGCGCCGGCCGTCGCTGGCGATGCCGGTGATGTTCACGTTGAAGCGGAACTTCGCGCCGAGCGCCTCGGCCATCTTCGCCAGGCGCTGGGTGAACAGGAAGCAGTCGCCCGTCTCGTCGCCGGGCAGGCGCAGCGCGCCGACGAACTTGTGCTTGACGCCGGCCAGCGCGGGCTCGTACTGCAGGTAGCCCGCGGTATCGAGCACCTCGTAGGGCACGCCGTACTGGTCCAGGATCTCGGTGTCCTTGCGAACCCCATCGAGCTGCCTGTGCGTGCGAAACAGCTGCAGCGTGCCCTGCGTGCGCTCGTCGTAGGCGATGCCCGTCTCCGCGCGCAGGTCCTTCAGGCAGTCGCGGCTGTATTCGGCCACGCGCACCATGCGCGCCTTGTTGACGCGATAGCGCGCCTCGGTGCAGTTGCGCAGCATCGCCAAGCCCCATCGCCACATCGAGGCCTCGAGCATCGGCTTGATGATCAGCGGGCTGTGGTTCATCAGCAGCCACTTGATCGCCTTGACCGGAACGCCCGGCCCCGCCCAGGGCGACGCGTAGCCCGGCGACACCTCGCCCGCGTTGGCGAAGCTGGTCTCGAGCGCCGGTCCGCCCTGGCGGTCGACGACCGTGACGTCGTGGCCCGCCTTGGCGAGGTAGTAGGCGATCGTGGTGCCGATGACGCCGCTGCCGAGGACGAGGATGGTCATGGTGGGACGCTCGCGGTGCTCGTGGTGGGGCCGACTATCGCACGCGGGAAGCCGTCCCATGGAACCATCCCGCACGGCGCGGGCTCTGAGCGGAACCATCCACGAGCCGTGCCAAGATGCGCCCCATGCAAAAGACCCGCCCCCACCGCTTCGTGGCGCTCAGCGCCGCCATCGCCGCCGCCGCCTTCTCCGCCGAGGCCGCGGGGCTGCCCGCGCAGGTGCGCGAGGTCGAGGGCGTGCACGAGTACCGGCTGCCCAACGGGCTGCAGGTGCTGCTGATCCCGGACGCTTCCAAGCCCACCGTCACCGTCAACGTGACGTACCGCGTCGGCAGCCGCATGGAAGGCTACGGCGAGACGGGCATGGCCCACCTGCTCGAGCACCTGATGTTCAAGAGCACGAGGAGCATCGCGCAGGTCAGCACGGAGCTGTCCAGGCGCGGCATGCAGTTCAACGGCACCACGTCCGAGGACCGCACCAACTACTACGAGACCTTCCCGTCCGACCCGGCGCAGCTGTCGTGGGCGCTGAAGACCGAGGCGGAGCGCATGGTGCACGCCAACGTCATCAAGAAGGACCTGGACTCCGAGATGACCGTCGTCCGCAACGAGATGGAGGCGGGCGAGAACAGCCCGTTCCGCATCCTGATGGAGAAGACGACGTCGGCGGCGTTCGAATGGCACGCGTACGGCAAGAGCACCATCGGCGCGCGCTCGGACGTCGAGAACGTCGACATCGCGCACCTGCAGGCGTTCTACCGCAAGTACTACCAGCCGGACAACGCCACGCTGATCGTCGCGGGCAAGTTCGACCCGCAAAGGACGCTGGCGCAGATCGCGCAGGACTTCGGCGCCCTGCCCAGGCCCACCCGCGTGATCGCCCCGAGCTACACGATCGAGCCTGTGCAGGACGGCGAGCGCGAGGTCACGCTGCGCCGCGTCGGCGGCGAGAAGGACCTGTTCGTCACGTATCACACGCCCTCGATGGCCAGCCCGGACATGGCGGCCTTCAGCGTGCTCGCCAACGCCCTCGGCGACACGCCCAACGGCCGCCTGCACAAGCGCCTCGTCGAGACCGGCAAGGCGACGCAGTCGTTCGCCTGGACGATGCGCCACACCGATCCCGGCGTGTTCGACGCGGGCGCGCTGCTGAAGAAGGACGACGACCTCGACGCGGCGCAGAAGATCTTCATCGACACCATCGAGGGCGTGAAGGCCGAGCCAATCACGGCCGACGAATTGAAGCGCGCGCAACTGCACGTCGAGAAGCAGTTCGACCAGGTGCTCGCGGACCCGCAGAACCTGTGCCTGACGCTGTCGGACTTCATCGCCGGCGGTGACTGGCGCCTGCTGTTCCTGCAGCGCGACCGCGTCGCGGCCGTCACGCTGGACCAGGTCAACGCCGTGGCGGCGGCCTGGCTGAAGCCGTCCAACCGCACGCTGGGCCGCTTCGTCCCGACCGACGCGCCTGATCGCGCGCCCTACGCCACGCGCACCGATCCCGAGCAGCAGCTCAAGGACTTCAAGCCACACGCCAGCGGGGCCGCCGGCGAGGTCTTCGACGCGACGCCCGCGGGCATCGACAAGCGCAGCGAGGTCATCACGCTGCCCAACGGCATGAAGCTGGCGCTGCTGCCCAAGAAGAACAAGGGCGGCACCGTCGAGATGCGCTTCGACCTGCACTTCGGCACGCTCGAATCGCTGCGCGGCCAGCGCGGGGCCGCCACGGCCGCGGGCCTGATCCTGGGCACGGGCACCGAGACCCGGACGCGCGCGCAGCTGCACGACGCGTTCTCCGCGCTCAAGACCGACTGGGAGCTCACCGGCGGCACGAGCTGGGGCCACGCGTCGCTGACCACGCGGCGCGACGCGCTCGTCCCCGCGCTCGAGCTGCTGGCCGAGGCGATGCGCAAGCCGTCGTTCACGGCGTCGGAGTACGAGCAGGGCGTGCGCCAGCAGGTGCAGGGCCTGGAGCAGGCCGCCGAGGAGCCGGGCGGCGTCGCGGGCAACGAGCTGGCGCGCGCGCAGCAGCACTTCGCGGCCGACGACCCGCGCTACACGCCGACCTTCGCCGAATCGATCGCGGAGGCGCGCGGCACCCGGCTCGAGGACGCCGTCGCGTTCTATCGCAAGTTCTGGGGCGCCGGGCATGGCGACATGGCCATCGTCGGCGACTTCGACGCCGCGCAGGTCAAGGCCGCGGTCACGCGCCTGTTCGGCGACTGGCAGTCGTCGCAGCCCTTCGTGCGCATCCGCAACCCGGTGCCCGAGCTCGCCGGCGCGCACCTGTCGCTGCCGATGAAGGACAAGGCCAACGCGGTGCTGCTCGCCAGCCTGCCGCTGAAGCTGGCCGACACCGATCCGGACTACCCGGCGCTCATGCTGGCCACCCACGTGCTGGGCGGCGGCGAGTTCGGCTCGCGCCTGAACGCGCGCATCCGCCAGAAGGACGGCCTGTCGTACGGCGTCGGCGCGGGGCTCGACGCGTCGCCGTTCGAGCCGTTCGGCTCGATCGGCTTCGAGGCCATCTTCGCGCCGCAGAACCGCGCCCGCGTGCAGTCCGACTTCGACGAGGAGCTCGCGCGCTTCGTCAAGGACGGCATCACGCCGGCCGAGCTCGCGCAGGCCAAGCAGGCGATCCTCGCGGAACGCGCCACCGCGCGCACCAGCGACTCGGTGGTCGCCAGCAACTGGATGTTCAAGCTCGACCAGGGCCGCACCTGGGCCTGGAGCGCCGACCAGGACGCGAAGCTGGCGGCCCTGACGGTCGACCAGGTCGACGCGGCGATCCGCAAGTGGATCGTGCCCGCGAAGGTCAACTGGGCCGTCGCCGGCACTTTCGAAGAAGGGAAATGATGGCCGCGGACGACGACCTGCCGCGCCTGCCGCCCGCCGAGCCTGGCCGCTACCGCCACTACAAGGGCGGCGAGTACGAGCTGGTCGGCGTGGCGCGCCACAGCGAGACGCTGGAGCCGCTCGTGATCTACCGGCCGCTCTACAACGCGAGCGGCCTGTGGGCGCGGCCGCACGCGATGTTCTTCGGGGAACTCGAGGTCGACGGCGCGCTCGTTCGGCGCTTCGCCAAGATCTGAGCCCAGGCGCGATCCGCGGGCCGGCATCCCCAGATCGCGGCCTGCGACCTGGCCTGCCGGCGGCGCGGAAGCGTCGTTTCACGGCCGAAAATCGACGGTCGGTCGCGTCGACGGAGCCGCGCTGCGCCGGTGCCGATATGCTTGCGGCTTTCGAGCCTTCCACGAGAAGGTTCGCCGGTCTGCATACAAGAATCCGAGGAGCCTGCCTGATGACGCTGTCCCGCCGCTTCGCCGCGCCCCGTACGACCACGATCGCCGCCGCGATCGCCCTGGCCTTTGCCGCGGGCCTGCTGGCAGGCTGCCAGAAACCCGGCGCCGGTGGCGCGGCAGCGGCTGCATCGGCACCGTCGACCACGCTGCTGATCGCGCCCGAGGACGTGCGCATCGTGGGGCTGCAGACGCACGCGTCCGGCCCGGTGGTCACCGGCTCGGTCGAGCCCGAGCGCCGCGCCGACCTGCGCGCCGAGATCTCCGCCGTCGTGCTGCAGGTGCTCAAGGAGAACGGCGAGCCCGTGCACAAGGGCGACCTGCTGGTGCGGCTGGACGACACGTCGATCCGCGACAGCCTGCGCTCCGCCGAGGAAGCCAGCCGCGCCGCCGCGCAGGCGCTCGACCAGGCGCAGCGCCAGTTCACCCGCGTGAAGACGCTGCAGGCCGAGGGCATGAGCTCGCAGCAGGCGCTCGACGACGCCGAGGTGCGGCGCAACAGCGCGCAGAGCGATCGCGTGGCCGCCGACTCGCGCACCGTGGCCGCGCGCCAGCAACTGGCCCGCACCGAAGTGCGTGCCCCGTTCGACGGCGTCGTCAGCGACCGCAAGGTCTCGGCCGGCGACACGGCGGCCATCGGCAAGGAGCTGCTGAAGGTGATCGATCCCGCGAGCATGCGCTTCGAGGGCCTGGTCTCGGCCGACCGCATGGGCGACATCCATGCCGGGCAGGCGGTGCAGTTCCGCATCAACGGCTTCGACAAGGGCGAGTTCACGGGCAAGGTGCGCCACGTCGACGCGTCGGCCGATCCGGTCACGCGCCAGGTCGCGGTGATCGTCGACTTCGCGCCCGGCACGGCCCCCAAGGTGGCGGGGCTGTATGCCGAGGGCCGGATCTCGTCGGGCGAGTCGCAGGCGCTGCTGCTGCCCGAGGCGAGCATCGTCAAGGAAGGCGACAAGGCCTATGTCTGGAAGCTGGGCAACGGCGCCATCGCCAAGGTGCCGGTCACGCTCGGCGAGCGCGACCCGCGCCTGGGCAACGTCGTGATCCAGTCGGGCGTCGCGGTCGGCGACCGTCTGCTGCGCACGCCGGGCTCGACGCTGGTCAGCGGCCAGAAGTTCGAACTGGCCAGGCCCGCGGCGCCGGCGGCGTCCGTCGCGCCGGCCGCCTGAAACGGGAGCCGCGATGTTCCTCTCCAACTTCAGCATCAAGCGGCCGGTGGCCGCGATCGTCATCATCATCACGCTGATGGGCCTGGGCCTGCTCGCGATGAAGAAGCTGCGCGTCAACCAGATCCCCGACGTCGAGCAGCCGGTGCTGGTGGTCGGCATCACCTACCCCGGCGCGTCGCCGGACACGGTGGAGCGCGAGATCATCAACCGCGTCGAGCGCGCGCTGCAGGGCATCGAAGGCGTCGACCAGTCGCGCTCCTCGTCCACGGCCAGCGAGGGCTACGCCCAGTTCGTGCTGGTGTTCGAGTTCCACAAGGACATGTCGCTCGCCTCCGACGAGGTGCGCAACGCGATCGGCACCGTGCGCTACAAGCTGCCCGTCGAGATGCGCGAGCCCGTGCTCACGCGGGTCGACCCCAGCGCGCAGCCCATCATGCAGATGGCGCTGTCGTCGCCGACGCTGTCGCATGCCGAGATCTCGCGCCTGGCCGAGGACCAGCTCGCCGACCGCTTCCGCGCGCTGCCGGGCGTGGCGACCGTCACGGTCAACGGCTCGCTCACGCGCGAGCTCAGCGTGCTGCTGCATGCGCAGAAGCTGCGCGAGTTCGGCGTGTCCGTCACCGAGGTCGTCAACGCGCTGCGGGCGCAGAACGCCACCGCGCCGGTGGGCAAGGTGCGGGGCGTGCTGGAGGACCAGAGCATCCGCCTCGTGGGCCGCTTCGAGTCGCCGGCGGAGTTCAACCAGATGCTGATCAAGCGCAGCGGCGACAACCTGATCCGCCTCGGCCAGGTGGCCACCGTCCAGGATGGTTTCGCCGAACTGGCCGGCTACAGCGAGCACAACGGCACGCCCAACGTCGGCATCTCGGTCACGCGCACCCGCGACGGCAGCACCGTGACCATCGCCAAGGAAGTGCGCGACCTGGTCGAGACGATCAACAAGGAGCAGGGCGGCAAGGCCAGGCTGGACGTCACGCAGGACGGCGGCGAGTCCGCGCAGGACAGCCTCGACAACGTCGTCGACGCGTTGTTCTTCGGCGCCGGCCTGACCATCCTGGTCGTCTACGTGTTCCTGAACTCGTGGCGCTCGACGCTGATCACCGGCCTGAGCCTGCCGACCTCGGTCATCACCGCGTTCATCGCCGTGTGGCTGTGCGGCTTCACGCTCAATTTCATGAGCCTGCTGGGACTGTCGCTGGCCATCGGCGTGCTGATCGACGACGCCATCGTGGTGCGCGAGAACATCGTGCGCCACATGCAGCGCGGCGAGGACCGGCGCACCGCGGCGCTCAACGGCACGGCCGAGATCGGCATGGCCGTGGCGTCGACCACCTTCTCCATCGTCGCGGTGTTCGCGCCGGTGGCCTTCATCCCGGGCATCACGGGCGAGTGGTTCCGGCCGTTCGGCCTGACGGTCGTCGCGTCGGTGCTGGTGAGCCTGTTCATCTCGTTCACGCTCGACCCGATGCTGTCGGCCTACTGGGGCGACCCGGTCGACCTGCACGACGCGCCGCGCACGGGCCTCAGCCGTGTCCTGCAACGGTTCAACGACTGGTTCGACCACCAGGCCGACCGCTATGGCCGGCTGATCGCGTGGGCGCTCCACCATCGCTGGTACATGGGCTGGATCGCGGTGCTCAGCCTCGTGGGCGCGCTCATCCTGCAGGCGACGGCGGGCGGGTCGGACTTCCTGCCCAAGTCCGACAGCGGCACGCTGGCCATCGACATCCGCATGCCGCCCAGTTCCAGCCTGGACTACGCCCGCATGAAGCTCGAGGAGGCGCAGGCCGTCGCGCGCCAGCTGCCCGAAGCCCTGGCGACCAACTCGTGGGTGAACCCGAACCAGGGCCGCGTCTACGTGGACATCGGCAAGAGCACCAAGCGCAAGCGCAGCGCCGCCGAGATCGGCGACGAGCTGCGCGCGAAGATGGCCCGCCTCGTGGGCGCCGAGTTCGTGGTGCTGGACGACCTGAACAACGGCGCGCAGAAGCCGGTGCAGATCCGCTTCCACGGCACCGACTCGCGCCAGTTGCTGGCCATCACCAACGACTTCATGGACAAGCTGCGCAAGGTCAAGGGCGCGGTCGATGTCGGGCTGTCGGAGCAGGATCCGCAGCAGGAACTGCGCATCGACCTGGACCGTGGCCTCGCCAACTCGATGGGCGTGTCCATCAACGATGCGGCGCAGTCGCTGCGCGTGGCCTTCGCGGGTGTCGAGGCGGGCGACTGGATCGACCCGACCGGCGAGGCGCGCGACGTGGCCGTGCGCCTGGCGCCGGAGGACCGCGTCGATGCGAGCAACATCGAGCGCCTGCCGATCGCCGTCGCCGGCACCGCCCGCATGGTGCCGCTGGAGCAGATCGCTACCGTCACGATGGGCCGCGCGCCGTCCAAGATCCAGCACGCGAACTCCAAGCGCATGATGGTGGTGGCCGCCAACGCGCAGGGCCGCTCGTCGGGCGAAGTGACGGCCGACGCGATGAAGATCGCGCGGGCCATCCAGTTCCCGCCGGGCTTCGGCA
>JAEKKH010000200.1 GCA_019510465.1 Burkholderiales bacterium
CGCGCGCAGGCCGTCGGTGACCATCTCGGCCTGCTGGCCCAGGTGGATGCCGTGCTGCAGCATCGGCTTGAGCAGCGAGGGCATGTGCATCTGCGGGCGGATCTGCTTGTGGCAGCACGGCGAGCACATGATGATGGACGCGCCGGCGCGGATGCCGGTGTGCAGCGCATGGTCGGTGGCGGTGTCGCAGGCGTGCAGCGCGATCATCACGTCGAGGCGATCGGGCACGAAGCTGCTGACGTCGCCGGCCTCGAAGCGCAGGCCTTCGAGACGGCATGTCGCGATCGCGTCGTTGCACAGCCTGACCAGGTCGGGGCGCAGCTCCACGCCGACGACGTCGAGCGCGCGCGGCGCGCCGCCGGCCTGGCGGCGCAGCCAGTCGTGCAGCGCGAACGTGAGGTAGCCCTTGCCGGCGCCGAAGTCGACGACGTTGAGCGGCGCGGTGGGCCCGGCACCGGCGGACTCCAGCGCGTGCGACATCACCTCGACGAACTTGTTGATCTGCTTCCACTTGCGTGCCATCGCCGGCACCAGTTCGTGGCGCGCCGTGGTGACGCCCAGCTCGACGAGGAAGGGCGCGTCCAGGCTCACTTGGCGCTGTTTCTGGCGATCGTGCTGCGGCGCGGGCGCGTCGTCGCTCGCGGCGGCGACGGCGGGGCGCGTCGCGTCGGCCGTGCCGGCCCTGGCGCGATGCAGCGTCCAGCGGCCCTTGCGGCTCATCATCAGCTGCAGCTCGGCGTCGCGCGTGAACAGGTGCGCATGCGCGAAGCGGGCGCCGAGCAGCTCAGCGATCGTCCCCAGCGCGACGTCGACCGGCTCGTTCTTCGTGATGTCCTTGGTGCGGTGCTTGAACACCAAGGACAGCACGCGCTCGCCGCGCAGCACCAGCGGGCGCGCGGTGATGCGCTCGAGGTCGTCGCCCTTCTCGAGCGGCTTGCTCAGGAGCACGCGCTGCGCGCTGCCGTCGGCGACGGCCTCGGCCAGTGCGGCGAGGAAACGTTCGCGCTGCGCCAGGTCGCTCAGGGCGGCGGCGCCGGACTGCAGCGGCCGGGAATCGGTGGAGGCGTCGGAATCGGAGGACACGGAGGACACGCAGGCATGCCGCGTCGCCGCGACATTGAGGTAAGCGAATGCTGCATTTTCCCGCAGCACGCGATTTCCTGGGACGACCGTGCGACGATAGCCCTCCTGTCCCACCGTCGCGCATCCCCATGAGACTGGCCAGGCGCCTTCTAACGTCCCTGTCGCTCGCCGCCGGCCTGCTCGCCGCGCTGGCCGCCAACGCTGCCGATCCCGTCATCAACGCCGTGCCGCGCAAGCTCGCGCTGGCGCCGGCGTCGGGGGCGTCCGCCAGCACCGCGGGCGCGCTGGTCGTCGGCTCCAAGCGTTTCACCGAGTCGTACATCCTCGGCGAGATCCTGCGCCAGGCCGCCGCCGCCGCCGGCCCCGCCGAGCATCGCCCCGGCCTGGGCAATACCGCAGTGGTGCTGGCAGCGCTCAAGGCCGGCGCGATCGACGTCTACCCCGAATACCTGGGCACGGTCGACGAGGAGATCCTCGGGCACCGCACGCCGGCGCCGCGCGAGCAGATCGACAGGGAGCTCGCGCAGCAGGGCCTGGGCTTGGCGGTGCCGCTCGGCTTCTCGAACGGCTACGCGCTGGCCATGCCCGCCGACGAGGCAGAACGCCTGCACATCACGAAGATCAGCGATCTCGCCGACCATCCGGACATCGTGCTGGGCCTCTCGCACGAATTCCTCGGCCGCGCCGACGGCTGGCCCGGCCTCGCGCAGCGCTACGGCCTCACGCTGCATCCGGTGGGCATCGACCACGGCCTGTCCTACGACGCGATGGCCAGCGGCAAGATCGCCGTCACCGACATCTACACCACCGACGCCCAGATCGCGCCGCGCCACCTGCGCGTGCTGGCCGACGACAAGGACTACTTCCCGCACTACGACGCGATGCTGCTGTACCGGCTCGACGCCGCCACGCGCCACCCCGCGCAGTGGCAGGCGCTGCAGTCGCTGGCGGGCCGCATCCCGGCCGCGACGATGATCGCGATGAACGGCCGCGCCGAGCTGCGCCACGACACCTTCGACGCGATCGCGAAGGATTTCCTCGGCGGCCATGTCGACGCGATGCCGACGGCCGTCGCGGGATCGAGCCACGACGGCGCGCTGCGCGGCCGCTTCGTCTCGCGCCTGTTCGCGGGCGACCTCGCGCGCCTGCTGGGCCAGCACCTGCTGCTGGTGGCGGTGGCCGTGGTCTGCGCGACGCTGCTGGGCGTGCCCCTGGGCGCGGCGGCCGCGGCCTGGCCGCGCAGCGAAGGCCCGATCATGGCGACGGCCGGCGTGCTGCAGACGGTGCCGTCGCTGGCGCTGCTCGCGATGCTGATCCCCCTGCTCGGGCGCATCGGCACCGCGCCGGCGCTGGTGGCGCTGACGCTGTACGCGCTGCTGCCGATCGCGCGCAACACCGCCACCGGCCTGTTGGGCGTGCCCGCGGGCCTGCGCGAGGCCGGCACGGCCCTCGGCCTGACGCCCGCCCAGCGCTGGCAGGCCGTCGACTTGCGCCTGGCGCTGCCCACCATCATGGCGGGCATCGGCACCGCGGCCGTCATCACGGTGGGCACAGCCACCATCGCGGCCTTCGTCGGCGCCGGCGGCCTGGGCGAGCGCATCGTCACGGGCCTGGCGCTCAACGACTACGCGATGCTGCTGGCCGGTGCGGTGCCCGCGGCGGTGCTGGCACTGGCGGTGCAGGGCGCGTTCGCGCTGGTCGAGCGCGCGGTCACGCCGCGCCAGGGCGCGTGACGCGACGCGCGCGGCCATCGACGGACTGAGCCGGGTCAGCTCGCCACCGGCGCGGCCGGCGGCTGCACGGCCTGCGCGAGACGCCTCACGGGCGTGCGCATCAGCATGAACTCCTCGGCCAGCGTCGGGTGCACGGCGATCGTCTGGTCGAAGTCGCTCTTGCGGGCGCCGCAGCTCACGGCCACCGCGAGGCTCTGCACGATCTCGGGCGCCTCGGGGCCGATCATCTGCACGCCCAGGACGCGCTGGGACAGGCCGTCGACCACCAGCTTCATGAACGCGCGCTGGCTGCCGCCCACGAAGGCCTCCTTCATGGGGCGGAAGTCGGCGGCGTAGATGTCGACCGGGCCGCGCAGCGCGGCCTGCTGCTCGGTCAGGCCGACGGTGCCGATCGGCGGATCGGTGAACACGGCGCTGGCGACCACGCGATGGTCGACGCGCCTCGGGTCCTTGTCGAACTCGGTGTCGGCGAACGCCCGTGCCTCGGCGATGGCCACGGGCGTCAGGTTGACGCGGTTGGTGACGTCGCCCACGGCCCAGATCGTGGGCACGGCGCTGCGGCTCTCGGTGTCGACGACGATCGCGCCCATGGCGTCGAGCTGCACGCCGACCTCGGCCAGCCCCAGGCCCGCGGTGTTGGGCTTGCGGCCCGTGGCGTTGAGCGCGGCGCTGGCGCGCAGCACGCTGCCGTCGGCGCGATGCAGCGCGAAGCCGCCGGCGTCGCGCTCGAGCCGCACCAGCGGCGTGCCGCAGGCCATGGTGACGCCGCGCTCGCCGAGCGCCAGCGCGAGTCGCCCGCGCAGTTCCTCGTCGAAGCCGCGCAACGGCCACTTGTCGCGGTAGGCGAGCGTCACGCGGCTGCCGAGCGCCGACAGGATGCTCGCGAACTCCACCGCGATGTAGCCGCCGCCGATCACCAGCAGCGACTCGGGCAGCTCGCGCAGGTCGAGCACCTCGTTGGACGTCATGGCCGCGGCCAGGCCGGGGATCGCGCCGGCTGCCGGGGCGCCGCCCGTGGCCACGAGGATGCGCGGCGCCGCCAGCCGCCGGCCGTCGACGTCGACCTCGCTGGCCGACAGCACCCGGCCGCGGCCGCGCACGATCTCCACGCCGCCGTTGACGAGCATGTCGTCGTAGATCTTCTCGAGCCGGTCGATCTCGCGCTTCTTCGCGTCGGCCCAGCGCGGCATCTCGAAGCGCGCCTGCACGTCGCTCCAGCCGAAGCCCGCGGCATCCCTGAACTGGTGGGCGAAGCCGGCCGCGTACATCATCAGCTTCTTGGGCACGCAGCCGCGGATCACGCAGGTGCCGCCGAAGCGATCGGCCTCGACGATGGCGACCTTCGCACCGTGCGCCGCCGCGCGCCGCGAGCCGGCCACGCCGCCCGAGCCGCCGCCGATCACGATCAGGTCGTGGGTCATTTCCATGGACTGTCTCCGCACCGAGGCCGATGAACAGCCGCCATGCTCGCAGAGATCGGGAGTCCGCGCGGCGGCGCGGGGCAACTCGACAGCGTCGCCGTCGCGTTACGCCCGCTGCGTTTCCTTACAGATGCGGCACCGCGCTTGCCGCAGACCTCGTCGCCAGAAGGCTCGGCGCGTGCCGATCCGCAACACACCCAACCCTGGAGACCCCCCATGCAAAGCTATCAGAAGAAGTTGTCCGCCCTCGCCGCCGCGACGGGTCTGCTGGCTGCGATCGGCCTGGCCGTCGCGCAGACGACCGATTCGTCGCAGACAACCACGACCACCACGACGCAGAGCCAGCCGGCCGACTCGACCGCCGCGCCGAGCAGCACGACCACGACGACCGACCCGTCGAGCACGCTGAACAGCACCGCGCCGAGCAGCAGCTCGAGCACGACGTCCACCACGTCGACCGACCAGTCGACCGCCGCGCCCACGGCGATGCCGGCCACGGGCGACACGTCGTCGTCCCCCTCGTCGACTTCCTCGACCTCGACCGACAACTCGTCGTCGTCGACCAGCACGGCGCCGGCCCCGCGCAGCGACCGCAACTGAGGCCCCGCCACCCCCGGTGACCCGGGCTCCCGCCCGCATCGGGAGCGCGGAGCGATCGCCGCCGTGTCCATCCGGGCACGGCGGCGATCTTCATTGCGGGCTCGGCGATCTGCCGGCGCGGGCGACGCCTTCGGCGACGAATCGATCGAACGCGTCCAGCAGCGGCGCGTAGCGCGCGGGCGCGCCCTCGATGTCCGCCAGCGCCGCGCACGCCGCCTCCAGCGTGCTGAGCTGCGAGGCCCTGGGCGCCTTGCGCAGGGCGCCGTATCGCGCCGGCGCGTCCGGATGGAGCGGCCATCTCGGCAAGGACTGCAGCAAAGCGTTCGCACCAAGCATCCGCGCGCTCTTGCGCCAGGTGCCGTCGAGCACCACCAGGCGCGCCGGCCGGGCTGCCAAGCCCCACGAACAGGGGACTTCGCGGCCGCCCCGCGTGTCGGCCGGGTAAAGCAGCGCGCTGCCGGATACATCACCGTCGAGCATCGCCAGCAGCTCGGCGGCGTCGAAGACATCGCCCGTGGCGACGCGGCAACGGGCCAGGCTCAGTCGCAGCAGGCGCGCGCTGCCCTTGGCCTCGCGCGCCTCGGCAGGATGCTGCAGCAGGAGGACCTCGACCTCGTTGCGCGTGGGCGCGACGAGCGCGCACACGCAGGTGCGCAGGGGCAGGGCGCAGCGGTCGCAGAGCGGGCGTCGAAGCGGGGCAGGCATGGTCGCGTGGGCGTGAGCCTTGCCGCGGCGGGGCACGGACATCACGCCTGGAGATCATCCCATGCACGAAACGCACGACCCGAGCTCGCACGGTCAGGAGCAGCTCTCCGACCTGATCAAGGACATCAAGTTCGCGATGTTCACCACGCGCAAGCGCGATGGCGGCCACCTGCATTCGCGGCCGATGACGACGCAGAACAAGCACATCGACGACAACGCGCTGTGGTTCTTCATGTCGCGCTCCGGCGACGCCGTGGCCGAGTTCGACGGCGACGACCAGGTCAACGTCTCGTACGCCGACCCGGACGCGGACACCTACGTCTCGGTGTCGGGCATCGCCGAGGTCGTCGAGGATCCGATGAAGAAGCAGGCCCTGTGGACCCCGGCCGCGCAGGCGTGGTTCAAGGGCGGCGTCGACGACCCCGACCTCGCGCTGGTGCGCGTGCGCATCGAGCATGCGGACTGGTGGGACGTGAAGGAGAACAAGCTGGTGCAGCTGTACAAGCAGGCCGAGGCGGCGCTCACCGGCAAGACGCCCGTCATGGGCGAGCACGGCCGCGTCCGCCCCCACTGACGCGCCGCCGGCCCGGCGCCCGCGGTCGCAGGCGGCCGTCTGCCGAAGGCGCCCGGGCGCGTCAGATGAACATGCCGCCCGATACCTCGATGCGCTGCGCGTTGATCCAGCCGTTCGGCTCGGTCAGCAGCGCCGCGACGGCGTTGCCGATGTCATCGGGCACGCCCGCGCGGCCCAGCGCGGTCTGCGACGCGACGAACGCGTTGAGCTGCGCGTTGTCGCGCACGCGGCCGCCGCCGAAGTCGGTGGCGATGGCGCCGGGGGCCAGCGTGTTGACGGCGATGCCGCGGCCGCCGAGCTCCTTGGCGAGGTAGCGCGTCAGCACCTCGACGCCGCCCTTCATCATGGCGTAGGCCGCATAGCCCGGCAGCGTGAAGCGCGCGAGTCCGCTGGACGTGTTGAGGATGCGGCCGCCATCCCTGATCAGCGGCAGCAGCTTCTGCGTGAGGAAGAACGTGCCCTTCAGGTGGACGTTCATCAGCAGGTCGAACTGCGCCTCCGTCGTTTCGGCCACGGTGGCGTGGTCGACGCCCATGCCGGCGTTGTTGACGAGGTAGTCGACGTCCTGGCGCTGCCAGGTCGCGGCCAGCGCCGCTTTCACGCGGTCGGCGAATGCGGCGAAGCTCTTGCTGTCGCCGGCGTCGAGCTGCAGGGCGACGGCCTTCCGGCCGAGCGCCTGCACCTCGCGCACGACGGCGTGTGCCTCGGCCTCGTTGGACCTGTACGTCAGGATCGCGTCGACGCCGCGTTCGGCGAGCCGGAGCACGGCGCTGCGGCCGAGGCCGCGGCTGCCGCCGGTCACGAGGGCGATGCGGGAAGGGTTCGTTGTCATGGCGGATCTCCTGGGTGAGGGGTGTCGGTGGAATGGATTTTGGGAATTCCTCCCTGGCGGATAAAGTCCGCATCCAAAGCCACACTGTTCCGACATACAGAACAATGCCGACCATGGAGCTGCACGAACTGCGCATCTTTGCCACCGTGGCCGAGCTGGCCAGCTTCAGCCGTGCCGCCGAACAGATGGGCCTGGCCAAGGGACGCGTGTCGACGGCGGTGCAGCAGCTCGAATCGCAGGTCGGCACGCGGCTGCTGCAACGAACGACGCGCCGCGTGCGCCTGACGCCCGACGGCGAGCGCTTCCTCGAACGCTGCAAGGAACTGCTGACGGAAGCCGAGCAACTGGAGGCCATGTTCCGCCCGGCGTCCACCGGCCTGACCGGGCGCCTGCGCATCGACCTGCCCACGCGCATCGCGCGCGACCTCGTGCTGCCGCGCCTGCCCGAGTTCCTGGCCGCGCATCCGCTGCTGGAGATCGGCATCAGCACCACCGACCGCCTGGTCGACCTCGTGCACGAGGGCTTCGACTGCGTGCTGCGCATCGGCGCGCTGGCCGACTCCGAGCTGGTGGCGCGGCCGCTCGGCTTCCTGCCGATGCGCAATGTCGCCAGCCCCGCGTACCTGCGCGTCCACGGCACGCCGCGCACGCTCGACGACCTGGCCGGCCATCGCGTCGTCCACTACATGCCGTCGCTGCATCCGCAGGGCGCTGCCTGGGAGTACGTCGACGCCGACGGCCAGCGCCGCACGCGGCCGATGCGCGCACAGGTCACCGTCAACGGCACGGACGCCTACCAGGCCGCGGCGCTGGCGGGCTTGGGGTTGATCCAGGCACCCGCGCTCGGCACCGACGCGCTGGTTGCCAGCGGCGCGCTGGTCGACGTGCTGCCGGGGTACCGCGCGCCGGCCATGCCGGTGTCGCTGATGCTGCCGAACCGGCGCCAGCTGGCGCCGCGCGTGCAGGCGGCCATGGCCTGGCTGGCGGACCTGATCGCGCCGCGCCTGTCGGCCACGCCCTGACGCACCGCCTTCGTCGCGCGCAGGCGCAACGCGTCCCGCTCAGCCGCACCTCGTCGCAAGGCCGTCGCCGCGCGGCGGGCGCGTTCCTAGAATCGATCGCATCGACTCCGACAACACACGAGGAATCCCATGCGCACCGTCCTGACCCTTTCGCTCGCCGCCGCCGCCGCGCTCTTCACCGTGCACGCCCATGCCGCCGACCAGACGCGCAGCGTCGCGCCGTTCTCGACGGTCTCGAACTCGGGGCCGATCAACCTGGTGATCGAGGTGGGCAAGGCGCCGTCGGTGGTCGTGTCGGGCAGCGACGACTATCTCGAGGACGTCCGCACCGAAGTCGTCGGCAGCGAGCTGCGCATCAAAATGCGCAACGAATCGCACGTCGACAACCGGCACTGGAGCGACATGAAGGTCACCGTCACCGTCCCGAAGCTCACGGCGTTCACGATGGGCGGCGCCGGCGAGACGACGATCACGCATGTCAGCGGCGACAGCCTGGAGATCCGCTTCGGCGGCGCCGGCAGCCTCAAGGCCGATGGCACGGTTCGGAACCTGAAGCTCAGCGTCGGCGGCGTCGGCTCGATCGACACGCGCGAACTGCACGCCGACACCGTCGATGTCACCCTCGGCGGCGTCGGCTCGGTCAAGGTCTGGGCCGGCCAGACGCTGGACGCGAGCGTGGGCGGCGTCGGCTCGCTGACGTACTACGGCGAGCCCAAGCAGGTCAACACGCGCGGCGGCGGGCTGGGCAGCATCTCCAAGGGCAAGTGACGCAAGAGAACGGGGTCAGGTCTTGAATGTTGCGGGTCGGCAATGGGGTCAGGTCTTGAATGTTGCGCGCGGCATCGCCTGTTGATCGCCAAGGTGCCGTCGCGCAACATTCAAGACCTGACCCCATTGAGCGGGCGAGCACGCAAGAGGCAAGTCCCTGACGCCGTCCCTTGGGGGGGACAATGCGGCCCACACACCATTTCCGCAACGCCGCCGCGCCCACGACGCGCGCGCCGCGCCCCGCATGAAGACCCACGACATCGTCATCGCCGGCGGCGGCATCGCCGGCCTGTACTGCGCGCGCCGGCTGGCCGAAGCCGGCCACCAGATCCTGATCCTCGAAGCCTCGTCCGACCGCTGGGGCGGGCGCATCGAGACGGAGGATCTCGACGGCTTCATCGCCGAGATGGGCCCGATGCGTTTCGAGCCCACCTTGCAGCCGCGCTTCGCGCAGCTGTGCGACGAGCTGGGGGTCGGGCTCGTGGACTTCGCCGGCCCCAGCGGCGAGAGCATCGTCGCCCCCGACGATGACCTCACGTCCGAGGAGCAGGGCCTCAATTCGCTGCAGCTGCTGCGGCGCGGGATCATGCTGGTCATGGGCCGCGCGCCCGACGACCAGCCTTGGATCGACAGCCTCACCGAGGCCGACTACATGCGCCTGCGCAAGCACGCGCAGCTGCACGGCCAGCCGCTGTGGGCCACGGGCTTCTGGAACGCGCTGTCCGCGCAGGGCATCCTGAGCCATCGCGCGGTGGTCAAGCTGCGCGACACCGGCACCTTCTATCACATGATCCCCGAGAACCTGAACGCGGCCGAGTGGATCATCTGGTGGCTGCGCGCGTTGAAGACCGTGGGCCAGAAGCTGGCGACGATCGCGGGCGGCTCGTCCCGCTTGTCCGACGGCCTGCTGGACGTGCTGCGGGCGCATCCCAACGCCACGCTGGCCGGCGGACATACCCTGCTGGGGCTCCGGCCGACCGGTCTCGGCGAGCGCTCGCTGGCCCTGGACGTGCGCACGAAGAACGGCATGGAGACGCTCGTCGCGCAGCGGCTGGTGCTCGCGCTGCCGCGCCTGCCGCTGGTCAAGCTCGCGCCGCACCTGCCCGAGCACGTGGCCTCGCAGCTCGACGCCGTCAACGGCTTTCCGATGCTGAAGGTCTTCTTCGTCAGCAACGCCCCGTGGTGGGACTACGACCAGCCGCCGCAGCAGCACGCCAACTGCATGCCCACGCGCGAGATCCACTACTTCCGCCGCCCGCGCGATGCCGACCGCGACGGCCACGGCATGATCCTGCTGTACATGGACACGCCCGCCACCGAGTTCTGGCGCCACTACGTGATCGACACCGAACGGCACGACCGCGCCGAGCTGGACCAGAACGGCCGCATCGTCGATGCGTTCGCGCTGTTCGTGGCGCGCGACGTCAAGCGCGCGATCGAGGGCCACCACTCCGAGGCCATGAACGTGCGGCTGACCGACAACGCCCGCAAGCTGTTCCAGGACATGACCCTCGACGAGGCGACCGCGTACATCCGCAACTCCATCATCACCTACGGCCTGCGCGACTGGGCGCGCGCGCCGTACGGCGCGGCCAACCACGGCTGGCAGCCGGGCGTGCGCAGCTGGAAGGTGATGGACACGTTCAAGGCCTTCGACTTCGGCAGCGGCGCAAAGAACGTGCACATCGTCGGCGAGGCCTACTCCGACTACCAGGGCTTCATCGAGGGCGCGCTCAACAGCGCCGAGCTGGCGCTGCAGACGGTGCCGGCGCGCGTGGACGCGGAGCCGGAGTCGGAAGGCTAGGAGGCGTTCGCGCTTGCGTGCGTGCCGGCGCGAGATGCGCGCGCCGCGCGCCACTCGCGCGCGAGCAGCCCGTAGATCCAGGAATCGCTGACCTCGCCCGCGACGATCCAGCGCTCGCGCAGGTGTCCCTCGCGCGTGAAGCCCAGTCGCTCGAGCGCGCGCGCCGACGGCACGTTGCGCGGATCGATGTCGGCCTCGACGCGGTTCAGGTCGAGCTCGTCGAAGCCCCAGTCGAGCATCCTGCTCACCGCCTCGTTCGCATACCCCTGGCCCCATTCCGGCAAGACGAGCGCGTAGCCGACGTCGGCGCGCCGGCACTGCGTGTCCAGCGCGTAGAGCGTGCAGCTGCCGATGACGACGCCGTCCGTGCGGCGCTCGAGCACGAACTGCGCGTGCTCGCCCGCCGCCATGCCGCGCAGGTTGCGTTCGATCCACTCCACGGCCGTCTGGCGATCCGTCCACGGCGGATGGCTGCCGTAGCGCTGCACCACGGGGTCGGCGCGCATCGCGAAGATGGCGTCGACGTCGGCGAGGACGGGCGGGCGCAGCGTGAGGCGCGCGGTCTGCAGCGTGACGTCGGAGAAGCTGGGCATCGTCCGATTCTCACACGCAGGCCCGCAAGCGCGTCACGCCGCAACGGGCGCGCCGAACCAGCGGGCGAGGGCGTGCGCCGCGTCGGCAGCGTCCGGCACGTCGTCGCACGCCCAGGCGACGATGCCGTCCGGGCGCACCAACAGGGCGGACAAGCCCAGCGTGTCGCGTGCCGTGGCGGCGACGTGGTGCACGCGGTCGCGCCAGCCGGCGGCCAGCGTGCGCAGCGGTGCGGCCGGGTCGAAGTCGACGAGCACGCCGCGCCCGTCGCGCATCCTGGCGGCCAGGCGCGTGCCGTCGTCGAACGCGAAGTCCGGAGCGCCGCGGCCGGCGAGCGGGTGCGGCTCGCCGAGTTCGCAGCGCGCCGCCACGCCCCACAGCTGCCCGGCAAGCCAGGTGGCACCGTCGCGCGTGCCCGCGAGCGCGCGCACGACGCGCTCGATCGCGCGTGCGTGCGGGCCGGGGCGCATGAGGTCCACCTGCGCCCGCGTCCAGTCCAGCACCCACTGGCCCACGGGGTGGCGCTCGGCGTGATACGTGTCGA
>JAEKKH010000026.1 GCA_019510465.1 Burkholderiales bacterium
GCCGGAGAGCCGAGCCCCTGGCCGGCCTGCCGTAGAGACCCTGCGCGAAAGGAACGCCCGGCGCGCAGCGCCGGGCAAGGCGCCGCAGGCAAAGGCCGCCTGGCGCACGCGCCGGCGCCAGCATCGCCAGCGGGCGATCGATCCCTGACCCCCGGGTGCCCCGGAAATCGGCGACGAACCAAAAAAAAGCCGCCTCGTGGGCGGCTTCCGGAGCTACTTGAACAGGTCCTTGACCCGGTCCGTCCAGCTCTTGGTGTTCGGCGAGTGCCTGTCGCCGCCCTTGCGCAGCGATTCGTCGAGCTCCTTGAGCAGCTTGCGCTGGTGCTCGGTGAGCTTGATCGGCGTCTCGATCGTGACGTGGCAGTACAGGTCACCCGGGTAGCTCGAGCGGATGCCCTTGATGCCCTTGCCGCGCAGGCGGAAGGTCTTGCCATGCTGCGTGCCCTCGGGCAGCTCGATCTCCACCTTGCCGCTCAACGTGGGCACCTCGATCGTGCCGCCGAGCGCGGCCTGCGTCATGGGCACCGGCACCGTGCAATGCAGGTCGTCGCCGTCGCGCTCGAAGATGTCGTGCTGCTTGATGCGGATCTCGATGTAGAGATCGCCCGGCGGGCCGCCGTTGGGGCCCGGCTCGCCGTTGCCCGACGAGCGGATGCGCATGCCCTCGTTGATGCCGGCCGGGATCTTGACTTCCAGCGTCTTCGTCTTCTTGAGGCGGCCCTGGCCCGCGCAGGTGGGGCAGGGCTCGGGGATGATCTTGCCGGTGCCGTGGCAGTTGGGGCACGTCTGCTGGATGGAGAAGAAGCCCTGGCGCATGTGCACCGTGCCCTGGCCCGAGCAGGTCGGGCAGGTCTTGGGCGACGTGCCGGGCTTGGCGCCCGAGCCCTTGCAGGTCTCGCAGTTCTCCCAGCTGGGCACGCGGATCTGCGTGTCCTTGCCGGCCGCGGCCTCCTCCAGCGTGATCTCCATCGCGTAGCTGAGGTCGTTGCCGCGATAGACCTGCTTGCCGCCGCCGCCGCCCGGGCGCCGGCCGCCGCCGAAGATGTCGCCGAAGATGTCGCCGAACGCTTCCGCGAAGCCGCCGAAGCCCTCGCCGGCACCGTGGCCCATGTTCGGGTCCACGCCCGCATGGCCGTACTGGTCGTACGCGGCCTTCTTCTGCGGGTCGGAGAGCATCTCGTAGGCCTCCTTGGCCTCCTTGAACTTCTCCTCGGACGCCTTGGCGCCGTCACCCTGGTTGCGGTCGGGGTGGTGCTTCATCGCGAGCTTGCGATAGGCCTTCTTGATGTCGTCGTCGGACGCACCCTTCGTCAGGCCAAGGACTTCGTAGTAATCGCGTTTGCTCATGGGGCAATTATCTTTTCAGCCTGCCGGAAAAGCGGACAGGGGCAGCGCCGGATGCGTGCAGGATGGCATCCGGATCGCGTCTATCTACCAGCGATAAAGGCCGGCGGCCCGCAAGGCGCGAACGCCTCGCAAGTCACCGGCCGTCTGCCGAAGCGGCGCTTCAGCCCTTCTTGACTTCCTTGAAGTCGGCGTCGACCACGTTGTCGTCGGCCGCATGCGCCGCCTGCGGCTCGGCCTGCGCCTGCGCGCCGCCGCCGCCCGCCGCCGCACCGGCCGCCGCCTGCGCGGCCTGCTGGTCGGCGTAGACCTTCTCGCCCAGCTTCTGGCTGGCGGTCATCAGGGCTTCCGTCTTGGCCTCGATGGCGGCCTTGTCGTCGCCCTTGATGGCTTCCTCGACGTCCTTCAGCGCGGACTCGATGGCTTCCTTCTCGGACGCCTCGAGCTTCTCGCCGTGCTCGCCCAGGCTCTTGCGAACCGAGTGCACCATGGCGTCGCCCTGGTTGCGCGCCGACACGAGCTCCACCTTCTTGGCGTCCTCGGCGGCGTTGACTTCCGCGTCGCGCACCATCTTCTGGATCTCGTCCTCGGTCAGGCCGGAGTTCGCCTTGATGGTGATCTTGTTCTCCTTGCCGGTGGCCTTGTCCTTGGCGCCCACGTGCAGGATGCCGTTGGCGTCGATGTCGAAGGTCACCTCGATCTGCGGCGTGCCGCGCGGCGACGGCGGGATGCCCTCGAGGTTGAACTCGCCCAGGCTCTTGTTGCCCGAGGCCAGCTCGCGCTCGCCCTGGTAGACCTTGATGGTCACGGCCGGCTGGTTGTCGTCGGCGGTCGAGAACACCTGGCTGAACTTGGTCGGGATCGTGGTGTTCTTCTTGATCATCTTGGTCATCACGCCGCCCAGGGTCTCGATGCCCAGCGACAGCGGGGTGACGTCCAGCAGCAGCACGTCCTTGCGGTCGCCCGAGAGCACCTGGCCCTGGATGGCGGCGCCGACGGCCACGGCTTCGTCCGGGTTCACGTCCTTGCGCGGTTCCTTGCCGAAGAACTCCTTGACCTTGTCCTGCACCTTGGGCATGCGGGTCATGCCGCCGACCAGGATGACGTCGTTGATGTCGCCGGCCTTGACGCCCGCGTCCTTGATCGCGGTGCGGCAGGGCTCGATCGTGCGCTCGATCAGCTCCTCGACCAGCGACTCGAGCTTGGCGCGCGTCAGCTTGATGTTCAGGTGCTTCGGGCCCGAGGCGTCGGCCGTGATGTAGGGCAGGTTGACGTCGGTCTGCGTCTGGCTGGACAGCTCGATCTTGGCCTTCTCCGCGGCTTCCTTCAGCCGCTGCAGGGCCAGCACGTCCCGGGTCAGGTCGACGCCCTGTTCCTTCTTGAACTCGGAGACGATGAAGTCGATGATGCGCTGGTCGAAGTCCTCGCCGCCCAGGAAGGTGTCGCCGTTGGTGGACAGCACCTCGAACTGCATCTCGCCGTCGACGTCGGCGATCTCGATGATCGAGATGTCGAACGTGCCGCCGCCCAGGTCATAGACGGCGATCTTGCGGTCGCCCTTGCCATGCTTGTCGAGGCCGAACGCGAGCGCCGCGGCGGTCGGTTCGTTGATGATGCGCTTGACGTCCAGGCCCGCGATGCGGCCGGCGTCCTTGGTGGCCTGGCGCTGGCTGTCGTTGAAGTAGGCCGGCACCGTGATCACGGCCTCGGTCACTTCCTCGCCGAGGTAGTCTTCGGCGGTCTTCTTCATCTTGCGCAGGACTTCGGCCGAGACCTGCGGCGGCGCGAGCCGCTTGCCGCGCACCTCGACCCAGGCGTCGCCGTTGTCGGCGGCCGCGATCTTGTAGGGCATCAGGTCGATGTCCTTCTGCACTTCCTTTTCGGTGAACTTGCGGCCGATGAGGCGCTTCACCGCGTACAGCGTGTTGCGCGGGTTGGTGACCG
>JAEKKH010000201.1 GCA_019510465.1 Burkholderiales bacterium
CGCACGTCATCAACTACGGCCTGCCGATGAAGGCGGAAGACCACGTGCACCGCATCGGCCGCACCGGCCGCGCCGGCCGCTCGGGCCTGGCGATCACGCTGGCCGAGCGCCGCGACGTCGGCATGATCCGCCGCATCGAACGCTTCACCGGCAACAACCTGCCGGTGGCGGTGGTGCCTGGCCTCGAGCCGCGCATCCCGGCGCCGCAGCCGATGCGCTCGGGCGGCCCGCGCCGCTTCGACGACGAGCGTCCGCAGTTCGGCGGCCATCGCCCGAACTTCAACAACGGCCCGCGTGGCGGCTTCGGCGGCCCGCGCGAAGGCTTCGGCCAGCGTCCCGGCTTCGGCAACGACCGTCCGCGCTTCGGCGGCGACCGCGGCCCGGGCCATGGCGGCGACCGCCCGCAGTTCAACGAGCGTCCGCAGCACGCCGGCGACCGCCGCCCGTTCGGCGACCGCCCGCAGTTCAACCGCGAAGGCGGCGAACAGCGTCCTGCGTTCCGCACCGACAACCCGTTCCAGCGCAACGACGCCCCGCGCGGCGACTACCGCGGCCAGCGCCCGCAGCAGGGCGATCGTCCGGCCTTCCAGCGCGAAGGCGGCGAGCGTCCGGCCTTCAACCGTGAAGGCGGTGACCGTCCGGCGTTCAACCGCGAAGGCGGCGAGCGCGTCCAGGCGCGTCCGCAGGGAGACCGCCCGCCGTTCGGCGATCGCCCGCAGCGCGAAGGCTTCGGCGAGCGCAAGGCCTTCGGCGCCAAGCAAGGCGGCAACGGCCCGCGCGATCCGCGCTTTCGCGGCCGCTGACCGCCGGGCGCCCCGGCGCTGACAGGCATCGACGAGATGGCCGCCCCGCAACGGGCGGCCATTTTTTTTGGTTCGTCGCCGATTTCCGGGGCACCCGGGGGCCAGGAACCAATCGCCCGCTGGCGATGCTGGCGTGGAGCATGCGCCAGGCTGCCATTTGCCTGCGGCGCCTTGCCCCGCGCTGCGCGCCGGGCGTTCCTTTCGCGCAGGGTCTCTGCGTCAGGTCGAGGCATGTGCTTTTGGAAGGGAAGCGTGCCTCCGCCCATCGAGGGCCTCGGCAGCCGCGGCGCCGCCGAACGCTTCGAACGAGGGGCCGGCGTGCTGATCTCGTCGGGGTCAGGTCTTGAACGTTGCGGGGTCAGGTCTCGAGTGCACGAATCAAGACCTGACCCCGCAACGTTCAAGACCTGACCCCAGCGTGCCGACGCATGTGCTGTTGGAAGGGAAGCGTGCCTCCGCTCATCGAGGGCCTCGGCAGCCGCGGCGCCGCCGAACGCTTCGAACGAGGGGCCGCCGTGCTGATCTCGTCGGGGTCAGGTCTTGAACGTTGCGGGGTCAGGTCTTGAGTGCACGAATCAAGACCTGACCCCGCAACGTTCAAGACCTGACCCCAGCGTGCCGACCCCAGCGTGCCATGACGAGCAGTTGGACGTGTGGACTTGACGTCACACGGTCCGACGCATGCGCATGTCGTCGAGGGCGATGCCGGCTCGCGCTGACCGGCGTCGCGCAAGCTCACCGTTCTCCCGCCTCCCGCGCCGCATGGCGCGCGCGGTTGTCGCGCGTGCGCTGCTTCATCACGGCCAGATGGCGGCGGCGCTGGAAGATGTCGTCGCTCTCGCGATTGGCCTCGCGCAGCAGCTTCTGGAAGCTCACGAGGCGTTCGCGCGGCACTTGCTCGCGCACCGCGCAGCCGGGCTCCTGCGCGTGCCGGCAGTTGCGGTAGCGGCAGCGCAGCGCCAGCATGCCGATCTCGGGGAAGGCATCGTTGAGGGTCTGCGCGTCGGCGTCGAGCCACAGCTGGCGCAGCCCCGGCGTGTCGATCAGGCAGGCGCCGCCGTCGGTGCGATGCAGCGTGCGCACGGTCGTCGTGTGCTGGCCGCGCTCGTCGGCGGCACGCACGACGCCGGTGTGCGATGCCGCGCCCGTCAGCGTGTTGGTGAGCGTCGTCTTGCCGGCGCCGCTGGAGCCCAGCGTCACCAGCGTGGCGCCGCGCACGAGCCAGGGCGCGAGCGCGGCCGCCGCCTCGGGCGAGCGGCCGTCGACGGCCAGCACCGCGACGTCGTCGCGCGCGTCGCCCAGGTGCGCACGCACGCGCGCGATCGCGGCCGCGGGGGCGTCGCACGCGTCGGCCTTGGTGAGCACGACCACCACGCGCGCGTCGGCCGAATGGGCGAGCACGAGAAAGCGGTCGAGGCGGCGCAGGTTGAAGTCGTGGTCCAGGCCCATGACGATGAGCGCGGTGTCGATGTTGGCCACCAGGCCCTGGCGCCCGCCGGCTGGGTCGCGCCGCGACACGCGGTTGCGCGCGGGCAGCCGCGCGACGGCCCATCCGCGGTCGTCGTCGGACGCCGCCGCGCGCCACCACACCCAGTCGCCGACGACGAGGGTCTCGCGCTCGTGCTCGAGCGCCGCGCGCAGGGCGGGCGCCGGCTGCACCGCGTGCGCGTCGGTGCCGTCGTGCACGACCAGGTGGTCGCGCTGGATCTCGATGACGCGCGCCAGGCGCGTGCCATCCGGTCGTGGGCGCGCGAGCGCGGCCTGCACCGTGTCATGGGAAAGTCCGATGTCGCGCAGGGCGCGAAGATCGAGGGAATCGTGCATTTGCAAAGGTTCCGGACGCGCCGCATCGCCCTCTCGGAGATGCGGCAGCTTCGCTCGTGCCTGCAAGCAGGCGCGGACGAACGAAGGCCTTGCACGGTCAAGGCCGGCGATGGGGTGTGGGCGTCGGAACCGGATGGCGTCGGTGCGGGCGGGCACGCTCTGCTTCGAGCGGGGCCTCGCACCGGAGGCTGCGGACTTCAGTCGGAAGGACGGTCTGCGGAGCCTGCGTTACTACCGTGACGACAAGACGGTCGACGCGCTGATGATGACGGTATCCATGGCGACCTCCTGAAGGCGAGACGGTTGAAGAAAGCCGCGACTTTGCGCCCGCGCGCCGGGCGTGTCAAGGCCGTGCGCCCGCATAGCGGCGTGCGCGCCACACCGCCACAATCGCCGCACCTCGACTGCTGGAGCGATCCCGCCATGCGCCCTGCCCTGCTCGCCTGCGCCCTGTCCGCCATCGCGTTCGACGCGCTCGCCGCGCCGCTGCCGTCAGCCAACGACCTGGCCGCGGTCGCCGCGGAGGTCAAGGCCAGCGAGATCGCGTTCGCCCGGTCGATGGCCGACCGCAAGCTCGACAAGTTCACCGACTTCGTCGCCGAGGATGCGGTGTTCAACGGCCGCAGCGCGCAGATCGGCCGTCCCGCGGTGATCGACGCGTGGAAACGCTTCTTCGAGGGCGCGCAGGCGCCGTTCAGCTGGGGGCCCGACGCCGTCGCGCCGACCGCCGATGGCCGCTACGCGATCTCGACAGGCCTCGTGCACGACCCCGAGGGCAAGGTCAGCGGCCGCTTCACGAGCATCTGGCGCAAGGACGCGGACGGGCGCTGGCGCGTCGTGGCCGACCAGGGCGTGGACGCGGGCTGCGCCGAAGCCAGGAAGTGATGCGGCGACGCCGGGCCGATCCCGCGCCGAAGCGTCGCTGAAGGGTCCGGCTCGCGTTCGCTTCGCGGCGGGAAGGCGATTCGAAGCCGCCAGGCCGCCCCGCGAATCGAGGGCGAAGGCCCCAGCCCGCGGGCCCGGTCGAGGCGAACGGTCAGTACTCGACGTCCTCGGGCAACAACCCGCGCTTGCGCAGCAACGGCTCGATCGACGGCATGCGCCCGCGGAATGCGGCATAGGCCTGCTGCGGGGCGACGCTGTCGCCGGCGCCGTAGATGCACTGGCGCAGGCGCGCGGCAGTGGCCGGGTCGAACGCGTTGCCCGCTTCCTTGAAGGCGTCGAACGCGTCGGCGTCCAGCACCTCGGCCCACAGGTAGACGTAATACCCCGCGGCGTACGCGGCGCCCGAGAACAGGTGCTGGAAGTGCAGCAGCCGGTGATTGACGCCGACCTCGGGCGGCAGGTTCAGGCGCGCGAGCGTCGCGGCCTCGAACTCCGCCAGGTCTTGCGGCGGCTCCTTGTCCTGGCGCGAGTGGACGGCCATGTCCACCAGCGCGCTGCCGGCGTAGCGCACGGTCTCGTAGGCCTGGCCCCAGCGGCGCGCCTCCTGCAGGCGGCGCACCAGGGTCTCGGGGATCGCCTCGCCCGTCTGCCAGTGACGGGCGTGGCGCGCGATCACCTCGGGCTCCAGCAGCCAGTGCTCGAACAGCTGCGACGGCAGCTCGACGAAGTCGCGCAACACGTTGGTGCCCGACAGCCGCTGGTAGGTCACGTTCGACAACAGCCCATGCAGCCCATGGCCGAACTCGTGGAACAGCGTGCGCGCGTCGTCGAAGGACAGCAGCGTCGGCTCGCCGGCCGCGCCCTTGGCGAAGTTGTTGTTGTTCATGATGACCGGCAGGTCGACGCCGCCGTTGCGGCACTGCCAGCGCAGCGCGCTCATCCACGCACCGGAGCGCTTGGTCTGGCGCGCGAAGTTGTCATGCAGGAAGATGCCGATGAGCCTGTCGCCGTCATGCACCTCGTAGGCGACGACGTCGGGGTGGTACACCGGGATCGCGTCGTTGCGCAGCATGCGGATGCCGAACAGCCGCTGCGCGCAGTCGAAGGCCGCCTGCACCATGCGGTCGAGCGAGAAGTACGGCTTGACCTCGCCGTCGTCGAACGCGTAGCGCTGCTGGCGCACCTTCTCCGAGCCCCAGCGCCAGTCCCAGGCCATGTACGGGCCGGCGACGCCGGCGTCGCGCAAGGCCTCGTGCACCGCCCTGCGCTCGTCCTGCAGCGCGGTGAGCGCGCGCGTGTAGACGTCGTCCAGCAGCGTGTTGACCGACGCCGCGTTGCCGGCCATCGTGTTGGCGAGCGCGTACTCGGCATAGCTCGAATGGCCATGCATCCAGGCCTGTTCCTGGCGCAGCCGCAGGATCTCGCGCGCGACCTCGCGGTTGTCGGTCTCGCCCTCGATCTCGCCGCGGCCGACCCAGGCCTTCCACGCGCGTTCGCGCAGCTCGCGGCGCGCGGAGAAGGTCAGGAACGGCACGATCAGCGACCGCGACAGCGTCACCACGTGCGTGCCCTCGGGCAGCCCGCGATCGACGGCGGCCTGGCGCGCGGCCGCGCGCACGAACGGCGGCAGGCCGTCGAGCTCGTCGTCGGACAGCTCCAGCTGGAAGCCGGCCTCGTCGGCCAGCACGTTCTGCGCGAAGCGCGTGGTGAGCTGCGCGAGGCGCTCCATGACCTGGGCGTAGCGCGGCTGCTTGTCCGGGCCCAGCCGCGCCCCGGCGCGCACGAAGTCGACGTGCAGCCGTTCGACCAGGCGCAGCTGCTCCGCATCCAGCGCCAGCTCGTGGCGCTTCGCGTGCACCGCGTCCAGGCGCGCGAACAGGCCGGCATGCATCATCACCGCGCTCTCGTGGGCGGCCAGCGGAGCGGCCAGCTCGCGCTGGACGGCCTGGATCTCGGGCGAGGTGTGCGAGGCCGCGAGCGCGTGGAACGCGGCCTCGATGCGCGACAGCAGCCGGCCACTGCGGTCGAAGGCGGCGACGGTGTTCTCGAAGTCGGGCGCGGCCGATTGCGCGGCGATCGCCTCGACCTCCGCGCGCTGCGCCTTCATGGCCGCCTCGAAGGCCGGGCCGAAGTCGGCCGCCCGGATCCGGTCGAACGGCGGCAGGCCGAACGGCGTGGTCCAGTCGACGATGAGAGGGTTCGTGGCGGTCATGGCAGGTGGCTCGGTTCTCTTGGAATCGCGATGGCATCGCGCCGACCCGCTGTCGGGCTGGAGCGCGGGGGTCGATGATGCCAGTGGTCATCGTGTTGACACATCGGGAAGGATACGGCCCGCCGCCACTTCCCCTTTCCCCGCGAGGAGATTCGCACGCATGGCCCATGGCGACCGAGGGTTTCACCTATGCGGCCAGGCGGGCGGGGAGGCCGCGCGCAGCGGCAAGAATGGCCCCAGGCGCGCCGCGGCTCACGAGGCCGCGGCGCTTTCTTCAACCAGCCCCTCTGCGATGATCAAGCCCTTCCGACTCCTGATCGTGGCCGCCGCCCTGGCCACCGCCGCAACGTCCCTCATGGCCCAAGCCCCCGCCGCCCCGACCCCCGCCTCCGCTGCCAGCGCGACCGCCGACGATCCCCACCTGTGGCTCGAGGACATCCTGGGCGACAAGGCCCTCGGATGGGTGCGCGAGCACAACGCGCAGTCGCGCAAGACGCTGGAGGCCTGGCCACAGTTCCAGCAGACGCGCGACCAGCTGCGCGCGATCCTCGACTCGAAGGACCAGATCCCCGCCGTCGCTCGCCGCGGCCAGCATTTCTGGAACTTCTGGCGCGACGACAAGAATCCGCGCGGCCTGTGGCGCCGGACCACGCTCGAGGAATACCGCAAGCCGCAGCCCAGGTGGGACGTCGTGATCGACCTCGACGCGCTCGCGAAGGAGGAGAACGAGAACTGGGTCTGGCACGGCGCCGCCTGCCTCGCGCCCAGCTACGAGCGCTGCCTGGTGATGCTGTCGCGCGGCGGCTCGGACGCCCAGGTCGTGCGCGAGTACGACGTCGCCAGGCGCGCGTTCGTCAGCGACGGCTTCGTGCTGCCCGAGGCCAAGTCCAGCGTCGAATGGGCCGACGAGAACACGATCTACGTGGCCACCGACTTCGGCCCCGGCAGCCTCACCGACTCCGGCTACCCGAACGTCGTCAAGCGCTGGTCGCGCGGCACGCCGCTGTCCAGCGCCAGCACCATGTTCACCGGCGAGCACACCGACGTCGCGTCGGGCATGAGCGTCGACGACACGCCCGGCTTCGAGCGCACCACCTTCAGCCGCTCGCTCGACTTCTACACCTCGCGGGTCTGGCTGCTGGACAAGCTCGACCCCGCCGGCAAGGCGCCCCGGCTCACGCTGATCGACAAGCCGGACGACGCCAACTTCAGCTTCTGGAAGAGCCGCGTGCTGATCGAGCTGCGCTCCGACTGGAAGCTGGGCGACACCACGTGGCCGCGCGGCTCGCTGCTGGTGGGCGACGCCAAGGCCTACCTCGCCGGCGAGCGCCACCTGCAGGCCCTGTTCACGCCGACGCCCACGCGCTCGCTGGCGGGCTTCGGCACCACCCGGTCGAAGATCCTCCTGACCATCCTCGACAACGTCACCGGCCGCGTCGAGGAACTCACGCCGACGTCCACCGGCTGGGAACACCGCGCGGTGCAGGCGCCCGCGCTCGGCACGCTGTCCGCGAACGGCATCGACGATCCGCACGTGGCCGACGATCCGTACGCCGAGTCCTACTTCCTCAACTACACCGACTTCCTCACGCCCGACTCGCTGTACCTCGGCCACACGGGCAGCGACAAGCGCGAGCTGCTGAAGTCCCGCCCGCACTTCTTCGACGCGAGCGGCATGCACGTCGAGCAGAGGTTCGCCACGTCCATGGACGGCACCCGGGTGCCCTACTTCATCATCTGGCCTCGAGGTGCCAAGGCCGACGGCGACAACCCGACGCTGCTGTACGGCTACGGCGGCTTCGAGATCTCGCTGACGCCCAGCTACTCCGGCGGCATCGGCAAGGCCTGGTACGAGCACGGCGGCGTCTGGGTGTACGCCAACATCCGCGGCGGCGGCGAATACGGGCCGGGCTGGCACCAGTCGGCGATCCGCGAGAACAAGCAGCGCAGCTACGACGACTTCATCGCGGTGGCGCAGGACCTGATCGCGACGAAGGTCACGAGCCCGCGCCACCTCGGCATCGAGGGCGGCAGCAACGGCGGCCTGCTGGTCGGCGCCGTCACGATGCAGCGCCCCGACCTGTTCAACGCCGTCAGCTGCCAGGTGCCGCTGCTGGACATGCGCCGCTACAACAAGCTGCTCGCCGGCGCATCGTGGATGGCCGAGTACGGCAACCCGGACATCCCGGCCGAATGGGCCTGGATCTCGAAGTACAGCCCGTACCAGAACGTCCACGAGGACACGCACTACCCGACGGTGTTCTTCACCACGTCCACGCGCGACGACCGCGTGCATCCGGGCCACGCCCGCAAGATGGCGGCGCGCATGATCGAGCAGGGCCACGACGTGCTGTACTACGAGAACATCGAGGGCGGCCACGGCGGCGCGGCGGACAACGCACAACGCGCCGACGTCCAGGCGCTGCAGTTCGCGTTCCTGTGGCAAAAGTTGGGACCCCACGGTCGCTAGCGTTCCCTGCCCCCGAGGGGCCGGCCGCGAGCGGCCCGGCGAAGCCGGTTCCGCCGCTCCCTCGAACTTCGCTTGAGGCGTTGGAGCGGCGGCGCCGGCCGCTCCCGGCATGTCGCTTGCAGGAAAGCAGAGAACTGGAGCCCACGATGAACGTCGCCGTCAGCCACAACGAAGCCCGCCAGCGATTCGAAGCCACGGTCGAGGGGCAGCTCTGCGTGTGCGACTACCAGCTGCGCGGGGACGTCGTGTGGATGACGCACACGGGCGTGCCGCCCGCCGTCGGCGGCCGCGGCATCGCCGCCGAGCTGGTACGCGTCGCGCTCGCATGGGCCGACGCCAAGGGCTATCGCGTCCAGCCGTCCTGCAGCTACGTGGACGTGTACATGCGGCGGCATCCGCAGACGCAGAAGCTGCGGGCATGAGGCCATCGCGGCCAACGGGCTACCAGGGGCGCCACCAGGGACGCTTCCACCTCGACCGGGCCGGCGCCGGTGGCACCGGCGGGGCGAACGCCAGCCTGCGCCCTGGCCCGCCGTAGTCGGTGCGATCGACATACGCCGCACCGACGACCGGCACGTCGCCCGCCACGGCCTCCATCGCCGTGAGGCCGAACGCGCGCTGCAGCCGGCGCGTCTCGTCCTCGAAATAGCGATCGTCGGGCAGGCCCGCTTCCTGCGGCAGGCGCGCGCCTTCGGCCTGCAGCTCGCCATCGATCGACTGGATCCGGCGCAGCAGCCGGCCGCCGTCGAAGGCGTCGAAGAATGCGCAGCCGCCGGCCGTCTCGACGACGAAGGACAGCACCAGGCCACAGCGCTCGCTGAGCGTCGCCAGTGCACGGCGATCCGAGGCCTGGGCGTAGCTCGGGTCGAACAGCACGGCCCATTCGCCGTCCTGCCAGAAGCCGAACACGTCGACCGGCTCGCCTGCCGCCGCGGCCTGCCGCTGGGTGGCGCGCATCCAGTCGGACAAGGCCTCGAGGCCCGCCAGCGTCACGCGCGCCCGGGCCTCATGGTGCGGCCAGGCCGCGGCGAAGGCGTCGACCAGCGCGTCCCGCGGCGCCTTGACGGCGACGATTCCGACATGCATGCCCACGCTGACTCTCCCGTCGACTCCGGTTTGCCAGATCCGACCCTGCCAGGCGCCGCCGCTCAGCCCACCGCGCCGCGGGGCGCGCCGCCGACGGCGTCGTGCTCGGCACGCCGCGCCCAGCGCTGTGCCAGCACGGCGCACACCATCAGCTGCAGCTGGTGGAACAGCATCAGCGGCAGCACGATGGCGCCGACCGCCTGCGCGGGAAACAGCACCTTGGCCATCGGGATGCCGCTGGCCAGGCTCTTCTTCGAGCCGCAGAACACGATCGTGATCTCGTCGGCCTTGTGAAAGCCGAGGCGACGCGCGAGCCAGCCGGTCAGGAGCAGCGCGCAGGCCAGCAGCACGGCGCACACCACCAGGAGCCCGGCGAGCGCGAGCACGGGCACCTGCTTCCACAGCCCTTCGATGACGGCCGCGCTGAACGCGGTGTAGACGACCAGCAGGATGGAGCCGCGGTCGACGATGCCCAGCATCTCCTTGCGCCGGTGCAGCCAGCCCGCGATCCACGGCCGCGACAGGTGGCCGAGGACGAAGGGCAGCATCAGCTGCAGCAGGATGCGCACGATCGAATCCATCGCGTGCGAGGCCGACGAATTCGGTGCCACCACCAGGCCCACGAGCACCGGCGTGACGAACACCCCCAGCAGCGTCGACGCCGACGCGCTGCACACGGCGGCCGGGATGTTGCCGCGGGCGATCGACGTGAACGCGATCGCCGACTGCACCGTCGCGGGCAGCACGCACAGGAACATCACGCCGGTGTAGATCTCGCGCGTGACCAGCGGCTGCAGCAGCGGCTTGAGCGCCATGCCCAGCAGCGGGAAAAGGCCGAACGTGCAGGCGAACACGAGCAGGTGCAGGCGCCAGTGCGTCAGCCCGCCCTTGATCGCGTCGCGCGACAGCTTGGCGCCGTGCAGGTAGAACAGCAGGCCGATCGCGAAGGCGGTGAAGCCGTCGAAGAAGCGGGCCGCCACGCCCTGGGCCGGCGCGACGGTGGCGAGCACCACCACCGCCACCAGCGCCAGCGTGAAGTTGTCAGGGAGCAGGGACGGGCGTTTCATCGCGTCATTTCACCGCGGCGTCACTCAAAAGAGAAATGGATTTGTTCCATGGACTTATGATTCATTGTCATGAATGTCACCTTGCGCCAGCTGCGCGTGTTCCAGTCCGTCGCCCGCACGTGCAACTTCAGCCGCACCGGCGAGGCCATCGGCCTGACCCAGCCCGCGGTCAGCCGCGCCATCGGCGAGCTGGAGCAGGCGCTGGGCCTGCGCCTGCTGGACCGCACCACCCGCGAGGTGGCGCTCACCGAGGCCGGCCGCTCGCTCGCCGCGCGTCTCGAGCGCGTGCTCGATGAACTCGACGCGACGCTGGAGGACGTCGCCGGCCTGGCCGACGCCGACGGCGGCAAGGTGCGCGTGGCCAGCAGCCCCACGCTGTCGGCCTACCTGATGCCCGACTGCATCGCCGCCTGCGCCCGGGCCGCGCCGCGCGTGCGTTTCCTGCTGCTCGATCGCATCCAGCAGGACGTGCTGGCCAGCGTGCGCGGCGGCGAGGTCGACTTCGGCGTCGTCGTCGAGCCGCCCGACGTGGACGACCTGCACTGCGAGGACATCCTGCGCGACCCGTTCGTGCTCGTGACGCCCGAGCAGCACCGCTTCGCGCGCGCCGCCAGCGTGCGCTGGAAGGCGCTGGACGGGGCGTCGCTGGTGCTGCTGGACAACGCGTCGGGCAGCCGCCGCTACGTCGACGAGGCCCTTGCGCAGCACCGCGTGACGTGCAAGGTGGAACAGGAGCTGGGGCATCCGACGACGGCGTTCCAGATGGTCGAAGCCGGCATCGGCCTGACCGTCATGCCGCGCCTGGCCGTGCCGCCCGCGGGCCTGCCGGGCCTCGCGGTGCGCCCGCTGCTGCCGCGCCTGGAGCGCACCGTGATGCTGGTGCGCCGCCATGACCGCGCGTTGTCGCCCGTGGCCGACCGCGTGTGGGGCCTCGTGAGCGCGACCGTGCGCGCGCGCAGGCGCTGAGCGTCACGCGGGCGCGGCCGACGCGCGCTCGCGCACGGACGACGCGCGGCTCAGGCCGTCATCGAATGCAGCGCGACCCGGTTGCCTTCGCTGTCGACGATGACGGCGCGGAAGCCGTTCGGCGCGATCGAGTGCTTGTCCTGCAGGACCCGGCCGCCGTTGGCCTTGGCCGCGGTGATGGCGGCGTCGAGGCGGTCGCTCGCGTCGATGTAGACCAGCGGCCCGGCCAGCGATGGCGCGCCGGCCTCGGCCGAGGCGACCAGGCAACCGCCGACCTCGCCGCCCTGGTGCTCGAAGAGGCCGAACGTGAGGCCC
>JAEKKH010000202.1 GCA_019510465.1 Burkholderiales bacterium
CCGTCCAGCGCCACCGAGATCGCCGGCAGCTGGGCGGCGCCGCGCACCGGGTCGATCTTCCAGCTGGCGTCGGCGCCGAAGCGGTCGAACGCGATCACCGGCTCCTCGAACACGCCGGGCAGCTCGATGCTGCCGCCGTCCAGCGCGAGGTGGGCACGGCCGCCGCGTTCGTTCGCGTCGAGCGTGACCCGGGCGTTGCGCCAACCCGGGCGGCCGCTGCGCGCGCCCTCGGGGATCGCACCGGCGGCCATCGAGAACGCGTCGACGGCGGCGGTGACGCGATAGACCTCGGGCGCCGCGAGCGGGCCCGACCAGTGCGCATCGAGCTTGTGCACGACGCCCTCGGGCTGGTAGTCGGCCAGCCACTGGCGCGCGACCGGCGGCAGCGGCAGCGCGGCCGCCAGGCGCCGCATCAGCGTGAGGTCGAGGTGGTCGGCCGACAACGCGCCGCCGGTGACCGGTGCGAGATCGTCCCACGGCACGGTGCCGCTGGACGTGGCCGGCGACGAGGCCGGCCGCGGCTGCCCGGCGGCCTGCGCGATGGCGTCGTCGCGATGGCGGCTGACGAACGCGCGCCGGCCCAGCTTCATCACGACGCTGCGCTGAAACTGTTGCCACGACACCCGGACGTCGCCCACGGGCCACGCCACGCCGTCGGCGGTCTCGAAGCCGAAGTGCTCGGCCGACAGCGCGACGCCGGCCGGGTCGCGGTTGGCGGTCAGGCGGCCGCCGGCATGCGCGATGGCCAGCGGTTCGACCTGCGGCGTCAGGCGCACGACCACGCCGTTCAACTGGACGTCCGCGGTGGCCGAGCGCCAGTGGTTGTTCTGGAAATCGAGCCACAGGCGCAGCGAGCCCTGGCCGCCGTCGAGCTGGAAGGGCAGGTCGACGTGGCGCTCGAGCTGGGCGACGTCGCCGCGCGGCAGGTCGGCGTAGAAGGTGCCCGTCCAGCGGCGCCAGTCGCCGGCATAGGAGAACAGCGGCTGGCGGGTGCGCGCGCGCAGCGAGAAGCGGTCGCCCCACTCGGCGGGCGGCGTGGCGTCGACGCGCATGTCGTGCGAGCGCAGGCCGTTGCGCAGCACGATGTCGACGTCGGTCAGCTCGAGCGCGGGCGCGGCGCGCTGCTCGTCGATCCAGCGCACGGCGCCGCGGCGAAGCACGATCTCCTCCTGGCTGAAGAACCAGTCGAGCGTGGCGGCCTCGTCGGCGCTGGAGACGGTGGCGTGCGCGGCGAGGTCGAGCCCGCCCACGTGCAGGTGGCCGGCGGCGTCGCGCCGCACGAGCAGGCGGGCGTCCTCGATGTAGAGCTGCGCCAGCCTTGGCGACATGACCAGCAGCGACCGCGGCGACAGCGCCGCCGAGACGCGCGGCAGCCGCAGCGCCTCGGTGCCGGCGGCGTCGCGCAGCACGACGTCGCGCAGGTCGAGTGCGGGTATCCACGAAGACGAACGCACGCTGATGTGGCCGATGCGCACGGGAACCCCTACCGCGCGGCTGGCATGGCGTTCGATCTCGGGGCGCCAATCCTCGATGTGCGGCAGAATCCCCCACTGCAGAGTCAGCCACGCGAGCACGACCAGGCACAGCAAGGACAGGCCCGTATAGACGACGGCTTTCCAGGCCAGTTGGAGCCCGCGCCGCCACGGCATGAAGCGCAGCCGCCTGACGACTGGATCGAAAAATGCGCTCGGTTGCAATCTCATGAAATGTTCGGCACGGGGTGGCAGCACCCCAGACCCCAGTGTAGGTGGGCAAGATGAGCGCCAAAGGGCGCGGCAGGGAGTCTTTGTCGCCCTGGCCTGCCCTGAACCTCTGGTAACACGCGCCTTCCCGGCGCCGTACCGGCCGTGAACGCACCCGAGACGTCGCTACCGCTATCACGCGGCAAGGCCCAGGCGGCGCACAGCCGGTTCGTGCAGCGCGTGCGTCGCCGCCACGCCGGCATGCTGCATCGCCTGCCGCCGGGCCTGCCCGACTTCGCCAGCATCACGGCGCTGATCGCCGCGCTCGAGGCCGACGGCTTCCCGGTGATGAGCGCGCTGCGCATCGCGCGCCAGCTGGTGCTGGAACGGCTGGCGGTGCTCGACGTGGAAGAGCATGCCGACCAGGCCGAGGTCACGGCCGCGATGACGCACCTGGCCGAGGCCACGCTCGATCGCGCGCACGCACAGGCGCTGGCCGACATCGACCCGCGCTGGGGCGTGCCGCGCAATGCGGCCGGCGAGCGCGTCGAGTTCTGGATCATCGGCATGGGCAAGCTCGGGGCGCGCGAACTCAACGTGTCGTCCGACATCGACCTGATCTACGTCTACGAGGAAGAGGTGGCCACCGACGGCGTCAAGCCGGTGAGCGCGCAGGAATACTTCGGCCAGGTGGCGCGCCGCATGTACGCGCTGATCGGCGACGTCACCGACGAGGGCTTCGTGTTCCGCGTCGACCTCGCGCTGCGGCCCAACGGCAACTCGGGCCCGCCGGTGGTGAGCCTGGCGATGCTGGAGGAGTATTTCCTCGTGCAGGGCCGCGAATGGGAACGCTTCGCGTGGCTCAAGAGCCGCATCGTGGCGCCGCGCTCGGCGGTCACGAGCGGTCGCGCGCTGGCGCTGCGCTCGCTGGTCACGCCCTTCGTCTACCGCCGCTACCTCGACTACGGCGTGTTCGAGGGCCTGCGCCAGTTGCACCACAAGATCCGCGAGGAGGCGCAGCGCCGCGCCGCGGGCCGGCCGGAGCGCGCCAACGACGTCAAGCTGTCGCGCGGCGGCATCCGCGAGATCGAGTTCATCGTGCAGCTGCTGCTGGTGGTGCGCGGCGGCCAGTTCCCCGAGATCCGCACGCGCTCGACGCTCAAGGCGCTCGAGAAGCTGCGCGCCACGGGCCTGATGAAGGCCGAGACGGCCGCGCGGCTGCATGACGCCTACGTGTTCCTGCGCCGCGTCGAACACCGCATCCAGTTCCTGGACGACCAGCAGACGCACCTGCTGCCGACCGACGACGACGACCTGCGCTGGATCGCCGCCAGCCTCGGGCTGTCGTGCGGCAAGAACGCCTGCGAACTGCTTGACCGCCTGGGCGAGACGCGGGAGTTCGTCTCCACCGAGTTCGACACGCTGCTGCACGACGGCCGGGCACCGCCGCCGCGCAACGGCGGCTGCCGCAACGGCAGCTGCGGCGCACCGCAGGCGCAGCTGGACAGCGAGAGCTGGCTCGACCGCCTGCCCGAGGAACTCGGCGTGCGCGTGCGCCAGTTCGCCGACAACCCGCGGGTTCAGAACCTGCGCGAGGAGAGCCGGCTGCGCATCGCCAAGCTGGTGCAGCGCGCCGTCGAGGAGATCCGCTCGGGCAACTGCAGCATCGTCGCGGCCACGCGCTTCGTCGACTGGATCGAGCCGCTGCTGCGGCGCGAGAGCTACCTCGCGCTGCTGGTGGAGCGCCCCAACGTGCAGCGCCGCCTGCTGCGCCTGCTGGGCCTGGCACGCTGGCCGGTGCGCTATCTCATGCTGCACCCGGGGGTCATCGACGAACTCGCCGACGAGCGCACGATGATCGAACGCTTCGATCGTGCCGCGCTCGCGGCCGAACTGGAGTCCCGCCACGAGGCCTGGAAGCGCTCCGGCGAGGCCGACGAGGGCGCGCTGCTGGACACGCTGCGCCGCGCGCACCACGCCGAAGTCTTCCGCACGCTGGTGCGCGACGTCGAGGGCCGCATCACCGTCGAGGCCGTGGCCGACGAGCTGTCCGCGCTGGCCGACACCATCGTCGAGCGCAGCCTGCAATGGGCCTGGGGCCACCTGAAGAAGCGCCATCGCGACACGCCGCGCCTGGCCGTCATCGCCTACGGCAAGCTGGGGGGCAAGGAACTGGGCTACGGCAGCGACCTCGACGTCGTCTTCCTGTACGACGACGCCGGCGAGGCCGACCCGTACCTGGCCCAGGAAACCTACGCGGCCTTCGTGCGCAAGCTGATCACCTGGCTCACGCTGCGCACCGCGGCCGGCGAGCTGTTCGACATCGACACCGCGCTGCGCCCCAACGGCAACTCGGGCCTGCTGGTGACGTCGATCGAGTCGTTCGAGAGCTACCAGCGCGGGCGCGGCAGCAACACCGCGTGGACGTGGGAGCACCAGGCCATCACGCGCGCCCGCTTCTGCGCCGGCGACGCCGCGCTGGGCGAGCGCTTCGAGGCCACGCGCCGCGCCGTGATCGAGGCCGAGCGCGATGCCGACGCGCTGCGCCAGGAGATCGCCGCGATGCGCCAGAAGGTGCGCGACGCCCATCCCCGGCGCGATCAACGCATCGACCCCAAGCACTGCGAGGGCGGCCTGATGGACATCGAGTTCGCCGTGCAGTACCTGGTGCTGGCGCACGGCCGCGACCACCCGGGCTTGCAGGACAACCTGGGCAACATCGCGCTGCTCAAGCGCGCCGAGGAAGCGAGGCTGCTGGACGTGGGCATCGGCGCGGCTGCCGCCGACGCCTACCGCGAACTGCGCCGCGCGCAGCATCGCGCCCGCCTCGACGAACAGTCCACGCTGTTCACCGAGGAGATGCTGGCGCCCGAGCGCGCCGCGGGCCGCGCATTGTGGCGCGCCGTGTTCGGCCCCGGCGCGTGAGGGCACTCCGCATCGACGGCATGGCCTGGGTCCTGCTGGCGGGGCTCCTGTGCGCCGGCGCCGTCGCCGTCACCCTGCTGTCGTTCGACGGCGGCGTCGCGCCCATCGCGTCGCCGTTCGCGCAGGCCCTCGACTGGCAGCCGGCCCTCGGATTGCGCGAGACCTGGCGGCTGTGGACCGGCGCCTGGGTGCACTGGAGCGTGGCGCACCTGCTGGTCAACGCCGCCGGCGCGGCGGTCGTCGCCTTTGTCGGCTGGCGCGCCCGCCTGCCGGCCGCGGCGGCGGCGGCGTGGTTCGCCGCCTGGCCGCTGACCCAGGCCTTCATGGCCGCTGCCGGCGCCGAGCGCCTGGCCGTCCTGATGCCGCACTACGGCGGCCTTTCCGGCGTGCTGCACGCCGGCGCCATCGTGCTGGGGCTGTCGCTCGCGTGGCCGCCCGAGCGCGCACGGGCGCCTGCACGCACGCGCATGACGCCCAGCACCGCGGACACCGGCTTTTCCGCCACCCACGCGCCGGCGATCGAGCCCTCGCGCCTCACCGAAGGGCCGTGGGCGATGACGGAGATGGGCGCTGTCACCGCGCTGCCCGTCTCGACACTCGACCCGCCCCCCGGCGAGCCCGCCATCGGCGATGGCACGTCGGGCGCCCGCTGGATCGGGGTCGCGATCGTCCTCGGCACCGTCGTGAAGGTGGCGATGGAATCCCCGTGGCAGCTGACGCCGCACGCCAGCGCGGCGCTCGGCATCGCCGTGGCTCCCGTCGCCCACGCCTGCGGCATCGGCGCTGGCATCCTGGCCTGGGCGGGCGCGCGAGCGGTGGGCGGCTGGCGGCGCTGACCGGACGCCGGTGCGGCGCCGATGCGGGCGCAGGCGACGGCGCGAAGAGTCGGCTCTCCCGGAACGCATCGCCGCGCTGTCGCGGACGCGCCAGGGGCGCGCCGGGCCGGCCCCTACACTGGCGAATGCCGTTGCCGGGCGCCGTCACGCCCGTTTCCTCATGCCCACCCGTCAGGACGCCCGATGATCACGCTCAGCGGATTCACGCTCTCGAACTACTACAACAAGGTCAAGATGGTGCTCATCGAGAAGGGACTTCCCTTCGTCGAGGAGCACTGCGCGATGGGCGGCGACAAGACCGAGGAGATGCTGATGTGCTCGCCGCTCGGCAAGGTGCCCTACATCCGCACGGAGCACGGCTCGCTTTGCGAGAGCGAGGTGATCGTCGAATACCTCGAGGCCCTGCAGCCCGAGCCGCCGCTGATGCCTGCCGACCTCTGGGGACGGGCCAAGGTACGCGAGCTCGTCACCTTCGTCGAACTGCACCTCGAACTGGTGGTGCGCGAGCTCTATCCCGAGGCCTTCTTCGGCGGCCAGGTGAGCGACGCCAACAAGGCACGCGTGCGGAAGCTGCTGGCCCGCAACATCGCGGCCTTCCAGCGCCTGGCCAAGTTCGGCCCCTACCTGGCCGGCACCGACTTCACCATCGCCGACTGCGCCGCCTACGTCAGCCTGCCGCTGGTCGCCATGGGCAGCAAGATCATCTACGGCGAGGACATGCTGCAGTCCGCCGGCATCGACTGGAAGAGCTACATCAAGCGGATCGAGCAGCGTCCGAGCGCGCAGAGGGTGACGGCGGACCGGAAGCGGGATCAGGAGGCGGCGAAGGCGGTGCGCGCCGCGGCGTGAAATCGCTCATCACGGTGGCAATGGCCTGACCGCTACACCCTTGTCCTTGAGGAATTGCCAGACCTTCAGCTTGTATGGATATAGAGGCGAGTCGGAAGATGGATACCTGAGTTTCAGCGCCTTGGACAACGGCTGGGTGCAATCCCCCTCTTCGTAGTCGTACGCTGCACCCAGCTCGATGAGCGCCCAGACCATGTCCCAGTCCGAGGACATGGCGACATTCGTGATGAATGGATCACCGCCCCGGTCGCGGATGTCCAGGTTTGCTCCGAGCGATTTCATCATCCTCAGCCCCGCAGTGTCGTGGGCGAGCACGAACTGCATCAAGATCGGGTCGCCATCAGGCTGGCGTGAGTTCGGGTCGCCTCCCCCTCGAATCACAGCCGCGAGGATTTCGCGACCGTGGGGCACGGCCTGGTAGCTCTTGGCCGCCAAGGTCACCGGACCGTTCCCGTCGGCCGCTTTCGCGTTGGGAAGAGCTCCAGCCTTCAACAAGGCCTCGACCGCGGAAAGATTCTGGACATCCACGGCGATCATGAGCGGGGTGATATCGAATCGCCCTTTCGCGTTGACGGCCGCACCTCGATCCAATGCGCGCGCGAGCCCGGGGCCATCGTTCGCGCGGATCGCGATTTCCAGGAGCGCGTTGGATCCGGAAGCAAAGAACTGGTGGGAGGTAGTCATGGTGTTTCGGTTCGCGGACGGCCAGGCGCAGGTCGCCGCGAACAGCAGTGCGCCGAACAACGCCCAAGGCAAGCTGCGCAAGATGTTCATCCGCATGCCTTCATGAACGACTGAAGTCTTTGGCGATCGTCCCTCACGTCGCTCTCCATCGCGTTCAGGACGACCTGCATCTTGTGCTGGTTCAACTTTCCAAGCGTGGGCTGGTCGCTGCCAGCGCCCAGCAGATTGCCCAGCCAGGTTTCGCTGTTCGCGATCGTCTCCTTGCTGGCTGCGCGCACCGGAGGAAATCCGGCCACTTCGGCGCCCGTGTCGTAGGCTGATTGCATGTCCTGGATGTGGGCGTCGAGTTCTTGAACATAGGCCGCCTTCTTCGCAGCGAATGTCGGGTCCGCTTGGCCGCGCATGGATGGATTGAGCGTCTTGATGTTGATCGGCGCCACGAGAGTGCCCACACCCGCCAGCTCATTGCGAAGAAAACGCGCGTTGATGATGTTCTGCCCGGGATCCGTCGTCGTGTTCATGTAGGTCAGGAAGTCGCCATCCGCGCTGAACAGACGGGATCGGGAGGCCAGGCTCGAGAAGTCCGACTTTCCGGTCCAGCCCAGCATCGCGTCTGGGACGCCGGCCGAATTGAACAGCCGGATTTGTGCGGATTCATTGATCAGGCCGCCTTGCTGCGCCAATCCACCCCCCTTGGAATAACCAGCGATGTCGAAGATCTGGTCGTTGGCCGCGAGCTTGCCGGTCAGGCTGCGCATGGCCTTGTACTGGCTCGTCTCGATTCCCAGCCCGTTGCGCGTGTTGGCCTGCCAGTCGACGAGGCTGTCGGGCTGGGTGTCCCGTGGCACCAGGATCATCCGTCCCGTGCCCTCATCTCTATATAGGGCAGCGCGAAAGCCGGTGTCATCGTTGCGGAGATCGGTTGGCTTGATCGTCCCTGGTGGCATGCCAAGCGCATCGTTGAGCTTCTCCGCCTCCACCGGCAACCGCGTCAGGCACGGCTTGCCTGAAGGCGCATCGCCCGGCTTGTCCCCCAACTCGTTCAAGTCAGCGGCCGCACGCGCCGACGGCAGCGCCTCGCGGTAGCGGTCGAAACGGGCGACGACCGGGCCGAGGGTGCGGGCCTGCTGGGCGCAGTCGCTGCCGACACGGCCGCTGGGCGAGCCCTGCGCGATGGACGGCGCGCTGGCCGCGTTGGGGGGGACGCGGCCGCCGGTGAGCGCCGTGATGCGGGCGGTGCTCGCCTTCGACAGGTCGTCGTCCTTGGCGTGGTCGGCCCGGCAGCAGGCGACACACGGGGCCTTGCCGGAAGCGGCCCCGGCGCGTGAGAAGCTGCCCATGTCAGGCCTCCGCGCCAGGGCGGGTGAGGTCGGGGACGTCGAAGGCGGAAAACCGCAGCAGGCCGCGTTCGGACAGGAACAGCTTCATGCTCGTCTCGGGCTGGGAGGACTGGCGCACCGCCTCGGCGGCGCGCGTGGAGTCGACGCCCAGCGTGGCGCAGGCGAGCAGGAAGGACATGAACAGTGCGGCGTCGTGTTCGGAGGCGTCGCGCAGCGTGGGCCAGTGCGGGGCCCACAACGCGGTGCGCAGCGAGGTGTCCTGCGCGGCCTGGCGAAAGGCGGCGACCGTGGTCTGGTTGCGGATGAACTCGGCCACGCGCAAGAAGAAGTGCGCCTGGGTGATCGCGGACATCTGGGCGGTATCGAAGTGCAGCATGACGACGGCAGGGGTTGGCGGATGTCGTCATGTTCGGGCGCCGGCGAAAAACTGCCCGGCGCATTCGACGCGATTTCGCCGCCGTTTGGCGCGCGGCACCGCTGCCGCCCTGTTCGCCGGGCGGCGGCGCAACCCTCGCGCCTCCCCGGCTTTGCGGACGTGCAAGGGCTTGACGGCTTGTTTATCATGGTCGGTTGCCTGCCGATTTCCCATGCCCAGCTCCAAGACCCCCGCTCCCGCCAAGAAGACCCGCTCCCACGCCACCGCCGCCCCGCCGGTCGCGACCGCCCCGGCGGCCGCGCCGGAAGGCGCCGGCCGCTACCTGGCCAGCGCGATGCGCGGGCCGCGCGCGGACGCCGACCTCGAGCGCGAGCGGCGCCTCGCGCGCCCGGACGCCCACGCCATCCGCGTGCGGGGCGCGCGCACGCACAACCTGAAGAACATCGACCTCGACATCCCCAAGCACGCGCTGGTGGTCATCACCGGCCTGTCGGGCTCGGGCAAGTCCAGCCTGGCGTTCGACACGCTGTACGCCGAAGGCCAGCGCCGCTACGTCGAGAGCCTGTCGGCCTACGCGCGCCAGTTCCTGCAGCTGATGGACAAGCCGGACGTCGACGTGATCGAGGGCCTGGCGCCGGCGATCTCGATCGAGCAGAAGGCCACCAGCCACAACCCGCGCTCGACCGTGGGCACCGTCACCGAGATCCACGACTACCTGCGCCTCCTGTTCGCCCGTGCCGGCACGCCCTACTGCCCCGACCACGACCTGCCGCTGGCGGCCACGCCCGTCTCGCAGATGGTCGACAACGTGCTCGCGCTGCCGGAAGAGACGAAGCTGATGGTGTTGGCGCCCGTCGTGCGCGACCGCAAGGGCGAGTTCACCGAGCTGTTCGCCGACATGCAGGCGCAGGGCTACGTGCGCTTCCGCGTCGACGGGGTCATCGTCGAGGCGAGCGACCTGCCGGCGCTGAAGAAGACCGAGAAGCACGACATCGACATCGTCATCGACCGCCTGAAGACGCGCGCCGACGCGCGCCAGCGGCTGGCCGAGAGCTTCGAGGCCGCGCTGCGCATCGCCGAGGGCCGCGCCATCGCGTTCGAGATGGACTCCGGCGCCGAGCACCTGTTCTCGGCCAAGTTCGCGTGCCCGATCTGCAGCTATTCGCTGCCCGAGCTCGAGCCGCGGCTGTTCTCGTTCAACTCGCCCGTCGGCGCCTGTCCGAGCTGCGATGGCCTGGGCCAGGTGGTCGCCTTCGATCCCGAGCGCGTGGTGGCCTTCCCGACCCTGAGCCTGGCCGCCGGTGCCGTCAAGGGCTGGGATCGCCGCAACGGCTACACGTTCTCGATGCTGGAGAGCGTGGCGGTGCACTACGGCTTCGACGTCGATGCGCCGTTCGAGTCGCTGCCCGAGAAGGCGCGCGACGTGCTGCTCAACGGCTCCGGCGAGGAGAACATCGAGTTCACCTACACGTCCGAGGGCAGCGGCAAGGCCAAGAAGCAGACGGTGGTCAAGCGCGCGCATCCGTTCGAGGGCATCCTGCCCAATTTCGAGCGCCGCTTCCGCGAGACCGACTCCGCCGCGGTGCGCGAGGATCTCGCGCGCTACCAGGCCGCCCGCGCCTGCCCGTCGTGCCACGGCACCCGGCTGCGCCGGGAGGCGCGCAACGTGTTTCTCGTGTCCTCGCCCCCCCCATCCGCGGCGTCCCGCGGACAGGCCGCCGAGGGGGCGCGCGGGCTTGCTCCGGAGCGGCCGAGCGCGGCGCCCGCGCTTGCCGGCGGCGGTCCGGCGCAGCAACGCAAGCCGATCTTCGCGATCGAGCATGCCACGTTGTCCGACTGCCTCGAGTACTTCGAGCAGCTGCACCTGGAGGGCGCGCGCGCCGACATCGCCGACAAGGTGGTGCGCGAGATCCGCAGCCGCCTCACGTTCCTGAACAACGTCGGCCTGAACTACCTCAGCCTCGATCGCAGCGCCGACACGCTGTCCGGCGGCGAGGCGCAGCGCATCCGCCTCGCGTCGCAGATCGGCTCTGGCCTGACCGGCGTGATGTACGTGCTGGACGAACCGTCCATCGGCCTGCACCAGCGCGACAACGACCGCCTGATCGACACGCTGCGCCACCTGCGCGACCTCGGCAACTCGGTGCTGGTGGTCGAGCACGACGAGGACATGATCCGCGCCTCGGAGTTCTGCATCGACATGGGCCCGGGCGCCGGCCGCCACGGCGGCCAGGTGATCGCGTTCGGCACGCCCGACGAGGTGGCCGCGAACCCGGAGTCGCTCACCGGCAAGTACCTGTCGCGCGCGCTGGTCATCCCGGTGCCCGACGAACGCCATGAATGGCGCGCCGAGCCGCAGGACGGCGAGCCGAAGGACACCCCGCGGCTGCGCGTGCGCGGCGCGCGCGGCAACAACCTCAGGAACGTGACGGTGGACATCCCCGTGGGCCTGCTCACCTGCGTGACGGGCGTGTCGGGTTCCGGCAAGTCCACGCTGGTCAACGACACGCTGTACAACGCGGTCGCCCGCGAGCTGTACGGCAGCCACGCCGAGGCCGCGCCGCACGAGGCGCTGGAAGGCCTGGAGGCGTTCGACAAGGTCATCAACGTCGACCAGAGCCCGATCGGCCGCACGCCGCGCTCCAACCCGGCCACCTACACGGGCCTGTTCACCCCGATCCGCGAGCTGTTCGCCGAGGTGCCGGCGGCGCGCGAGCGCGGCTACGGTCCGGGGCGCTTCAGCTTCAACGTGTCGGGCGGCCGCTGCGAGAGCTGCCAGGGCGACGGCGTGCTGAAGGTGGAGATGCACTTCCTGCCCGATGTCTACGTGCCCTGCGACATCTGCCACGGCAAGCGCTACAACCGCGAGACGCTGG
>JAEKKH010000082.1 GCA_019510465.1 Burkholderiales bacterium
TGGGGGACGACCACCCCATTGCCTGGACGCGGTGCATTGGCAAGGGCCGGTCGTTCTACTCGGCCATCGGCCATCGGCCGGAGACCTACTCGGAGCCCTCCCACGTGAGGCTCCTGGAGCAGGCCATCGAGTGGGCTGCGGGCAAAGGCCTGGGCGGTTGCCAGAACGGCTAAGCGTCGTCGCAGCCGACGACGCTGTGTTGAAGTCCACGTTTCTGCTCCTGGGTCTGTGTGCGCCAGCCACAGATTGACCTCTTTGCGGGAGTTCTGCTCGGGCAGGGTCCTTGTGCCATTGGAGGTCGTTGCGACCAGGTCGAACTGCCAAGCAGCCACAGCGTTCTCACTGTTTTGGGACGTGCCGCGCAAGCCATTCGAGGCCAGCCTGATCGTCGTGCAGCATGCACATCTCTTTCAGCCACGCGTGAGTGCGGCGTCGCTCGATCCATCCGATGAACAAGATCCCGAGCGGAAATCCTAGCGACATCCCCTGCATAAATCCTTGTTGCTTGTCTTGAAGCACCGGGATCCATCCGCCGGCAACGGCAATGAACAGGAAGAGGCTCAAGCCGATCAAGACGGCACGGAGGCCCCCGGCGCGCGTCCAGGCCCAAGCAATTGCAGCTCCCGCAGCACCCCCCAAGAGCCAATTGGGAGTGCCGACCAAATGAAAATTCAAGGCCGCAAGCAGCACCGGCCATCCGGTCGCAAACGCTGCGGCGAGGGCGATATTGCGTAGCAGGCCCGCCCTAGGCAACTGCACTGTCGACCTCATTGACAAACCGGCATGCGCGCATGTGTTTCAACACTTCTTGGTGGCAGAGCCAGTCATTCACTTGCCATAGGTCTGCCCAAGCCACAGGTCTGCCCTGGCGGTTGATCGCTCGCACGAAGTTCATAACCGGCTCGTGTTCCAGGGCGATCTCACGCAGACGCTCGCAGCATTCGCCAGCCAGCGGCTTCGATTCCCCGGAAAAGGCTGGGCTCAGGCCATTGCATCGAGCCATATACAACACGATCAGGATGATGCCGCCTGCGAAGCTCAGCCAGACGAGGTCAACGAACAAACCCGCACTCAAGAAGCCCAGGCCTACGATGCCAGCAGCGATCGCAACGGTTTGGGAACTCCTCAAACGGGCGTCCAACTCGTGCTTGCTCAATGGAATCAGGTCCATGAAGTTCCTCCTTCACGATTAGCCAACTCAATGGTAGTCATCTTCAATCTGATGGCGCACCGCCAATACCGTCACCGTCGCGGCGTCCTCGATCTCGAACAGCACGACGTAGCCCCTGCGACCGAAAGGGATCAGCAGCTCACGCAAGAACGGGTCCGCGCCCGCCTTGCGATAGATGAACGGCGTGCGGCGAAGGCCGTAAAGGCCATCGTCGATGGCGGCACGGGCTCGCTCGGCGTCGTCCAGTTCCTCTACCGTCGTCGCTCGGTCCAACAAGAAGTCATAGAGCCGGGTCAGATCATCTCGAGCCGCGACCGTGAACCGGACCGCATAGCTCACGGACGATCCTTCTTGGCGCCCTTCTGCTGAAGAGCGACGCGGGCCTTTTCCAGGCGGTCGGAAAGATCGGCGAGGACCACATCGGCCGGGATGTAGACACCCGAGCGCTTGGCCTCGTCGCGGGAAGCCAAGCCGCGGGCGATGAACTCGGCCCGGGTCCGACGTCGCTCGATCGTTTCGCGCACCGCGCCCTCGATGAAGCTGGACAGTGTCTCTCCGGCCTCCAGGACGCTTTCTGCGGCATCGCGCAGTTCGGGCTCGACGCGCAGCGAAGGGAAAGTGGCGGTCTTCATAAGGGTGCGGACATGCGTTGCAATTGCGACGCATTTTACGCCGCGTGGCGGCGCGGTGGCCAGCCCCATCTGCGCAGTCGACGACGGGCATGGTGGCAGGCGCTTAGACCTGGGCGCCGCGGCCGAGTCCCCAAGTGCGAATCACCGCACGCACGCGGGATTCGCCGTCTGGGACGAGGCGGTAGAGGTCCGCTCGCCCCCACCGCAGAGCGTCCAGGCAGCACAGCATGTCGTCGCTGATTTCGATGTCCACGGCGCGCAGCTCGAACAGGTCGAACGGGAAGGTCCGACCGTTGAACGTCGCCGCGACGAACAGCGCTGCCCGGCGCGGCTGGCCGGAGCCGCCCTGTTCGGCAATCTTCAGGAGGCGCGCAAAGGCCTGCGCGCCCCGCTGGGTTGCCCGTTGAGAACGCTCGGCCAGAGCCGTCATCAATTCCAGAGTCGTTGCACCCATCTCGATCTCCATGGGGGTTGTGCGCGGGCTACGGCGCGTCATGCATGCTCGGCCCGCGGCAGGTTGTCCGGGGTGCTGGATTCGGGTCCGAATCCAGCACATCGACGCCTCAGGCCATCTCAGGCCTTCAGCTTGCGCATCTCCTCTGCCAGCATCCATAGCGCGCGATTGAGGCTGACGCCACGATCGATGCTGGCGACGGGCCGGGTCTGGAGGCGCCGCCCCTGGGCGCTTCGGCCAGGTTGTCCGCCACGGATGAGGTTCTCCTGCACGCGCTGGAACGTCGACCACAAGCTGTGGCCCGCGTCCTCAGGCCGCCTTGCCTGAGTCAACTGATGAGCGGTCACCGGTGCCGGCCGATGGCCCCCGGTTTCCTCCACTGCACGCTCCCCGAAACGCAGGGCCAGCGCCGCCGTCGCGAAAGCGATCTCTTCGGGTGGCTCAAGTTGCAGCGCCTTCATCGCCTCGGCGTGCTGCTCGACCGCCTCGAACTCGTCGAGCACGCGGAAGGCTCCTTCGATGACATCCCCCTGGATATTGCCCTTGTGGGGGATGCGGATGTCGTCCACCACGTCGCCAACGACCAGACCGTTAGCACAGACGAAACGGAACATGCCCGCAAGCATCTGGTACGAACTGGCGCCGTCGTGACTGTTGATGAGGATGATCTCGTTAGCCTCGGGCCTGGTCTGCACTTGCCCGGCGTGTCGCATGCGGATCATGTGCTTGGTGAACTCCGCCTTGCCTTCGACGCGGCTGAAGCCCTGAGCGACCATGAAGGGCTCAAACCCTTCCCTGCGCAGGCCACGCAGGACATCGATGGTCGGGATGTAGGTGTAGCGGTCCGAACGGCTCACATGCTTGCCAGCGGCAAAGATGGAGGGCGCAGCGACGCGCATCTGGTCTTCGCTCAGCGGCTCTTCGCTGCGAACGACATGAGTGGTGCGACCGGCAAAGCGGGCCGCAAGCGTGGGATGTGTCG
>JAEKKH010000203.1 GCA_019510465.1 Burkholderiales bacterium
GATGCGGCGCGCACGACACGGGACCGACACCTGTCAAGAAGCGAAAACGCCCTGCTGCCGTTACACCTTTTCGGGGGAAAAGATTCTTGCGAAAGGCGTCGCCCCATGCGATGCTGAAGTCAACCAACCGACGTCCATTTCGAGGAGATGCCGTGAACGAACCCCGCTCCAACGACACCTTGCCGATGCTCGACCGCCTCGATGCCACGCACGACCAGATGCGCTACTGGCTGGGCGAGCTGCAGACGCTGGTGAACCACATGGAAGACCGCGGCTGGGACACCTGGGCGCGCGACCATGCGCGCTCGGTGATCGACTTCTTCTCGCACACGGCACGCCAGCACCACGTCGACGTCGACCGGCAGATCTTCCCGCTGGTCTCGGGCCGCGGCGACGCGTCCATCGACATGAGCGTCGATCGCCTGCGCCAGGACCAGGGCTGGCTCGAGGAGAACTGGCGCGAGGTGCTCGCGCAGCTGCAACCGGTCGCCGAGGGCTTCGGCGGCTACGACGTCGACATGCTGCGCCATGCGGCCGACGTCTACGCCGCGTTGCTGCTGGAGCACCTGGCGCTCGAGCAAGGCAGCGTGTTCCCGGCCGCCCGGGCATCGGCCGACAGGCAGGTGAAGGCCTCCGAAGTGCGCCGCGGCGGCGCCGAACTCAGCGCGGCGGCCTGAACCCGCCGCCGCGGGCCGGCGGCGCCGGTCCGCCCTGGCGAGACTAGTCGCCCACCGGCAGCGCGGTCGTCTTCTTGACGGTGCGCAGCACCAGCATCGAATTCGAGCGCTCCACGCCCGGCAGCCGCATCAGGACCTCGGTGTGGAAGCGTTCCAGGTCCTCGGCGTCGCGGTACGCGAAGCGGATCAGGTAGTCGTTCGACCCGGCCACGTAGTAGCAGTCCAGGATCTCCGGCGCCTCGACGACCGCCTGCTCGAACGCCTCCAGCAGCGCGTTGCTCATCGTCGCCAGGTTGATGATCGTGAAGCTGACGCCGCTCTGGCCGACCAGCTTCGGATTGAGCAGCGCCACATAGCCCGCGATGACCCCCGAGTCCTCCAGCTGCTTCACCCGCCGCAGACAGGCCGACGGCGACAGGTGCACGCGCGCCGCCAGCTCGACGTTGGGCAGCCGCCCGTCGTTCTGCAGCTCGCTCAGGATGCTGCGGTCGATCGCATCCAATTGCAGGGATTTCCGTATTTGGCGCATGAGATGCGAATGCATTGGGTATTCTTCGCATGATATTGCGTTTCACGGGGTTTGCCCTGCATCATCCTGCGCGCACATTGCGCGGCCTCCTCGCTACAGTCGAGTCATCGATCGAACGATGTCGATGACAGCGACGACAGCACGTCCGACCTGAAAAGAAAGATTCCCATGGCCACCGATCTCGACGCCTACTGGATGCCGTTCACGGCGAACCGCCAGTTCAAGAAGTCCCCGCGCCTGTTCACGCAGGCCAAGGGCATGTTCTTCACCACCGACGACGGCCGCCAGGTGCTCGACGGCATCGCGGGCTTGTGGTGCGTCAACGCGGGCCATGGCCGCACGAAGATCACCGAGGCCATCCAGCGCCAGGCCGCGGAGATGGACTTCTGCCCGCCGTTCCAGATGGCGCACCCGAAGGCGTTCGCGCTCGCCGAGAAGGTCGCCGAGATCGCGCCCGCCGGGCTGAACCGCGTGTTCTTCACCAACTCGGGCTCCGAGTCGGTCGAGACCGCGCTGAAGATGGCCATCGCCTACCACCGGGTGCGCGGCGAAGGCCAGCGCACCCGGCTGATCGGCCGCGAGCGCGGCTACCACGGCGTGAACTTCGGCGGCATCTCGGTATCGTCGCCAACCGCAAGATGTTCGGCACGATGCTGGGCGGCGTCGACCACATCCGCCACACCCACGACCCGGCGCGCAACGCGTTCAGCGTCGGCCAGCCGGCCCATGGCGCCGAATTCGCGGACGACCTCGAGAAGGTCATCGCGCTGCACGACGCGTCGACCATCGCGGCGGTGATCGTCGAGCCGGTGGCCGGCTCCACCGGGGTGCTGATCCCGCCGCAGGGCTACCTCCAGCGCCTGCGCGAGATCTGCGACCGGCACGGCATCCTGCTGATCTTCGACGAGGTCATCACCGGCTTCGGCCGCACCGGCGCGCCGTTCGCCGCGCAGACCTTCGGCGTGACGCCCGACCTGATGACGGTGGCCAAGGGCCTGACCAACGGCGCGGTGCCCATGGGCGCGGTGCTCGCGAAGCAGTCCATCCACGACACCTTCATGACCGGTCCGGAGCACCTGATCGAGTTCTTCCACGGCTACACGTACTCGGCGCACCCGCTGGCCTGCGCGGCCGGGCTGGCCACGCTTGAGACCTACGCCGACGACGACCTGCTGACGCGGGCGAGCGATCTGTCGGGCTACTTCGCCGAGGCGCTGCACTCGCTCAAGGGCCTGCCCAACGTCATCGACATCCGCAACATCGGCCTGGTGGGCGGCGTCGAGCTGGCCGCCATCCCCGGCGCGCCGACCAAGCGCGCGTTCGACGTCTTCCTCGACTGCTACGACAAGGGCGTGCTGGTGCGCACCACGGGCGACATCATCGCGCTGTCCCCGCCCCTGATCATCGAGCGCTCGCAGATCGACCAGCTGGTCGAGACCCTGGCCGGCGCCATCCGCCGCGCGGCCTGAGTCGACCGGGCGGGCGCACCCCGCCGGCCGCGAGCACCCGAACGACAATCCCCGGTGGCCACTTGTCCAGACAAGCAGCCGCCCTCCCGAAAAGGCTTGCCTAGCGCACACGATTCATGACCTTCCTGACTTCGGACCGCGAGTTGTCGCGGAATTCGTACTACGCCGCGACCGCGCCCCGGTTGCAGCGGCATGCGCCTCTCTCGGGTGCAATCCGCTGCGACGTCGCGATCGTCGGCGGCGGCCTCGCCGGCCTCAGCGCGGCGCTGGAGCTGCGCGAGCGCGGCTTCGACGTGGCCGTCCTCGAGGCACGCGAGCTGGGCTCCGGCGCCAGTGGCCGCAACGGCGGGCAGGCGATCCACGGCCTGGCCTGCGGGCAGGACGTCATCGAGGCGCAGCTGGGCCTGGAGGATTCGCGCCGCGTCTGGGACATGACGATCGAGGCGCTCGACATGCTGCGCGCCCGGATCTCCAGGCACGTCATCGACTGTGACTGGCGCGACGGCTTCCTGGGCGTGGCCACCAGCGAACGCAAGGGCCGGGCGCTCGCCGAGTGGGCCGACGAGATCGAGTCCAAGTACCGCTACCCGCTGACACGCATCGCGCCGGCCGAGATCGCGAGCTGGGTGTCCAGCGGCCGCTACCACAGCGGCATCCACGATCCGCGCTCGGGCCACCTGCATCCGCTGAAGTACGTGCGCGGCCTCGCGCGCGCGGCCGCGGCCGCGGGCGTGCGCCTGCACGAGGACACCCGCGTCACCGCCTTCCGGCAGGACGACCGCGGCGTCACGCTCTCCACGTCCGCGGGCGAGGTGCGCGCCGCGCAGGCGCTGCTGGCGGGCAACGTCTACCTGCAGGACGTCGCGCCCGCGCTCGAGTCGCGCATCATGCCGGTCGGCACCTACATCGTCTGCTCCGAGCCGGTGGCGCCGGCGCTGGCCGACGCGCTGATCCCGACGCGGTCGGCGGTGTGCGACACCGACTTCGTGCTCGACTATTACCGCACCACCAACGACCACCGCATGCTGTTCGGCGGCCGCGTCAGCTACAGCACGAAGACGCCCGCCAACCTGCAGGAAAGCATGCGTCGCCGCATGGTCGACGCCCTGCCCCAGCTCGCCTCGGCGAAAATCGAGTTCGCGTGGGGCGGCTTCGTCGACATCACGATGAACCGGGCGCCGGACTTCGGCCGCATCGGCAACAACGTCTACTACCTGCAGGGCTTCTCGGGCCACGGCCTCGCGCTGACCGGCCTGGCCGGCCGCGTCGTGGCCGAGGCCATGGCCGGCGATTCGGGCCGCTTCGACCTGTTCGCGCGCCTGAAACACCACGCATTCCCGGGCGGCCGGCTGCTGCGCACGCCCGCGCTCGTGCTAGGCATGGCCTGGTATCGCCTGAAGGACCTGCTGTGACGCAACACCACCCCCTCCCCGCCGATCCCGTGACCGCCGCTCCGAACGTCCCCGCCACCACCGCCCCTGGCGCCAGCCTGCCGCTGGTGCTGGTGCCCGCCTGCAACAAGATGCTGGGCGACCATCCGTACCACATCGCCGGCAAGAAGTACGCCGACGCCGTGCGCCTGGCCGGCTGCCTGCCCATCGTCGTGCCCAACGCCGATCCGGCGGAACTGCAGGCGCTGCTCGCGATCGCCGACGGCGTGTTCCTCACCGGCTCGCCCAGCAACGTCCATCCGTCCCTTTTCGACGAGGACGTGCTCGACCTGTCGCTGCCGCTCGACCCGGCGCGCGACGCCTGGACGCTGCCGCTGATCCGCCACGCGCTGGCCACGGGGCTGCCGCTGTTCGCCATCTGCCGCGGCACCCAGGAGACCAACGTCGCGCTCGGCGGCTCGCTGCACCAGGCGGTGCATGAGGTCGCGGGCAAGGACGACCATCGCGCCGACCACGACAAGCCCGTGGACGTGCAGTACGGCCCGGCGCATGAGGTGTTCGTCGAACCGGGCGGCGTCCTGGAGCGCGTCGTGGGGCGCGCGAAGTTCGACGTCAACTCGGTGCACGGCCAGGCCGTCAACCGCCTCGCCGAAGGCCTGCGCGTGGAGGCCCGCGCGCCGGACGGCGTCGTCGAGGCGTTCTCCGCTGCCGACGCCAAAGGGTTCAACCTGTGCGTGCAGTGGCACCCCGAGTGGCAAGCTGCGAACAACGATGTCTCGATGCGCATGCTGACCGCGTTCGGCCAGGCCTGCCGCCAGTGGAAGGAAGGACGCCGCGGCCCCCATCCGTAGGAAGCCGCGCTGCAGCGCACCCGTCCGCCGATTCCTTCGCGACGTGGCACGACGACTGCATCCCCGGCCGCGTCCAACTGACTTCGAAGAAAGACAACCATGAGCATCAATCGACAACTTGCCAACTTCGCCGAACTCGAGCAGTGGCTCAACCAGCACCGCGTCACCGAGATCGAATGCCTCGTGCCCGACCTGACCGGCGTGGCGCGCGGCAAGATCCTGCCGCGCGAGAAGTTCACCGAGGACCGCGGCATGCGGCTGCCCGAGGCGATCGTGGCGATGGGCGTGACGGGCGAGTTCCCGTCGGAAGGCCCGTACTACGACGTCATCACGCCCACCGACCGCGACATGCACCTGCGCCCCGACCCCACCACGGTGCGCATCGTGCCCTGGGCCACCGACCCCACCGCGCAGGTGCTGCACGACTGCTACGACCCGAGCGGCAACCTCATCTCGTTCGCGCCGCGCTCCGTGCTGCGCAACGTGATCGAGCTGTACTCGGCCAAGGGCTGGAGCCCGATCGTCGCGCCCGAGCTCGAGTTCTACCTCGTGGCCCGCAACACCGATCCCGACATGCCGCTCAAGCCACCCATCGGCCGCAGCGGGCGCTCCGAGACCTCGCGCCAGGCCTACTCGATCGACGCCGTCAACGAGTTCGACCCGCTGTTCGAGGACGTGTACGACTACTGCCAGAAGATGGAACTCAACGTCGACACGCTGATCCACGAGGTCGGTGCCGGCCAGATGGAGATCAACTTCTTCCACGACGCCCCGCTGGGCCTGGCCGACGAGGTGTTCTTCTTCAAGCGCACGGTGCGCGAGTGCGCGCTGCGCCACGACATGTTCGCCACCTTCATGGCCAAGCCGATCGCCGGCGAGCCGGGCAGCGCGATGCACGTGCACCAGAGCGTGGTCAACACGGTCACCGGCAAGAACATCTTCTCCAACGAGGACGGCACGCCCACGCAGGAGTTCTACTGGTACATCGGCGGCCTGCAGCGCTACACGCCGGCCGCCATGGCGCTGTTCGCCCCGTACGTCAACTCGTACCGCCGGCTGGCACGCCACACCGCGGCGCCGATCAACATCCAGTGGGGCACCGACAACCGCACCGTGGGCATCCGCTCTCCGATCGCCTCGCCGCAGGCGCGCCGCATCGAGAACCGCGTGATCGGCGCCGACGCCAACCCGTACTGCGCGCTGGCCGCCACGCTCGCCTGCGGCTACCTCGGCATCAAGAACAGGATCAACCCGTCGGCCGAATGCAAGGGCGACGCCTACCTGGGCGAGTATGCGCTGCCGCGCTCGCTCGGCGAGGCGCTCCAGCTGCTGCGCGACGAGAGCGACCTGCACGAGGTGCTCGGCAAGGACTTCGTCACCGTCTACACGGAGATCAAGGAGATCGAGCACGCCGAATTCATGAAGGTGATCTCGCCGTGGGAGCGCGAGCACCTGCTGCTGCATGTCTGAACGCGTGGACGCTGCGGCTTCCCGCAGGACGACAGGAAGCGCGTCATGGCGCGCAGTCGCGGAATCCACCCTCACCAGGACTCATCCAATGACCACCACCCGCACCACCCAGCAGTGGCAGGAAGCCGACTCCAGCCACTTCCTGCATCCGTTCACCGACCACCAGTCGCTGGCGGCCAAGGGCGCGCGCATCGTCGAGCGCGGCCAAGGCATCTACATCTGGGACACGGACGGCAACAAGATCCTCGACGCGATGTCGGGCCTGTGGTGCGTCAACGCGGGCTACGGCCAGCGCGAGCTGATCGACGCGGCCACGAGGCAGCTCGAGACGCTGCCCTTCTACAACGCGTTCTTCAACACCTCGACGCCGCCGGCCATCGAACTCGGCGAGCTTCTGCCGCAGGTCGCGCCGGCAGGCTTCCGGCACTTCTTCTTCTCCAGCTCCGGCTCGGAGAGCAACGACACCAACGTGCGCATGGTGCGCCGCTACTGGGACCTGCTGGGCCAGCCAGGGCGCCAGGTGATCATCGGCCGCCACAACGGCTACCACGGCTCGACGATGGCCGGTGCCTCGCTGTCGGGGATGTCGGGCATGCACGCCCAGGGCGGGCTGCCGATCCCCAACATCGTGCACGTCGAGCAGCCGCACTGGTACGAACTGGGGCGCGACATGACGCCCGAGGCCTTCGGCCTCAAGGCGGCCGCCACGCTGGAGGCCAAGATCCTGGAACTGGGGGCCGACAAGGTCGCCGCGTTCATCGGCGAACCGGTGCAGGGCGCCGGCGGCGTCATCGTGCCGCCGTCCACCTACTGGCCCGAGATCCAGCGCATCTGCCGCAAGTACGACATCCTGCTGATCTCCGACGAGGTGATCTGCGGCTTCGGACGCACCGGCCACTGGTTCGGCTGCCAGACCTTCGGCGTGCAGCCCGACCTCATCACCTTCGCCAAGGGCGTGACCTCGGGCTACATCCCGCTGGGCGGCGTGATGGTCGGCGAGCGCGTGGCCAAGGTGCTCATCGAGCAAGGCGGCGAGTTCAACCACGGCTACACCTACTCCGGCCACCCGGTGGCCTGCGCGGTGGCGGTGGCCAACATCAAGCTGCTGCAGCGCCTGAAGATCGTGGAGCACGTGCGCGACGACGTCGGCCCGTATCTTGCAAGCCGCTTCGAGGAGCTGCGCGATCATCCGCTGGTGGGCCACACCCAGACCTGCGGCCTGATGGGCGCGGTGCAGATGGTCAAGGACAAGGCGAGCGGCACCCCGTTCGCGGGCGACCTCGCGGTCGGCATGATCTGCCGTGCGCACTGCTTCGCCAACGGCCTCGTGATGCGCGCCGTGGGCGACCGCATGATCGTCGCGCCGCCGCTGGTCATCACCCGCGCGCAGATCGACGAGCTCGTCACCAAGGCCCGTCTCTGCCTCGACCTGACGCTGGCCGACGTCAAGGCCCGCGGCTGGTTCTGAGATCATTCACGGCTTGCCGCCGAGCAAGCCGGTGCCTGTCGCTTTCCTGGCTGCGTTTCCCGCATTCAACCCTTTCTTTGCCGTTGGAGGTCTTTCGATGAAGTCCCCGTTCCACGTCCTGGCCCGCTTCGCGGGCGTCCTCGCCCTGTCCCTCATCGCGGGTGCGGTGCACGCGCAGGAGGAAGAGAAGGTCCTCAACGTCTACAACTGGTCGGACTACATCGCCGACGACACGATCAGGAACTTCGAGAAGGAGACGGGCATCAAGGTCCGCTACGACAACTTCGACTCCAACGAGATCCTGCACGCCAAGCTGGTGGCCGGCAAGACGGGCTACGACATCGTGGTGCCGTCGTCGAACTGGGCGCGCATGCAGATCCAGGGCGACCTGTTCCAGAAGCTGGACAAGTCCAAGATCCCGAACCTGAAGAACGTCGATCCTGCGGTCGCCGCGCAACTGGCCAAGATCGATCCGGGCAACCAGTACGTGGTCGACTGGATGTGGGGCTTCACGACGGTGGGCATCAACGTGGACAAGGTCAAGGCGGCCCTCGGCGGCGCCCCCCTGCCCGACAACGTGTGGGACCTGGTGTTCAAGCCCGAGTACATGTCCAAGATGAAGTCCTGCGGCGTGTCCTTCCTGGATTCCGGCGACGAGATCATCCCGGCCGCCCTGCACTACGCCGGCAAGCCGCGCGTCACCACGAACGCCAGCGACTACCAGCAGGCGCTGACGATGCTCAAGGCGGTGCGCCCGTACGTGACGCTGTTCAGCTCCTCGGGCTACATCAACGACATGGCCGACGGCTCGGTCTGCCTGGCCATCGGCTGGTCCGGCGACATCAACATCGCCCGCCAGCGCGCCATCGACAACAAGACGGGCCAGAAGATCGAGGCGCTGCTGCCCAGGAACGGCGGCCTGCTGTTCTTCGACGTGATGGCCATCCCCAAGGACGCGCCGCATCCGCAGAACGCGCTCAAGTGGATCAACTACATCCTGCGTCCGGAGGTCGACGCCGGCCTGACCAACAAGGTGTTCTACGCGAATCCGAACAAGGAATCGAAGAAGTTCATCGAGCCCGCGGTCGCCAACAACCCGACCGTGTTCCTGGCGCCCGAGGAACTGGCCAAGATGGCCGGCACCGCCGACGCCCTGAACAACGAGATCCGCCGGCTGCAGAACCGCACCTACACGTCCTTCAAGACAGGCATCTGAGGCCCAGAGGCCCGGTGCCCGCGACGCTGCGAAAATCGCGCGTTTCGCCCGGCGGCGGCGCGCGATGGGGTCGCGCGTCCGTTCCCCGGATTCCGAGAACTCCCGACAAGACGCCCCAGGAGGCGACCCGACTCATGAGCACCAGCGCCGACAACACGAAGTTCCTCCAGATCCAGGACGTGGTGAAGGACTTCGGCGGCTACAAGGCCGTCAACCATGTCAATCTCGACATCGCCAAGGGCGAGATCTTCGCGCTGCTCGGCTCGTCGGGCTGCGGCAAGACGACCCTGCTGCGCATGCTGGCCGGCTTCGAGACGCCCACGTCGGGTCGCATCATCCTCAACGGCCAGGACCTCGCCGGCCTGCCGCCGTACGAGCGTCCGCTGAACATGATGTTCCAGTCGTACGCCCTGTTCCCGCACCTGACCGTGTGGGACAACATCGCCTTCGGCCTGCGCCGCGATCGCTGGCCGCGCGGCAAGGTCGACGAACGCGTCGAGCAGATGCTCAAGCTCGTGCAACTGGGCAAGTACGCCAAGCGCAAGCCGCACCAGCTCTCGGGCGGCCAGCAGCAACGCGTGGCGCTGGCGCGCAGCCTGGCCAAGCAGCCGGAACTGCTCCTGCTGGACGAGCCGCTCGGCGCGCTCGACAAGAAGCTGCGCGAGGAGACGCAGATCGAGCTGGTCAACATCATCGAGTCGGTGGGCGTGACCTGCGTGATGGTCACCCACGACCAGGAAGAGGCGATGACCATGGCCTCGCGCATCGCGGTGATGAGCGAAGGCCGCTTCCTGCAGGTGGGCTCGCCGTCGGAGGTCTACGAGACGCCGGCCACCCGCTTCGTCGCCGACTTCATCGGCAACGTCAACCTGATGGACGGATCGGTGACCGTCGACGAGGCCGACCACGTCGTCATCGACTGCGCCGACTGCAGGCACTACGTCGGACACGGGATCACCGGCACGGTCGGCATGCCGGTCACCGTGGCGCTGCGGCCCGAGAAGATCACGCTGCAGCGCGACAAGCCCGCCGACGCCTTCAACTGCGTGGCGGGCAAGATCGAGGAGATGTCGTACTTCGGCTCGTCCACCGTCTTCCGCGTGAAGCTGGCCAGCGGCATGGTGCTCGCGGTCAGCATGGCCAACACCGAGCGCCACAGCGACAGCACGCTCACCTGGGGCGACATCGTCTGGGCGAGCTGGTCGCCGCAGGCCCACGTCGTCCTGACGCAATAAGGGAGCATCGCCAATGGAAGCTTCCGACAAGAAGGCCGCCTGGCGCCCCTCGTGGTGGCGCGGCCGCACCGCGGTCATCGGCGTGCCGTATTTCTGGCTGCTGCTGTTCTTTCTCGCCCCGTTCCTGATCGTCGCCAACTACTCGATCTCGGAGATGGGCACGATCCGCGCGGAGGACATCGCGAGCGTCTCCGACGGCGCGCTCAAGCTGGTGATGAAGTACACCAACTACCAGCGCCTGTGGCCGACCCAGGACACGCTGTATCTCTACGCCTACTGGGCCAGCATCAAGTACGCGTTCGTCACGACCTTCTTCTGCCTGCTGATCGGCTACCCGTTCGCCTACTTCATGGCGCGTGCCAGGCAGTCGCTGCAGCCCACGCTGCTGATGCTGGTGATGCTGCCGTTCTGGACGTCGTTCCTGCTGCGCGTGTATGCCTGGAAGGGCCTGCTCGACGACGGCGGCTGGGTGGCCAGGGTCATCACGGCGACCCGCTTCGACCACGTGCTCGTCTGGCTGGGCGCGATCGAGGTGCCGGGCCAGCTGATGCACACCACCTTCTCGCTGATCATCGGCATGACGTACACGTACCTGCCGTTCATGATCCTGCCGCTGTACGCGAACCTGTCGAAGATGGACCTGCGCCTGCTCGAGGCCGCGTCCGACCTCGGCGCCTCGCCATGGGTGGCGTTCTGGCGCGTGACGGTGCCGCTGTCCAAGGCCGGCATCATCGCCGGCTCGATGCTGGTGTTCATCCCCTGCGTCGGCGAGTACGTGACGCCCGACCTGCTGGGCGGCCCGTCCACGCTGATGATCGGCCGCGTCATCTGGGACGAGAACTTCAACAACAACGACCCGCCGATGGCCGCCGCCGTCGCCGTGGTGCTCGTGCTGCTGATCGTGGTGCCGCTGGCCTATTTCAACAAGTACCAGGCCGAGGCGCAGGAGGCACGCAAATGAACGTCTCGACGTCAGTCTTTTCAGGCGCGGGCGCCGTGCCGGGCCGCCCCCAGCAAGACCGCGCGCCCCTGGCGGGTCGGACCGCGTGCTCGCGGAACGGGGGGCAGTCATGAAGAATCGTGCGCTGTTCGGAACGAAGTTCGCCAAGGGCTTCGGCCGCGCCTGGCTGGTCGGGGGCTTCCTGTTCCTGTACCTGCCGATGGTCGCGCTGATGGTGTTCTCGTTCAACCATTCGCGGCTGGCGTCGCACTGGGGCGGCTTCTCGCTCGAGTGGTACCGCAAGCTGGCGGACGACACCGAGATCATCAACGGCCTGTGGCTGTCGCTGAAGATCGCCGTGACGTCGGCCACCGGCTCGGTGATCCTGGGCACGATGGCGGCGTTCACGCTCGTCAAGTACAAGCGCTTTCGCGGCCGCACCTTCTTCAGCGGCATGGTCAACGCGCCGCTGGTGATGCCCGAGGTGATCCAGGGCCTGTCGCTGCTGCTGATGATGGTGGCCATCCAGCGCCTGGTCGGCTTCCCGGAGCGCGGCTTCTTCACCATCTGGCTGGGGCACCTGATGATCGGCATGTCGTACGCGGCAGTCGTAGTGCAGGCGCGCCTGCAGGACCTGAACCCCCAGCTCGAGGAGGCCGCGATGGACCTCGGCGCGCGTCCGTGGCAGGTCTTCCGGCTCGTCACGTTCCCGATGATCACGCAGTCGCTCATCTCCGCCTGGCTGCTCACCTTCAGCCTGTCGCTCGACGACGTCGTGTCCTCCGCCTTCCTGAGCGGGCCGGGCGCGACCACGATGCCGCTGGTGATCTTCTCGCGCGCCCGCCTGGGGCTCGATCCCAGCGTCAACGCGGTGGCCACCGTGATGATCGTCGTCGTGGCCTTCTGCGTCGCGGCGGCCAGCATCTGGGTGGCCCGCGCCGAGCGCCGCCGCGCCGCCGAGATCAGCGCCGCCCAGCGCGACGATTCCTGAACCGATTCCGACCGACGTCTCCAACAACACACCCCTGAGGAGTTTCCGATGAAGTCCTTGCACCCCACCGCCCTCGCCTGCGCGATCGCCCTCGCGTTCGGCGTCGCCACGCCCGCCTCGGCCCAGACCAACGCGGAGGTGCTCAAGGAGCTCGCCGCGCTGAAGGCCCGCATCGCCGACCTCGAGAAGAAGCTGGCCGCCGTGCCCGAGGCGCCAGCCGACGGCCAGCAGGCCCAGTGGGGCATGACCCCCGAGCAGGCCGCCGACTTCAACAAGCTGGTCGTCAAGACCGAGGCGCTGGAGGACGCGAACGAGTCGCACGGCTACAAGGACCTCAAGATCAGCGGCTACATGGATCCGACGTTCATCTGGAACAAGGACCAGAACCGCGCCGGCTTCCAGTTCCTGAGCCCGGTCTCCGAGGACGGCTACAACTACGACGACTCCTACTTCGGCACGGTGCAGCTCGATTTCCAGAAGGAACTCGAGGGCGGCACCAAGTGGCGCCTGACGCTGATGCCGCAGCGCGGCGCCGGCACCGTGGCCGACCCCGGCGGCATGTCCATCGTCCACGAGGCCTCGTTCTCGATCCCGCTGGGCGACCTGCAGACGCGCCTGATCGGCGGCCAGATCCCCGACTGGTCGGGCTACGAGTACATCCAGCCCACCACGACCAAGCTGGTGACGCGCGGCATGCTGCTGGACTTCACCGAGCCCACGGCCTACACGGGCATCGGCACGGAGATCATCCGCGGCAAGTGGGACGTCAAGGCGCTCGTCGCGAACTTCAACACGCCGATGAACCAGCCCAAGCAGTTCGCGCCGGTGCTGGCCTACCGCGTCGACTACTCCAAGGGCGAGTTCTCGGGCTGGGGCCTGGCCGGCGTCGAGGGCAAGGTGCACAACTTCAACTACGAC
>JAEKKH010000204.1 GCA_019510465.1 Burkholderiales bacterium
GCGGCCTGCTGTGGCGCGGCGACTTCCACAACGGCCGCCAGTTGCTGCAGGCGCTGGCCCGCCGCGTCGACAAGGCGCCGCGCGTGCAGACCGCGCGCAAGAACGCCGGCGCGCCCGCCGACGCCTCCGCGCGCATGCAGGCGGATGCGGCGGCGCTCGCGCGGGACGCGTTCGCGCGCCACCGCGCGACGCAGGCGCGACGCGCGGCGCTGCTCGGCCGCGTGCTGCTGCAGTTCGAGCCCGACCACTCGATCGCGCTGCGCCGCGCGCCGGACGTGCGCGCCGCGGTCGACGAGGCCTGGGGCGCGCCCGACGGCACGCCGGCCATCGCGTCGCTGCGCGAACTGCAGGGCCTGGTCGGCGCGCACGAGTGGCGCAAGAAGGGCGTGGACGTGCCCGCGCTGAACGGCCGCATCCACCCGCATTTCGGCGTGTTCTCGCCCCTGCGCGGCGAGTACCTCGACCTGATCGCGCAGGCTCCGCTTCCCGAGGACGCGGCGTCGCTGGCCTTCGACATCGGCACCGGCACCGGCGTGATCGCCGCGCTGCTCGCGCGCCGCGGCGTGCGCGAGGTCCTCGCCACCGATCTCGACCCGCGCGCGATCGCCTGCGCCACCGAGAACCTGGCGCGACTGGGCGTCGCCCGGCAGGTGCGCGTCGTGCAGGCGGACATGTTCCCCGACGGCCGCGCGCCGCTGGTGGTGTGCAACCCGCCCTGGGTGCCGGCCACGCCCAACGCCGCCATCGAACGCGCCGTCTACGACCCAGGCAGCGCGATGCTGCGCGCCTTCCTGGCCGGCCTGGCCGCGCACCTGGCGCCGGGCGGTGAAGGCTGGCTCGTGATGTCGGATCTCGCCGAGCACCTCGGGCTGCGCACGCGCGACGAGATGCTGCGCTGGATCGCCGACGCCAGCCTGCGCGTCGTCGCGCGCCACGACACGCGGCCCACGCATCCGAAGGCGGGCGATCCCGCCGACCCGCTGTTCGCCGCGCGCAGCCGGGAAGTCACCTCGCTGTGGCGGCTGGGGGCCGCATGAAGGCGGCGAAGTCGCCCGCCGCCGAGGCCGCCGCGTTCGCGCCGGACGGCCCGTTCCCGTCGCTGTCGACGGCGCGGCTGCAATTGCGCGAGATCGTCGCCGCCGACGCCCCCGCCCTGCTCGCCATCCACGGCGACCGCGAGGCGATGAAGTGGTTCGGCACCGACCCGCTGGCCGACCTGGAGGCCGCCGAGAAGGTCATCGCCGGCTTCGCCAACATGCGCACGCTGCCGAGCCCGGGCGTGCGCTGGGGCCTGGTGCACGCGAGCCCGTCGCGCGGCAGCGCGCTGCTGGGCACCTGCGGCGTGTTCCGCTGGAATCGCGGCTGGCGCAGCTGCCTCACGGGCTACGAGCTCGCGCGCCACGCGCAGGGCCACGGCTACATGACCGAGGCACTGCGCGCGATCTACGCCTGGGCCTTCGACGCGATGCGCGTCGACCGCATCGAGGCGCAGGTGCATCCGCTCAACACGCCGTCGCTCGCGCTGCTGAAGAAGCTGGGCTTCGTCGAGGAAGGCCTGCTGCGCGAGGCCGGCTACTGGCTCGGCGAGCGGCGCGACCTGGTGCAGCTCGGGCTGCTGCGGCGCGAGTTCGCGCGCGGCTGAGCGCGCTCGCACGCTAGCCGAGCGTGGCCAGCAGCGCGTCCAGTTGCCCGAACTGCTCGGGCAGCCCTTGCGTGGCTCCGAGGTTGCGGTCGAGGGCTTCCCGGGTCGGATAGGCCTCGGACAGCGTCAGGTGCGTCCTGCCGTCCTTCTCCTCCAGGGTCACCGTCGTGACGGCGCCGTCCTCGCTCTCCTCGTTCGTCCAGGACAGCCGCGACGGCGGCGTCACCTCGATGTACTTGCCGAAGAAGGCCATCGTCTTCGAGTCGCCCAGATCGAACACGAGGCGATAGCGGCCGCCCACGCGCACGTCCTGCTCGAGCGACAGCAAGGCCACGCCGATCGACTTGGGCACCCACCAGCGCCCGAACAGCTCCGGGCGTGTCCACGCCTCCCAGACCAGGCGGGCCGGCGCATCGAAGCTGCGCGAGACGATCATCTCGCGCTCCCTGCGCTCCAGGGTCGTGGGGTTCTTCGCGCCCGCAGGCTCACTTCGTTCGACCATCGCTTCTCTCCTTGCGTTTCAGTTCCTCGACGACCTCGTCCAGCGCGTCGAAGCGCGCGGCCCAGACGCGGCGGTGGCGTTCGAGCCAGGCCCATTCCGCATCCAGGCCGCCCTGCCCGAGCCGGCAGGTCCGCACGCGCCCGATCTTCTCGGTGGTGACCAGCCCCGCCTGCTCGAGCACGCCGACGTGCTTCTTCATGCCCGTCAAGGTCATGTGGAAGCGTTCGGCCAGTTCGCTGATCGAGGCGTCGCCGCGCCAGAGCTGCTCGACGACGCCGCGTCGCGTCGCGTCGGACAACGCGGCGAACGAGGCATCCAGGCTGGATGAATACTGAACCATCAAGTTCAGTATAGGACGGCAATCTGCCCGCCGCAAGCGCTCCGGGCGCTGCTTCAGGCAGGGTCTTCGTAGACCTCCAGCGGCAGCGCGTCCGGGTCGGCGAAGAAGGTGAAGCGGCGGCCGGTGTACTCGTCGACGCGGATGTCCTCCACCTGCACGCCGTGCGACTCGAGATGCGTCTTCGCGGCGGCCACGTCGGCCACCGCGAACGCCAGATGCCGCAGGCCGCGCGCCTCGGGGTAGGACGGCCGCGGCGGCGCGCCCTCGAACGAGAACAGCTCCACCTGCGAGCCGTCGGGCAGGCCGAGGTCGAGCTTCCACGAACGCCGCGCCGCACGCCAGTGTTCGGCGATCACGCGCAGGCCCAGCACCTGCGTGTAGAAGCGCTTCGAGGCCTCGTAGTCGGAGCAGATGATGGCGGCGTGATGAAGTCGCAGGAGCATGCGGCGATTGTCGTCCCGCCGTCCGGCCGGGCGGCGCCAATCGACCCTGGGTTTTCCATTAATCAGTCCGCTTGATTTATTTATCCAGGGTTCTTACGATGCGCACATCCCATGCCGACGCCAGAAGCGGCTCTTCATCCAACCACCGGAGACAACATGAACAAGCTCGCCTCGTCCCTGCTCCGGCAAGCAGGACGGCGACAACGCCGCCCAGGTCACGGCCATCGAGAACATGATGACGGCCGGCGCGAAGACGATCCTGATCACCGCCAACGACTCCAAGGCCATCGTGCCCGCCATCCAGAAGGCGCGCGCCAAGGGCGTGATGGTGATCGCGCTCGACAGCCCCACCGACCCGCAGGACGCCACCGACGCCCTGTTCGCCACCGACAACTACAAGGCCGGCATCCTGATCGGCGAGTACGCCAAGGCCGCGCTCGGCGGCAAGCCGGCGAAGATCGTCACGCTGGACCTGTTTCCCGGCCACCCGGTCGGCGCGCAGCGCCACAACGGCTTCATGAAGGGCTTCGGCCTGGCCGCGCCGGACGCCAAGGTCAACGAGCTGGGCAAGTCCGCCGAGATCGTCTGCTCGGCCGACAGCTACGGCGACCAGGCCAAGGGCCAGACGGCGATGGAGAACTGCCTGCAGAAGAACCCCGACGTCAACCTCGTCTACACGATCAACGAGCCGGCCGCCGCGGGCGCGTACACGGCGCTCAAGCGTGCCGGCAAGGACAAGGGCGTGATCATCGTGTCCGTCGACGGCGGCTGCGCGGGCATCCGCAACGTCAAGGCCGGCGTCATCGCCGCCACGTCGCAGCAGTACCCGCTGAAGATGGCCGCGCTCGGCGTGGCCGCGGGCGTCGACTACGCCACCAAGGGCACCAAGGTCAGCGGCTACACCGACACGGGCGTCACGCTGATCGCCGACAAGGCCATGCCGGGCGTCGAAAGCAAGGACTCCAAGGTCGGCGAATCCCTCTGCTGGGGCAAGTGACATGAGCACCGCACGGCCGCCCGGAGGCGATCTCCCGGGAATGCGCAGCACGGAGGATTTCAAATGACGACCGCAAGCACCTCCGACGCCGCGGCGGCGAGCAAGCCGAACGCCCCCGGCCCACACTGGCCCGCGGGCCTGAGCGTGGCCGTCCTCGGCCCCGTGATCGCGCTGGTGCTCGCCTGCGTGTTCTTCGCCACGCAGAGCGACCACTTCCTGTCCGGCGCCAACTTCTCGCTGATCCTGCAGCAGGTGGCCGTGGTCGGCGTGATCGCCATCGGCCAGACGCTGGTGATCCTCACCGGCGGCATCGACCTGTCGTGCGGCATGCTGATGGCGCTCGGGGGCATCGTGATGACGCGCCTCGCGGCCGTCAACGGCATGCCGCCGGTGCTGGCCATCCTGTGCGGCGTGGGCGTGACCACGCTGTTCGGGCTGGTCAACGGCCTGCTGGTCACGCGCATCCGGCTGCCGTCGTTCATCGTCACGCTGGGCACGATGAACATCGCGTTCGCGGCCACGCAGCTGTACTCCGGCGCGCAGACGGTCACCGACCTGCCGCCGGTAATGACGGCGCTCGGCGACACCTTCGGCATCGGCTCGACGCAGTTCGCCTGGGGCACCGTCGTGATGATGGCGCTGTACGCGCTCGCGTGGTTCATGCTGCGCGAGACCGCCGCGGGACGCCATGTCTACGCGGTGGGCAACAACCCGGAGGCCACCCGGCTGGTGGGCATCGCGACGCAGCGCGTGCTGCTGATCGTCTACGTCGTCGCCGGCGCGCTGTACGGCGTCGCGTCGCTGCTGAGCGTGGCGCGCACCGGCGTCGGCGACCCGAACGCGGGCCAGACCGACAACCTGGACGCCATCACGGCCGTCGTGCTGGGCGGCACCAGCCTGTTCGGCGGCCGCGGCGTCGTCATCGGCTCGCTGGTGGGCGCGCTGGTGGTGGGCGTGTTCCGCAACGGCCTGACGCTGATGGGCGTGTCGTCGATCTACCAGGTGCTCGTCACCGGCGTGCTGGTCATCCTGGCCGTGACGGCCGATCAACTCTCGCGCCGCGGGGGACGCTGAACATGAACGCAACAACCCAACCGCGCGTGGTCATGAAGGCCACGGCGCTCGTCAAGCGCTACGGCCAGGTCGTGGCGCTCGACGGCTCGGACTTCGAGCTGCGATCGGGCGAGATCCTGGCCGTCATCGGCGACAACGGGGCGGGCAAGTCCTCGCTGATCAAGGCGTTGTCAGGGGCGACGGTGCCCGACTCGGGCGAGATCCAGCTCGATGGCGTGGTCACGAAGTTCCGCAGCCCGATCGAGGCGCGGCGCGCGGGCATCGAGACGGTCTACCAGGACCTGGCCGTCGCCCCCGCGATGAGCATCGCCGAGAACCTGTTCCTGGGCCGCGAGATCCGCCGCCCCGGCTGGCGCGGCGGCATGCTGCGCATGCTCGACAAGCGCCGCATGATCGAGGAGAGCATGGCGCGGCTCGCGGAGCTGAAGGTGGGCATCCGCTCGATGTCGCAGGCGCTCGAGACGCTGTCCGGCGGCCAGCGCCAGTGCGTGGCCGTCGCGCGCGCCGCGGCGTTCGCCAAGCACGTCGTCATCATGGACGAGCCGACGGCGGCGCTGGGCGTCAAGGAGGGCGGCATGGTGCTGGAGCTGATCCGCCGCGTGCGCGATCGCGGCCTGGCAGTGGTGCTCATCTCGCACAACATGCCGCACGTGTTCGAGGTGGCCGACCGCATCCACGTGGCGCGGCTGGGCAAGCGCGCGACCGTGCTCGATCCGAAGAAGATCGGCATGAGCGACACCGTGGCGGTGATGACCGGCGCGCTGCGGCCGGAGGATCTCCCTGCGCAAGCGCTCGCCCACTGAGGGAAGCCGTGAACGACCCCCACGCGCGCGCCGAACGCGCGCACCTGCGCCCGCGCGGCTCGAGCCAGGGCGGCCTGCGGCAGTACAACGAACGCGTGGTGCTGCAGGCGATCCGCCTGCACGGCGCCCTGCCCGGCGCCGAGATCGCCCGCCTCACGGGCCTGACGGCGCAGACGGTGTCGATGATCACCAAGAGCCTGATCGACGACGGCTACCTGCGCAAGGGCGCACCGGTGCGCGGCAAGGTGGGCCAGCCGTCGGTGCCGCTGTCGCTGGCCGCCGACGGCGCGTACGCGATCGGCATCAAGGTGGGCCGGCGGCGGCTCGACACGCTGCTGATCGACTTCAGCGGCCAGCCCTGCGGGCGCTGGTCGCTGGACTACCGCTTCCCCGATCCCGACGAGGTGCTCGCGGAGCTGCGCCAGCGCTTCAGCGCGGTGCGCCGCAAGCTGGGCCCCGACGCGCGCCTGCGCCTGCAGGGCGTGGGCCTGGCGGCGCCGCTGTCGCTGAGCAGCTGGCAGGCCCTGCTGGGCGTGACCCCCGCCGTGGCCGAGCGCTGGAACCGCCTCGACCTGCGCGACGCCGTCGCCGACCTGTGCGACTGGCCGGTGCATTCGATGAAGGACACGGCGGCCGCGTGCGTCGCCGAGCTGGTGGCCGGACGCGGCCGAGGCATGCACAGCTTCCTGTACATCTTCGTCGACACCTTCATCGGCGGGGGCCTCGTGATCGACAGCCACCTGCGCAACGGCCTGACCGGCAATGCCGGCGCGATCGGCTCGATGCCGCTGGGCCTGCCCGACGCGCACGGCCCGGCGCCGCAGCTGCTCAGCGTCGCCTCGCTGCACACCCTGGAACAGGCGTGGCGCGACGCCGGACTGTCCGACCCCGGCTTCGCCGGCCCCGAGGCCTTGCAGGCGCCCTGGCGCGCGGCGACGCTCGGCTGGGTGGACAAGGCCGCCACCGCGATCGCGCACGCGATCAACGGCGCCGTCTGCCTGCTCGACCTGGACGGCGTGATCATCGACGGCGCGATCCCGCGCGAGCTGCTGGACACGCTCATCGCCGCGACGTCCGCGGCGATGCGGCGCTCGAACTGGGAAGGGGTCGGCGCGCCGCAGTTGCTGGCCGGCACGGTCGGGCCCGACGCGGGCGCCCTCGGCGGCGCACTGCTGCCGCTGCATGCGAACTTCGCACCCGACCGGGACCTCTTCATCAAGGAGCACGCATGAACACGACTGCGCTTGCGGGCCAGGTGGCCGTGGTCACCGGCGCGGCGTCGGGCATCGGACTGGCGAGCGCCGGCGCGCTCGTCGGGGCGGGGGCGCGCGTCGTCATGGTCGACCGCGACGCCGCGGCGCTGCAGGCCGTGTGCGCGCCGCACGGCGACGCGATGATCCCGCTGGAGATCGACCTGCTCGATGCGGCGGCCTGCGCGTCGCTGGTGCCGCGCTCGCTCGCGCTGGCCGGCCGCATCGACATCCTGCACGCCAACGCCGGCCTGTACATCGGCGGCGATCTCGTCGACGCGCGCACGGATGCGATCGACCGCCTGCTGCAGCTCAACGTCGCCGTCGTGATGAAGAACGTGCACGACGTGCTGCCGCACATGATCGAGCGCGGCGCCGGCGACATCGTCGTCACCAGTTCGCTGGCCGCGCACTTCCCGACGCCGTGGGAGCCCGTCTACGCGTCGTCGAAGTGGGCCGTCGACTGCTTCGTGCAGACGACGCGCCGCCAGGTCTTCAGGCACGGCATCCGCATGGCCGCGATCTCGCCCGGGCCGGTGATGACGGGCCTGATCGCCGACTGGCCCGCCGACAAGCTGCGCGACGCGCGCGCATCGGGCAGCCTGCTCGAACCGGCCGAGGTGGCCGAGGTCCTGCTGTTCATGCTGACGCGGCCGCGCGGGATGACGATCCGCGACGTCGTGATGATGCCGTCGAACTTCGACTTGTAGGGCCGCCGCCCGACCCGCGTCGTCGGGCGTTCAGAGCCCGTCGCAGCGCGCGACGATGGCGTCGGCGATGATCTTCGTGCGCGACTGGCCGAATTCCCAGAAGTTCGCCGGCTCCACGAACGCCATCACCTCGATGCTGACGCGCACCCCGTCGGGGCCCTCGCGTTCGACGACGCCGCTGACCTCGGGCAGGGTCGTGCGGAACGCGACCACCGACGCCTCGATCCCCTGCCGCGGCGGATTGACCCCCGGCACGCCGTCGACGCCACGGATGGCCTCGACGACGCAGGCGCGCAGATCCTTCGGACTGGCCTGCACGTCCACCGAGATGCGGTGCACGGTGGTGTTGGGCGCGACGCAGGCGGTCATCGACGCGGCGCCGCCCAGCGCCACGGCGGCCAGCGCGACCCAGCCGGCCGCCGGGCGGCTCTTGTTCTTGTGTTCGGGAATGCTCATGCCGGCATTGTCACTCGACCGCGCACCGCGACCGTCGGCTTGAAGCCGGGGCGGTGATGCCCTCGACTCACTTCGGCTGCTCGTTGCCGTAGGTCCTCGCGAGATAGTCGACGATCTCGGGCATGTCCTCGTCGGCGACCGGTGCCTTGAAGACGGTCTTCATGCGATGGACCATCGCGTCCCAGTATGGCCGCGCCGCGCTGGGCGGCTGCATGCGCATGTATTCGGCCGAATGGCACATCGTGCAGTTGGCCTGCGCCTTGGCGTAGCCGGGCAGCGGGCTGGGCTTGAGCTGGACCGCATCGGGCGGGAGCTGGATGTCCTTGGCCGCGAGCGGCGAGGCGAGCGCCGCGCAGACGCAGGCGGCCAGGAGTGTTGCGTGCTTCATGGGACCTCCTTCAGCTTGCCAGGACCTTGACCGACTCGACGACGTTGCGCATGTAGCCCGAGGGCTGCCACAGCGCTTCCATCGGCTGGCTCTCGCCCGAGCGGTTGAAGGCCCGCACGCGCAGGTCGTGCGCACCGGCCTGTGGGGTGAAGCCGAACGTGAACTCGCGAAACGAGAAGCGCCCGAGATCCTCGCCCAGCCTCGCCTCGCGCCAGCTCTGGCCGCCGTCGGCGCTCCAGGCGACCTCGCGGATGCCCTGGCCCCCGTCGAAGGCGATTCCGCGCACCGCCAGCGCCTTGTCCGCAGGCACGCGCGCGCCGTCGTTCAGCGACGTGATGAACGAACGCACGTTGAAGCGCCCGATCGGGCGCGTGGCGGCCGGCGCGGTGCCCGGTTCGACGCATGCGCAGGCGTTGTCGGGGACGCGGTAGGCGGGCTTCATCCAGAAGCCGTCGTAGACCTGGTCGATCACCTGGATATCGGACAGGTGCTTGACCCAGTAGGTGCCGTAGTAGCCGGGCACGACGAGGCGCACGGGGTAGCCGTTGAGGAACGGCAGGTCGGCCCCGTTCATCTGGTAGGCCACCATCACCTCGCCGTTGGTGGCCAGGGCGATGTCGAGCGCCTTGACGAAGTCCCCGCCGCCCATCAGCGCCGTGTCCAGGCCGTCGAACGTGACCTGCCTGGCGGTGTTCTTCACCTCCGCGCGCGCCAGGATGTCCTTCAGCGGGACGCCCACCCAGCGCGCGTTGCCCATGGTGCCGTTGGTGCTCTGGCCACCGGTCACCCGCGGGTTGAACAGCGCGCGACCGTTGCCCGAGCACTGGTTGACGGCCACCAGTTCGACCGGCTTGAACTGCGTGCGCAGGTCGGCCATCGTCAGCTCGAAGGGCTTGCCCACCGCGTTGCCGCCGATCCTGACGACGTGCTTGTCGCCGTCGATCGAGGTCGGGATGCCGGCGTTGTGGTAGCGCACGAAGAAGGCGTCGTTCGGCGTGATGACGCCCTCGTTGAACACCGGGAACGGCGTCTCGAGCTGCGGCGGGCGCGACGTGATCACGATCAGCGGCCGCTTCTCGGGGAAGGCGACCAGGTCGCGGTGTCCGTTGAGGATAGGCAGTTCGACGCCGGCGCCCTGCGCGCGCGCGGCGCGACCGAGCAGCGTGCTGGCGAGGCCGGCGCTGCCGGCGACGACGAGCCTGCGGCGCAGGCGATTGGCGGGAGGGTTCGTCATGCGGGTTCCTTGAAATGGCGAGAGGGCCTGGACAAGATCTGCATCCGCGGGACCAAACCGTTCCGCGCGATGGACGAATTCAGCTCGGCAGGCAGTGTAGTCGCGGGGTGCGTTTGTCCAAACCAGGTTTCGTCTGGATACAGCATGCGGTATGCATCTCCCCTACCCTTTCCGAGCGCCATGCAGCGAGGGAAGAAGACCCCGGCCAAGAGCACGAGAGCGTCTTCGCAATGCGCGGAATCCACTCCGTCATCGCCGCCGAAAGGTCGAAAACCGTGAAGCATCTCACTGCATCCCTGCTGTTCTGCCTGGCCAGTGCGAACGCGCTGGCCGATGTCACCGCCCTGGTCGTCACCGAACCCAGCAATCGCAAGGACGCGATGATGGTGTCGCGCGACGCGTTGCAGGCTCACCTGTCCAGGGTATTGAAGGAACCCGTCGTCGTGACTAGCACCGACGACATGACCGACGCGATGCGCGCCACCCGCAGCGGCGGCTACGACATCTTCATCGCGCCGCCGCAGGTCGCGGCTTCGGCCCTCGGGCACGGCTATGCGCTGGTGGGGGCCACCGACACGGACGAACAGTACCTGCTGGTGGGCCGCAGCGAGCTCGCCTCGGTGGGCGCGCTGCGCGGCAAGGCCATCTACCTGCCGCAGCAGGATTCGATCTACACCTACCTCGCGCGCGGGCTGCTCAATGCGAACGGCCTGAGCTTCAAGGACATGAAGCACGTCGACTACGAACGCTACCCGCAGGCCGGCCTGTACGCGCTGATGCTGGGCCACTCGGAGGCGACCATGGTGCGCAGCGCCGACTGGGAGAGCTGGGATCGCGACCACGGCGGCATCGCCAAGGTGCTCGCGATCTCCAGCGCGGTGCCGGGCGGCTACTCCGTGGCCGTGCGCAAGAAGCTGCCGTCCGAGGCGCGCGGCAAGCTGGCCCGCTGGTTCGAGACCGATGCCACCACCTGCGGCCTGAAGCCGGTGGTCGCGCACCCCGACCTGCAGCCCTACACGCGCGTGGCCGAACTGGGCAGCTTCACCCCGAAGGCGCTGCCGGGCGCCACGGTGGTCGATCACGAGACGGTCAAGACGCTGGTGAGCAACGGCGCGGTGCTCGTCGACACGCGCATCGAGTCCGAGTACAAGGACAAGCACATCCCCGGCGCACTGTGGCTGCCCTATGGCGAGAAGAGCCTCAAGGACGTGGCCTTCGACGCGAAGGCCGACAACTTCCCCGGCCTCGCCAGGCTCGATCGCGACCGGAACATCGTGTTCCAGTGCAACGGGCCGGAATGCTGGAAGTCGTACAAGGCAAGTCGCGCCGCGATCGCCGCCGGCTACAAGCACATCTACTGGTTCCGCGGCGGCATGCCCGAGTGGGAGCTGGCCGGCGAGCGCACCGAGAAGACAGGCGCGACGCTGGCGCTGTCGAACTGACGCCTTCGCGCGCGGACGCGGGCGCCGGCGCGCGGGCCGGCGCTCACTTCAACGGCCACGCATGCACGATCAGCGGCGTGCCGACGAACAGCACCATCAGCGTCAGCGGCAGGCCCAGGCGCCAGTAGTCGCCGAAGCGATAGCCGCCGGGGCCCATCACCAGCGTGTTGTTCTGGTGGCCGATGGGCGTGAGGAAGTCGCACGCGCAGCCGAGCGCCACCGCCATCAGGAACGGGTCGGCGCGGTAGCCGAGGTTGCCCGCCACGGCCGCGGCCACCGGGCCCAGCACCAGCACGGCGGCCGCGTGGTGCAGCAGCGGCGTCAGCAGCATCGCGGTCAGCACCACCAGGCCGACGGCCGCATACCCCGGCACCTGTCCGGCCGCGTGCGACAGGCCCTGGGCGATCAGCGCCGCGGCGCCGGTGTCCTTGAGCGCCTCGCCCACCGGGATCAGGCAACCCAGCATCACGATCACGGGCCATTCCACGGCGTCGTAGGCCTCCTTCGCGTTGATCTGGCGCATCAGCACGGTGAGCGCGGCCGCGGCGAAGAAGGCCACCTCGACGTCGACCCAGCGCAGGCCCACCAGCAGCAGCGCCACCGCCAGCAGCGCGATCGGGATCAGGCCGCTGGCCTTGCGGCCCAGCGTGAGCTTGCGATCGGCCAGCGGCAGCACGCCGAGCTCCTCCACCGAGGCCTGCAGCTTCTTGCCCCAGCCCTGCAGCAGGACGACGTCGCCGGCGGCGAAGCAGTGCGAGCGCAGGCGCTTGACGGTGGCCTTGTTGGCCTGGTGCACGGCGAACAGGTTCACGCCGAAGCGGTGGCGCAGGTTGAGCGACGCGGGGGTCTTGCCCACCAGCATCGAGTCGCGCGGCACGATCACCTCGAGCACCGTCATCTCGTCGGTCTTGTGCTCGGGCTGCGCGAGTTCCTTGGAGCCGGCGATCTGGTAGCCGCTCTTGGCGACCAGCTTGTCGATGATGATGGGGTCGCCCAGCACCACGAGGACGTCGCCCGGGTAGATGCGCCAGTCCTCGGCCGGGATGTAGCGGCGTCCGCCCTCGCGCACGATCGCCGCGACCGAGGCCTCCCCTTCCGACAGCTCCTCGAGCGCCTTGACCGTCAGGTCCGGCATCGCCGGCGTCGCGGGCACGCGCAGCTCGGTGGAATAGGACTCGATCGAGAAGCTCTCCTCGGCCGGCTTCTGCCCCTCGCGCCGGGGGATCAGGCGCCAGCCGACGGCCAGGAACGCGATGGCGAGCGTGGTCAGCGGCAAGCCCACCGGCACGAAATCGAACAGGCGGAACGCGGGCTGGCCGGTCTCCTGGCGCACGCTGGAGATCAGCAGGTTGGGCGAGGTGCCGATCCGGGTGATGGTGCCGCCCACCAGCGAGCCGAACGCCAGCGGCATCAGGTAGGCCGAGCGCGGCATGTTCGAGCGCCGCGCGGCCTGGATCGCCACCGGCATCACGATGCCCAGCGTGCCCACGTTCTTGATGAAGGCCGACAGGTAGCCGACCGCGGCGGTGAGGATGCCGATCTGCAGCGAGGGCGACTTCACGCGTGCGAGCAGCGCGCCGATCCACACGTCCAGGACGTTCGACGCCGCGATCGCGCGGCTGACCACCAGCACCGAGGCGATGATCACGATCACGGGGTTGGAGAAGCCCGAGAACGCCTTCGCGCCGGGCACCACGCCCAGCACGACGGCCGCCACCAGCGCGAGGGCGGCGACGAGGTCGAAGCGCAGCCGCCCGCTCATGAACAGGACGAGCATGGCGGCGATCACGATGAAGGCCTCGGACTGGTGCAGGGTCATGCGCGCTCCGGCATCGGGCGCGCCCCGGCGGCGGCCTCTTCCTGGCCGGCACGGCAAACGAGGTGCCACGCCCGGCCGCGCCAGCCCCGTGCGAATCCGCGGCGCGACCGACGTCCGCGCGATACTCGCGGCACGCATCCACGGAGGCACGACGATGGCAGACGAACAGATCCGCTTCGACGACGGCGCGGCGTACGAGGACTTCATGGGCCGCTGGAGCCTGCTGGCCGGCAACGCCTTCCTCGACTGGTTGTCGCCCGCCATGGGCCTGCGCTGGCTCGACGTGGGCTGCGGCAACGGCGCGTTCACCGAGCTGCTGGTCGAGCGCTGCGCGCCGAAGGCGGTGCAGGGCATCGATCCGTCCGAGGCGCAGATCGCGTTCGCGCGCCAGCGCCTCCCGGGCAGGCGCGACGTCGGCTTGCGCACCGGCAGCGCGATGGCGCTGCCGTACGAGGACGGCGCGTTCGATGCGGTGGCGTCGGCGCTGGTCATCTTCTTCGTGCCCGACGCGCCGAAGGCCGTCGTCGAGATGGCGCGCGTCACCCGCCCCGGTGGCGGCGTGTGCGCCTATGCCTGGGACCTTCTCGGCGGCGGCTTCCCGTACGCCGCGCTCCAGGACGCGATGACGGAGCTCGGGCAGGAACCGCCGATGCCGCCGCATCCGGAGGCGGCGAAGCTGGAATCGCTGCGTCAGATGTGGACGGATGCCGGCCTGGTCGATGTCGAGACCACCGAGGTCACGGTGCAGCGCCGCTTCGCCGACTTCGACGCCTGGTGGGCCACCGCGCGCAAGGGCCCGGTCTTCGCGCCGCGGCTGGCCGGCATGGCCGGCGGCAGCTCGGATGCCTTGAAGGCGCGCCTGCGCGAGCGCCTGCCGACGGCAAAGGACGGCAGCATCACGTCCGGCGGCCGGGCCACAGCCGTGCGCGGACGCAAGCCGCGGTAGCGCGCGCTTCGGCGCAGGACGCGCCGCGCGTCCACGATTCATGACCCGCGCCGCTCAGGTCGCCGCGGGTGCCGGGAACTCGATGGCGAAGCACGCGCCGCCCAGCTCGCCGTCGCTGACGGTGATCTTCGCGCCGTGCATCGCCACGACGTCGTGCACGATCGCCAGTCCCAGGCCGGTGCCTTCCCAGCGCGGGCGCGAG
>JAEKKH010000331.1 GCA_019510465.1 Burkholderiales bacterium
CGCTGATCGGCGCCGCGGTGATCGCCACCTTCTCGTCGCCCGACTCGAACTCGGCCAGCGTGCCCACGCTCACGGGCTCGATCTGGTGGTCGCGCAACATGTCCAGCAGCGTTTCGCGCCGGCCCTCGCTGTCGGCCACGAGCAGGATGCGGTAGGGCGTGGCGTCGATGTGCTTCTGCAGGCGCGCCATCGGGGCGGTGGCGCCGCGCTCGACGCTGACGTCCGGTAGCGGCCGGGCCCAGGGCGTGGATTCCGCGACTGTGGGCGCAACGACCGCTTCCTCGTCATGCTGCGCGCCCGGCTGGTCACCCTGCGCGGGCTTGCCGTCCCGTTGCGCCGGCTGGTCATCCTGCGCGAAGCCGGATCCTCCCCCGCCGGGCGGCCGCAACGACAGCGCCGCGAACGCGCGCGTGCGGTCGAAGAACTGCTGCTCCTTCAGGAAGATGTCCTCGGGCGGCAGGATGGGGCGGTCGGGGTCGGCCTTGAGGAAGCGGTGGCGCACTCGATGCCGCCGCCGGCGATGCCGTTGCCCATGTCCTTGTAGAGCCGCGCCTTGGTCGGGTCGCCCTCGATGCGCTCGCGCCAGCGCACGCGGAACGCCTTGCGCGCGGCCTCGTCGAGCGCGAACTCGCGGCCCGGCAGCAGGCGCACCTGCGGCACCGGGTACAGGCTGCGCTGGGTGTCGGGGTCGAAGGTCCGGATCGAGTCGACCTCGTTGTCGAACAGGTCGACGCGGTAGGGCACGCTGGAGCCCATCGGGAACAGGTCGATCAGGCCGCCGCGCACCGCGTACTCGCCGGGCGACACCACCGAGCTCACGTGCGAGTAGCCCGCCAGCGTCAGCTGCGCGCGCAGCGCGGCCTCGTCCAGCCGGGACTTCTGCTTGAAGTTGAACGTGGTGGCCGCGAGGAACGACGGCGGCGCCAGGCGTGTCAGCGCCGTGCTGGCGGGCAGCAGCACGACGTCGACCCCCTCGTCCTCCTCCTTGTTGGCGTCGACGCTGCGCGTGGGGTCGGGCGCGCCCTTGCCCCTGGGCGCCGCGACGGGCGCGCCGGTGTTGGCGCTCGAGAGGCCCTGGCTCTTGCGGTACAGCCGCCACAGCGTGGCCAGGCGCTCGGAGACGAGGTCCTGGTGCGGCGAGAACTGGTCGTAGGGCAGCGTCTCCCAGTCGGGAAAGATGGCCACGCGCAGGTGCGGCGCGAAGAACGGCAGTTCGTCGGCCAGGCGCTGGCTGTCGGCCGGCTCGGCGCACACGACCAGCGTCAACTGGCCCCGTGCCGCGCGCTCGGACGCGAGGCGGGCGATCAGCAGCGCGTCGGCCGCACCGGGCGGGCGGGGCAGGGTGAAGCGTTGTCCGGGAGCGAGCGAGGGCAGTTGCATGACGGGAGCAGAAATGACGACACGCCTTGGACGCGCCGGTGGGCCGACAAGGGCAACCGGTGCGCCGGCAAGGCGTGAAGCTCGTCGAGGTCGAGCGGGGTGTTCGGTGGATTCTAGAATGCGATCCATGACCAGTCCCCAGCGCGGTGATTCGTTCACCCATCCCGCCGGACGCCAGCGATTCTTCGCGCTGGTGCCCTGCGCCGGCTCCGGCGCGCGCTCCGGCGCGGCCGGCCCCAAGCAGTACGAGTCGCTGGCCGGCCGGGCGCTGGTGCTGTGGACGCTGGAGGCGCTGGGCCGCGTGCGCGAGCTCGACGGCACGCTGGTGGTGCTGTCAGCGGGCGACACGCAGTTCGCAGCGCTCGCCGCCGAAGGCGACGCGGAGGCGGCCGCCGCGTGCTGGCGCGCCAACGTCGGCGGCGCCACGCGCGCCGAGACCGTCTACGCGGGCCTGCACGACCTGCTGGTGCGCGGCGCGCTGCCCACCGACTGGGTGCTGGTGCACGACGCGGCGCGCTGTCTCGTCCACCCCGATTCGATCCGCCGCCTCATCGCGGAATGCCGCGACGACGCCGTCGGCGGCCTGCTGGCGCTGCCGGTGCCCGACACGCTCAAGCGCGCCGACGCGATCGAACGCGTGGGCGAGACGGTGCCGCGCGAGCGCATGTGGGCCGCGCAGACGCCGCAGATGTTCCGCCTCGGCGTGCTACGCGACGCCCTGCGGGCCGGCTTCGCGCACCCCGAGCTGCAGATCACCGACGAGGCCAGCGCCATCGAGGCCGCGGGCCTCGCGCCGCGCCTGGTGCGCGGCGATTTCGAGAACCTGAAGGTGACCTGGCCGGAGGACTTCGCATTGGCGGAGCGCCTGCTGCTCAGTCGCGCACCGCACGCACCGAGGGCCCCCGCATGACCATTCCCTTTCGCATCGGGGAGGGCTGGGACACCCACCAGCTCGTCGAGGGCCGCCCGCTGATCCTGGGTGGCGTCACGATCGCGCACACGCACGGCCTGCTGGGCCACTCCGACGCCGACGCCCTGTGCCACGCCATCACCGACGCGCTGCTCGGCGCCGCGGGCCTGGGCGACATCGGCCGCCACTTCCCCGACACCGACGCCGCCTTCAAGGGCGCCGACTCCATCGCCCTGCTGGCCGAATGCGTGCGCCGCGTGCGTGCCGCGGGCTGGGAGCCGGTCAACATCGACTCCACCATCGTCGCCCAGAAGCCCCGGCTCGCGCCGCACGTCGACGCGATGCGCGCGCGGCTCGCCGAGGCGCTGGGCCTGTCCATCGATGTCGTCAACGTGAAGGCGAAGACGGCCGAGAAGATGGGCCCGGTGGGCGAGCTGAAGGCGATCGAGGCGCGGGCGGTGTGCCTGTTGCAGCGGATCGAGGCTCGCTGAGCGCTGCGGGCATGCGAGACCCTGGCGCGACCGGGTCGCCGCAGTCGTCCGCGGCCACGCGTTCGACCTGCTCGAACATCGCCACGCAGGCCTGCGTCAGCTGGGCCTTGCGGTGGCGCACGGGCGGGAACTTGCGCATGTCGGTGCGCAGCACGATCGTCGCGTAGTCGACGGCGAAGGCGGGACAGGCCTTGGTGAAGCGCTGGAACTCCGCGTCGGGCCCTTTCCCGAGCACGGGCTGGCGGCGATCCTTCGCGCCCGCCATGAACACCTCGCGCAGGCACCACGACGGCTGCGCGCGGTACTGGTCGTAGAGCTCGCCCAGCCACGGCGAGTCGTGCTGCGAGTTGGGCATCACCTGGAACAGGCCGGCCTCGGCGTCCTGGGAGGATGCGTGGCGCACGCCGCGGTTGAAGCCGGCCGATGCGTTGCCCGTGCTCTCGCGCATGCCTTCGCCGAGCGCCAGCGCGTACAGCGCGCGCAGCCGGTCCCGCGGCGATCCGCCGGCGCGGCCGTAGTGGGCGAGGGCGTCCGTGGCGGCGTCGAAATCCGTGCCGGCCAGGCGGGTGGCCACCGAGGCCGGACGCCGCAGGTCGCACCAGGCCTTCGCGTAGGCGCGGGCCATGCCCCGCACGTAGCCGCGCGGGGCGA
>JAEKKH010000153.1 GCA_019510465.1 Burkholderiales bacterium
CTGGCCGGCCTGCACCTGGCCGCGCTGATGGTCCTGCCCGCACTGACGCTGGCGCTGATGCAGGCCACCCTGCTCGTGGCGGCCCAGGCGCCGCTGCGCGGCCCGCTGGTGGCGGCACAGCCGTCCGGGGCCGACGCGGTTCGGGTGGTGCTGGCGCTCGCGGCCACGGTGGGGTGGGCGCTGGGCGTGCTGGCGATGCTGCTGCGCCTCGCACGCGAGGCGCGCGGGCTCGGGCGCCTGCGTGACGCGTCCGCGCCCGCCTGCGCGCGGGTGCGCGCGTCGCTGCGGCGTGCGGTGCGTCGCGGGCTGGTCGATGCCGCGCCCGCCGTGCGCGCGGCGGCCGTCGACAGTCCGCAGGTGGCCGGGTGGTGGCGCCCGTGGCTGCTCGTGCCGCGCGACCTGGCCGAACGGCTGGCGCCGGCCGAGCTCGACGCCGTGCTGCTGCACGAGCTGGCCCATGTGCGCCGTGGCGACCTGCGCTGGAACCTGCTGCAGCGCCTCGTGCTGGCGCTGCTGTGGTTCCACCCCGCGGCATGGTGGCTGCAGGCGAGCCTGGCGCGCGAGCGCGAACGCTGTTGCGATGCGCTGGCCGTTCGCCATGGCGCGTCGCGCGCGGCGCTCGCGCGGGCGCTGGTGAAACTGGCCGAGGCCGCGACGCGGTCGCACACGCGCGGCACGCCTCGGCTCGCGCTCGACGTGTCTCGCGGCGACGGCCTGGTCGAGCGCGTGCGCGCGCTCGTGGACATCGATGCGCCGGCGCGGGCCGCCCCGGCGCGCAAGCGGGTCGCGCTGGCGCTCGCGCTGTCGGCGGCCTGCCTGCTGGCGATGGGGGCGGGCCGGGCCGCCACGGCGGATCCGTCGCTGGGCGATTTGTACATGGCCAGCGCGCTCGGGCCGACCTTCGACATCCAGGCCCACGACGCCGCCGGGCCGTTCGCGCTGCGCGTGCGGCAGGGGCACGTGCTCGGGGCGTCGGTGCGGGACCAGCCCGTGGGCGTGCGTCAGGAGGGCAGCCGCGTCACGCTGACCGACGCCGCGCAGGCACCGCTGCTGGTGCTCACGGTCACGCCGCAGGGACGCGTGCAGTGGCAGTCGCGGCGCTGACGCGCTCTCGCAGCACTCGTCTCGTCGCATGGCGAACGTTGCCGGCCACGACCGGCCACGACCGGCCATGACGCGCTTGCGGACTTGCAAAGTACGACGGGCGTCGTATAAAGTACGATGACTGTCGTACTTCAGGGGAATCCGATGGCTTGGCGGTGGCGCTCGATGAACTCGTCCACGTTGAAGGTCGTGACGGCGACGGCCATGGCGCTGGCCGCCGCGGTGGCGCAACCGGCCCGGGCCGCAGTCGACCCGGCGAGGGCGCAGGCGCTGTTCGACGAGGCCGCGCGGCTGTGCCACGGCGACGGCGGGGCCTTGTGGCATCACTCGCTGTGCGGGCCCATCCTGCTGGTCGATTGGGCCGACAACACCGCCGTCGCCAACCAGGTCGATGCGGGGGGCGTGCTCAAGCCGGCCGGCAAGATGTTCGCGGGCGCGCTGCCGCCGGACGTCCTCATCGCCAACACGCCCGTCAAGTGGTCGGGCCGGCGCTGGACGGAGATGATCTGGCCGTTGCCCGACGACGTGGCCCATCGGCGCGTGATGGTCTCGCACGAGCTGTTCCACCGCGCGCAGCACGAGCTGGACCTGCCCATGGGCGACGGCGGCAACCTGCATCTGGACACCCTCGAGGGCCGCGTCCTGCTGCAGCTCGAATGGCGGGCGTTGGCGCGCGCGCTCGTCGAGCCGGAGGGGGCCGGGCGCAACGCCGCCATCTCGGATGCGCTGCTGTTCCGCCACGAACGCTATCGCCTGTTCGTCGACGCGCGGGCGGAGGAGCACGCGCTCGAACTCAACGAGGGCGTGGCCGAGTACACCGGCGTGCGCGTGGGCCTGCCGACCGCGCGCGAGCGCACCGCGTATGCATTGCGCGATCTCGAAGCCTTCGTCCAGGCCCCGAGCTTCGTGCGATCGTTCGCCTACGCCACCGGTCCCGCCTGGGGGCTGCTGCTCGACAAGGCGGACGCCGCGTGGCGCGACCGGCTCGCGGCCGCCGCGAAGGCGGGTCGCGCCCAGGGCCTGGACGACATGCTGCAGGCCGCGTTGAAGCTGCCCGAACCGGCGGCGGCCGGCCTGAAGGCGCGCGAGGCCGACTACGACGACACGCTGCGTCCGCGCGAACAGGCGCGTGACCAGGCCCGGCAGGCCCACCTGGCCGAGCTCAAGGCCAGGCTGGTCGACGGCCCGGTGCTGCGGCTGCCGCTCGCGCACCTGCATGCCAGCTACCAGTTCAATCCGCAGACGCTGGAAGCGCTGGGCAGCGACGGCGTCGTCTATCCGACGATGACGCTGAGCGCCGACTGGGGCACGCTGAACGTGGAGCAGGGCGCCTTGCTGGACAAGGCGATGAGCGGGGCGGCGGTGTCGGCGTCGGGCGTGTCGGCCGACCACCTGGCGGGCCCCGGCTGGCGTCTGTCGCTGAACAAGGGCTGGACGGTCGTGGCCGGCGAGCGCAGCGGTGATTTCGTCGTCAGGCGGGAAGACGAGTCGCATTAACGCGTCGGCCGCCAGCTCGCCGCGATCCGCCCTGCGCCGACGCGCATCCGGGCGCCGGCCTGTCCTGTTGGCGGCAACGCCAGGGCGGGCGCCGCGCCGATAATCCGGGTCGATGAGCGAAGCCCCGAATATCCCTGCATGGGACGCGCCGCGTCCGCACGTGCTGCCGGTGGTCGTCACCGACGGCCACATCGACCTGATGCAGCACGTCAACAACGTGCACTACCTGCAGTGGCTGGAGAACGTGGCCTGGGACCACTCCGTGTCGCTCGGCATGCGGCCGGAGGACTACACCCGCCTCGGCCAGGGCATGGTGGTGCGGCGGCACGAGCTGGACTACGTCGCGCCGGCGCTGCTGGGCGACCGCGTGCTGCTGGCGACGTGGATCGTCGGCCTCGACCGCCTGTCGCTGCACCGGCGCTACCAGTTCGTGCGCGAGTCCGACGGCGCCACGCTGTTTCGAGGTGCGACGCATTTCGTCTGCGTCGACATCGCCAGCGGCAAGGTGCGGCGCATGCCGCCGGACTTCACCGAGGTCTACGCGCGCGGACTCACGGCGTGGCCGTCGCCGGGCGCGTGAAGATGCCCTTGCCGTCCTCGTGCGCGAGCGGCACCGACGTGTGCTCGTGCACCACCCACCAGCGGCCGCCGCGCTGGCGCAGCACCCAGGTCAGGCGGTTGTCGAGCGAGCGCAGCGCCTGGCCGGCCGCGTCGACGGCGCTGTAGGTGAGGCTGGCGGTCAGCATCGCCATGTCGCCGGACACCTGCGTGCGCACGCCATGCGCCTCGACGACCGAGCGCTGGTCGCCGAGGAAGGCGAACCAGCCCGTGGCCATCTCGCGCCAGGATGCGATGTCGTGCACCCAGGTGCCCCACAGCTCGAAGATCTGCGCGTCCTCGGCATAGATCGAGACGAAGGCGTCCACGTCCTTGGCCAGCACGGCGGCCCGGTAGGCGGCCAGCGCGGCAAGAATGGGTTGATCGGCGTCGCTCATTCGCAGTCTCCCTGATGTCGTCCGAAGGGCGGAGTATCCGACGATTTCAGGGTGTCGCTGCGGGCATGTGCCGAGATGCGTCCGTCTCGTCCGCGACGTCGTGGTGACCCGTTCGAGCAGGCGCTCAGATCCCGCCGTACCACTCGTAGCCGCGATCCTCCCAGAACCCGCCCTTGCCGCCGTTCAGGTGCGCATAGGCGTCGGCCACTTCCACGCGCATCACGTACTTGGCCTGCTTGTAGCCGAGCTGGCGCTCGACGCGCAGGCGCAGCGGCGCGCCGTGGGCCACCGGCAGGTCGTTGCCGTTCATGCCATAGGCCAGGATGGTCTGCGGGTGGTAGGCGTCCAGCAGGTCGATGCTCTCGTAGTACAGGCCCGAGTCGTCCTTCGTCTCGCCGAGGTTGTCGGCGCAGTGGAAGATGACGTAGCGCGCGCCCGGCTTCAGGCCCGCCAGGTCGAGCACCTGCGACAGCGGCACGCCCTGCCACTTGCCGATCGCGCTCCAGCCCTCGACGCAGTCGTGGCGCGTGATCTGGCTGCGCGACTTCATCGCCTTCAGCTCGGCCAGCGACAGCGACTGCGGTCGCTGCACCAGCCCGTCCACCTGCAGCCGCCAGTCGACGAAGCGGCCCTGCAGCAGGCGTGCGTAGTCCTGGCTGGCCGGCATCGACGACCCGTTGGCGCGGAACACCGGCGACAGGTCGCGCTCGCCGTATTCGCGCGCCAGCGGCTGGTGATCGAGCAGCAGGCGCTGGCTGGCCAGCGTCAGCTTCTCCGTCTTCGCGAGCGTGTCGGCGATGCGCCGGTCCTCGACGGCGCGGTCGCAGCCGCCCAGCGCGAGCGTGCCGGCGCCTGCCGCCAGCGTGGTGAGCCAGCGCCGGCGCGCCTGGAACGGCGTCATGCGGCCCTTGCGGAAGGGGACGTCCGGGTTCATCGTGCGTCTCCTTCGGTCTCGATCGCGTAGCGCCCGGTGATCATCGAGCGCAGGTTGTTCCAGACGCCCGACACCAGCACCATCACGAGGTGCACCACGATGAAGGCGACCAGCGCCGACGCGAAGATGAAGTGCAGCGAGCGCGCCGACGGCCGACCGCCGAACAGGTCGAGCAGGAACGGGAAGGCCGAGTCCAGGCCGGGCGACATCGTCAGCCCCGTCAGCACCATGCCCGGGAGCAGCACGAAAGCGACGGCCAGGTAGCTCAGTTTCTGCAGCACGTTGTAGCGACGCGCCGCCTCGCCCTTGGGGAAGTTCAGTTTCGCGTGGTCGACGACTTCATGCGCCAGATGCGACGGCGCGAGTTCGGCCTTCGTCGGCAGCAGGTCGCGCCGGAAATGCCGCGACAGCAGCCCGCCCGCGAGGTAGACGGCGCCGTTGATCGCGAACAGCCAGGCGAAGAAGAAGTGCCAGTGCCGGCCGTCGGCCAGGTCCTGGTACGAGGGGATCGTCAGCCACGAGGGGAAGCCGCGCGGTTGCAGGTTGCCGGCGCCGTCCTTCGACGCGCCCAGCACCCCGGTGGTCTCGACGCTCAGCGACCCGAGGTGCAGCACGCCGCGCCAGTGGCCGTTGCTGCGCTGCGAGTCCATGGACAGCCACGCGTGGTCATAGTCCGCGCCATAGTCGCCCCAATACAGCCGCGGATGGGCGTTGAAGATCTGCGCGCCCGACATCAGCAGCAGCGAGAAGCACAGGACGTTGATCCAGTGGGTCACGCGTACCAGCGCGGAGTGGCGCGGCACCAGCTCGAGGCCAGGCCGGCGCGTGCGGTGTCGGAACATGCCTGAGGGCATCCTGGCGGTGGTCATGGCGGGCGGGGAGGTCATGGCCGTTGGTCGGGCGGCGATGCCGGACCTTACACCAGCGGCGTCGCGCCGTCCGTGTTTCGACGCGCGGCGATGGCCCCGAAAAGGGGGGCCCCCAACGCGCCGGCAGGCCCCGATGACGACGGACGCCGGTTCATGACCCTCCCTTCGGCGTCTCCGGATACAAGCCATGCGCCTGCCCGAACACCCGCGCCAGCCCGAAGATCGCGTCGATCAAGGGCGTCTCGACGCCGACCTGCGCCCCCAGCTCTCGCACTGCCCCGACCAGGCTGTCGAGCTCGATCGCGCGGCCCGCCTCGACATCCTGCAGCATCGACGTCTTGAACGCCCCCAGCTTGCGGGTGATGGCGTGGCGCTCCTCGGGCGTCTGCGTGATCGCGAAGCCCAGGCGCTCGCCGATGCGCCCCGATTCCAGCATCGCGCCGCTGGTGAGCTTGCGCAGGAGTTCGTCGCCGATGATCCGGTCCGTCGTGGCGCCGGTGATGGCGCTGATCGGGTTGGTGGTCATGTTGCCCCACAGCTTGTACCAGATGTCGCGCTGGATCATCTCGCTGGCGGTGCACTCGAAGCCGGCCGCGTCGAGCGCGGCCTTCAGCGCCAGGACGCGCTCGGAGACGCCGCCGCGCGGCTCGCCGATGACCAGGCCGCGGCCCATCTGGTTGTGCGCCTTGCCGGGTTCGACGACCGACGCCGCGGCATGCACGACGCAGCCGACCACCTGTTCCAGCGGCAGGTGGCGCGCGATGCTGCCGTCCGGGTCGACGCTCTTCAGCGCCAGCCCGGCCGCGGGCCCGGACAGCCCGTGGCAGAACCACCAGGGAACGCCGTTCATCGCGGGCACGATCAGCGTGCGCGGGCCCAGCAACGGGGCGATGCGGCGGCCGACGTCGGCCAGCGCCGGCGCCTTGACGGCGATGACGACGACGTCCTGCACGCCGAGCGCGCCGGGGTCGGCGCTGGCCTTGACCGGTCCCGTGATCGGGCCGGCGAAGCCGTCCACGCGCAGCCCGTGTTCGCCCAGCGCCGCCAGCGTGGCGCCTCGCGCGACCGCGCTCACCTCGTGCTGGCCGGTCGCGGCCAACCGCGCCCCCACCAGCAGGCCGATGGCGCCGGCGCCATAGATGCAGACTTTCATCGTGGGACCTCTCAGACCTTGAGGAATGCCGCGATGCCGACCGCGATGCCCACGCCGGCCACGCCCAGCGTGCACCACTCGAGCCAGCGGCGGCGCGTCAGCAGCGCGATGGCGGCCAGCGCGATCGCCACCTGGATGGCCGTGGTCGCCTCGGCCCAGCGATGGTGCTCGTGCATCAGGTGCTCGCTCTTCTCATCGAAGTTCTTCGCCTCCTCCTCGAGCGCCTTGGCCTTGGCCATGATGGGCTCCTTGTCGGCCTTGTACTTCTCGATGTTCTTCGCGTACACGTCGCGGCGCTCGGCCGGCACCAGGTCCAGCGCGACCTCCGAGATCGCCTGGCGCGCATTCTTGGCCTGGTAGAAGTTCCACTGGTCCGACGCCTCGGTCTTGCGGATGGCGGCGTCGTTCTTGGCGAGCGCGGCATCGGCTTGCGTGGCGCCTCCCATGTACGAGAAAAGGGCGCCGACGGTGGCCAGCAGCGCGGTGATGACGGCCAGCTGGCCGGTCATGCCCTTGGCGCCGTGCTCGATGGCGTGCTCGACCTCGTGGTCGTGGGGGCCGTGCACGTGGAATCCTGAGGTCATGGGGGGCTTTCGAGTGAGGTGGTGACGGCGATCTCCGTCGCCCAGCCGGCGATGGTAGCGAAGAACGCTGGACACCCGGCGTCGGGCCGGCCGCGGGAACACGCGGTCATCGGATGGACATGTCCGCAAGCGGCGCGTCCGCCGCGGGCCGGCGTGCCAACATCGGCGACCGATCATTCCAGGACCGCCATGAAGCCCGAACTCGCCACCCGATTCCACCAACTGCACGCCGACGGCCTGCTGCTGCTGCCCAACGCCTGGGACGCCGGCACCGCGCGTCTCGCGCAGGCCGCCGGCGCACCGGCCGTCGCCACCAGCAGCGCCGCCGTCGCCTGGGCCCACGGCTGGCCCGACGGCGACGCGCTGCCCATCGAGCTCGTGCTGCAGACGACGCGTGCGGTTGCCGCGGCCGTCGACCTGCCGGTGACGGTGGACATCGAAGGCGGCTACTCGGACGACCCGGCGCGCGTCGGCGAGCTCGTCGCCCGGGTGGTCGGCGCGGGCGCCGTCGGCATCAACATCGAGGACGGCAGCGGCGATCCCGCGCTGCTGGCCGCCAAGATCGCGGCCGCCCGCCAGGCCGCCGCGGCACAGGGCGTCGACCTGTTCGTCAACGCGCGCACCGACGTCTGGCTGCGCGGCCTCGCGGAGCCCGCGCGCCGCGTGTCGGAGACGCTGACGCGCGCTGCGCGCTACCGCGCCGCCGGCGCGAGCGGCCTGTTCGTGCCGGGCATCACCGACGCCGGCGAGATCGCCGCCATCGTGGGCGACTGCGGCCTGCCGCTGAACGTGCTGGCCTGGACGGGCCTGCCCGAGGCCGGCCGCCTGCGCGCGCTGGGCGTGCGCCGCCTCAGCGCGGGCTCGGCCATCTCGGAGGCGGCACAGGGCCTCGTGCTGGGAATGATGAAGCAGTTCCTGGCCACCGGCGCGCTCGGCGGCGGCGACACCGCCCCGCTGGACTACCGCGCCGTGCAGGCGCTGATGGCGCGCCGCTGACGGCTGTCAGGCCGCGAGCTTGAACTGCGCCATCGCGTCCGACAGGCGGATGGCCTGTTCCTTGAGGCTGTCGGCCGCGGCGGCGGTCTCCTCGACCAGCGCGGCGTTCTGCTGCGTGGCCTGGTCGAGCTCGGAGACGGCCAGGTTGACCTGGCCGACGCCGTCGGCCTGCTCGGACGACGCGTTGCGGATCTCGCCGATCGCCGCGGACACCTTCGCGACCGAGCTGTTGATCTCCGCCATCGAGCTGCGGGCGTCGTGCACCAGCGCCGCGCCGGCCGCCACGGCCTGGCCCGACTCGCCGATGATCGTCTTGATCTCCGCGGCGGCGGCCGACGAGCGCTGCGCCAGGCTGCGCACTTCGCTGGCCACGACCGCGAAGCCGCGGCCCTGCTCGCCCGCCCGCGCGGCCTCGACGGCGGCGTTGAGCGCGAGGATGTTGGTCTGGAACGCAATGCCGTCGATGACGCCGATGATGTCGCCGATCTTGTTGGAGTGGGACGTGATGCGGTCCATCGTCGACGTCATGCGCGAGACGACCTCGCCGCCGGCCGCCGCCTGGCGGGCGGTGGCGGCGGCCAGGTCGTCGGCGACCTGGGCCGCCGCGGCGGTCTGGCGCACGCTGCCGGAAATCTGTTCCATCGACGAAGCGGTCTCCTGCAGCCCCGCGGCCGAGCGCTCGGTGCGCACCGACAGGTCCTGGCTGCCCGTCGCCACCTCCGAGCTCGCCACCTGGATCGAGCTGGTCGTCTCGCGCACGTCGCCCACCAGCTGGCGCAGCGACGCCTGCATGCGGTTCAGGCCGTCGAGCAAGGCGGCGACCTCGTCGCGGCCCTCGACGGCGATGGCGCGGCTCAGGTCGCCGGCCGCGACAGCCTCGACCGCCGACACGGCCTGCTTCAGCGGCGTCGTGACCGAGCGGGTGATGAACCAGGCGCACAGCGCGCCCAGCAGCATCGAGACGCCGGCCAGCGCGATGACGGTGGCTCTGGCGCGATCGGCCTGCGCGTTGCTCTCGGCGGCGACGGCCTCCGAGACCTCGCGTTGCTGCTTGCCGAACGCGGTGACCGCGCTCATGTAGTCGCCGGCCTGCGGCAGCAGCTGCGTCTCGACGACGTCGTTGGCCGTCGCGTCCGAGGCGTCCAGCAGCTTGAACACCTGGTCGCGCGTGTCGACGTAGCGCTTGCGCCTGGCGGCGATGTCGGCGAACGCCGCCTTCGCCTCGGGCGACGCGGCCGCCGCCTCCAGCCCCTTCTGCACCACGGAGATCTCGGCCGAGGTTTCCTTCATCAACGGGGCGGACCACGTCTTGAGCGCCGCGGCGTTGCCGGACTTGGCGAGTGCCAGCGTGCGGCTGATGTTCAGCTGCGTCATGCCGCGCCAGCGGTCGGCGTCGGCGGCCTGGCGCATCGCCGCGTTCGTCCGGGCGCTGTCGGCCTGGGCGTCGGACAGCGCGCGCACGCCGACGGTCGCGATGCAGGTCACGAGCGCGAGCAGGGCGACGAAGCCCAGCGCGAGGCGGCGGGCCAGTTTCAGGGAATCGAGACGCAAGACCATTTCAAACTCCGGTGTCGTACGGGATTTCGACCGCCCCGGCAGAAACTTGGGCGCCCGGGCGATTGCATTTGCCTTCGTCCCGGCCGATTCGATTTGAACCCGGCTATTTGCGCAACACCCCTGGGTTCGCCGCCTTGGCCGGCGCCACGGTCGAGCCAAGAATGTGGGCGATTCGCCCCTGGCCCCGCGTGCAGCGTCCGCTCAACTTCCACCACCTGATGCGGGATCATTCGCTGGCGGTCGAGCTCGGCCGCATGACGGAGACCGAGGCCGCAGCGGCCGTGGCGCGCGCCATGCAGCAGTCGCTCGCCTGTGCGCGCGTGACCTTCTGGAACGTCTCGGGCCCGCTGGGCCGGCGCGTGATGCGCCGCGTCGCCGGCTGCGACGGCCGCGCCGACCGCGCGCTGGCCGAGCCGCTGGAACTGCGGGAGACCACCGGCGAATTCTTCAACAAGCTGCGCGAGACCGGCTTCCACGTCTGTCCCGACAGCGCCGGCGACCCGCTGCTGCGCGACATCTTCCGCACGCACCTGCAGCCGACGCAGGGCGTGACGATGATCGTGGCGTCGTTCCACGTCGATGAACAGGTGTGGGGCCTGATCTCCTGCGTCCACGACAGCCCGCGCCGCTGGACGGCCGCGGAGATCACCGCGCTGCGCAAATGCGCGTCGGAGCTGTCGCGGCGGCGCCTGCAGCTGGCGGCGCGCTGAACGTCCCGGCGCGCACGGCGGCCGGTCAGCGCTGGTGGCGGGCCGAGGGCTCGAGATGCAGCGAGCCGCAATACCCGCAGCCGCCCGGCCGCCGCAACCGGATGCGCAGGAGCAGGCGCCGCCCGCAGCGTGCGCAGGTCCAGTCCTTCACGCAGGGCTCGATGCGCAGGGGCTGAGCTGCGCTGTCGTGCGGCGGCAGGGGAAGGTCGTCGGCCATGGAGCGGCCATCATCGTCGAAGGCGGGCGCGACGCGACGCTCGCTACGTGTCGGGATTCCTTGTCGGATCGACCAGGCCCGGTCTGCGGGGGGCGGCCGCCGCTCCGGCGCTTTCCTGTCCTCGTCGCACGCGGCGCCGGCCTGCTCGAGGACGGCGCCTGCCGCTACGAGCGGGCGGCGGCAAGCAGCCGGCGCAGGTCCGCCGGCGCCTCGGCGAGATGGCGCGGCGCCGCCGCCTGCAGCTCCTCGCGCGAGCCGAAGCCCCACAGCACGCCGCACGCGTGCAGGCCGTTGCGATGCGCGGAGGTGATGTCGACGTCGCGGTCGCCCACCATCACGGACTGCGCATCGACGGCGCCCGCCTCGCGCAGCGCCTGGAGCTGCTGCCACTTGTGCACGCCGATGTCGCCGCCGCTGACGAAGGCGAACAGCTCGCGCAGGCCGAAGTTGCGCAGGATGGCCTCGGCGAAGTCCGCGCGCTTGGAGGTGCACACGCCGAGCGTGGCGCCGGCCTCGCGCAGCGCCTGCAGCGTCTCGGGGATGCCGTCGTAGAGCGTGTTCTCCGCGAAGCCGGACTCGCCGTAGCGCCGGCGGTAGTCGGCGATCAGTCGCGCGTGCACGGTCGGGTCGTCGCTGGCCGTGAGTTCGACGGCCGACTCGTACAGCGGCGGCCCGATGTAGCGCGCCAGCGCCTGCGGTTCACGCTCGGGCAGGCCCTGAAGCTTCAGCGCATGGTTGATCGAGCGCGCAAAGCCGTCGAGCGGGTTGCTGAGCGTGCCATCCAGATCGAACACGACGACGCGACGGTCCATCGGCATCAGCGCGCGGCGTGCGTGCGCCGGTAGCTCACGAACGCGAAGTCGAAGTCGTTGGGCGCGGCGGCGTGGTGGCGCTCGCGGCCCGTCTCGACGAAGTGGTTGCGCGGCCACGCGGGGAAGCGCGCGTCGCCCTCGAAGTCCTTGTCGATCTCGGTCAGCAAGAGTTCGTCGGCGTGCGGCAGCGCCAGCGCGTAGAGCTCGGCACCGCCGATCACGAAGGCGCGCAGGCCGTGCGGGTTCGAGGCCACGGATTCGAGCGCCCTCTCGAGCGCCTGCTCGAAGTCGTGCACGACGACGGCGCCATCCGCCTGCCAGTCCTTCCGGCGCGTGAGCACGATGTTGGCGCGCCCGGCCAGCGGCCGGAACCGGGGCGGGATGGACTCCCAGGTCCTGCGGCCCATGATCACGGGGTTGCCCATCGTGCTGCGCTTGAAGAACGCCATGTCCTCCGGCAGCTTCCACAGCAGCGCGTTGTCGTTGCCGATGACGCCGTTGCGCGCCACGGCGGCGATCAGGGCGACCTTCATACGGCCACCGGCGCCTTGATCGCCGGGTGGTGCTGGTAGTCGAGCACCTCGAAGTCCTCGAACTCGTAGTCCAGGATGGAGGCCGGGCGGCGCTTGATGTGCAGCGTCGGGTAGGGCAAGGGCGTGCGCGCGAGCTGGATGTCGACCTGTTGCGCGTGGTTGGCGTACAGGTGGCAGTCGCCGCCCGTCCAGACGAAGTCGCCGACGTCGAGGTCGCACTGCTGCGCCAGCATGTGCGTGAGCAGGGCGTAGCTGGCGATGTTGAACGGCACGCCCAGGAAGATGTCGGCGCTGCGCTGGTAGAGCTGGCACGACAGCTTGCCGCGGCCGCCCTCGGTCCCGGCCGGGGCGACGTAGAACTGGAAGAACGCGTGGCAGGGCATCAGCGCCATCTTGGGCAGGTCGGCCACGTTCCAGGCGCTGACGATGATGCGGCGCGAGTCCGGGTTGGTCTTCAGCTGCCGGACGACCTCGGCGATCTGGTCGACATGGCCGCCATCGGGTGTCGGCCACGAGCGCCATTGCACGCCGTAGACCGGGCCGAGGTCGCCGTCCTCGCGCGCCCATTCGTCCCAGATGGTGCAGCCGCGCTCCTGCAGCCACTTCACGTTCGAGTCGCCGCGCAGGAACCAGAGCAGCTCGAGGATGATGGACTTCAGGTGCACCTTCTTGGTGGTCACCAGCGGGAAGCCCTCGGACAGGTCGAAGCGCATCTGGTGGCCGAACAGGCTGGTGGTGCCGGTGCCCGTGCGGTCACCCTTGAAGCGGCCCTGGTCGCGCACCAGGCGCATGAAGTCTTCGTATTGCGAGCGGACGGGGCGGGTCATGCGGCCGATTTTAGCGGTCGGGCGGCGCCGGCCGGGGGGCCAGGGATTGCCGCTTGCCGCTCCGGCCGCCACGCGACGACCGTTCATACGTCACGCCGGGCCCGCCCGGGCGCTCGGGAATTCCCGCGATCGTGATCAAAGTCCTTCGTAGTCGCGCGGGCGTGCCGACAATGCTGGATGAGCCTGACGGCGCCCGTGGCTCATCCGCGGCGGGCACGGCCGGGGTGCCGGCCCTGCGGGGCGGTCGGGCGTCGTTGGACAGCGTGCCTCACCAGGGCACCAGGAGCGCGGAAGAAGTGAGTCGCAGGACGAGCGTCCAGGTCGAAGCCGGTCAGGCGGGCGCGCTGGCGCGCGTGCGCGCCGGTGCCCGGGGCGCGCTCGCCGGCGTCCTGGCGGCCTGCGCGCTGGGCGTGGCCGCGGACCCGGCGCCGAACGCCGCGGCGGCCGCGTCCGCCGCCGCCTCCGCCGCGGCCGCGAGCATCGGCTGGGGCCGCATGGCCAACACCGTGTTCGAGCACCTGGGCCAGCACGACGGCCTGCCGCATGCCATCGCCACCGGCGTCACCGAGGACGCCCAGGGCTACCTCTGGGCCAGCACGCAGGACGGTGTCGCCCGCTGGGACGGCTACCGCTTCAAGGTCTATCCGGCCCGGCCGGACGATCCGCATGGCCTGCCGGTCAGCTACGTGCGCACCATCGCCAGCGACAGCCGGGGCCGCATCTGGGTCGGCATGGACGGCGGCGGCCTGGCGCGCTTCGACGCGGCGCTCAACGGATTCATCCGCTTCGGCGGCTCGACGGTGGTGCAGCTCGCGCCCGACGCCGAAGGCGGCATGTGGGCCGCCAGCACCACGGGCCTGGTGCACGTGAGGGCGTCCGGCAAGGTCGAGGACGCCTGGCCGCACGGCGGCAAGGCCGATCCGCTGCCGGAGGCGTCCATCACGGCCGTCCTGCAGGATCGCGGCGGCGCCGTCTGGGTCGGCACCGCCTCCGGGCTGGTCGAACGCTTTCCCGACGGCCGCCCCGGCAAGCGCATCGAGCTGCCCGGCAACGCCGACGGCGGCGGCGTGCCGGTCGATTCGCTCCACGAGGACGCCCACGGCCAGATCTGGATCGGCACCAACCTGCAGGGCGTGATGGTGCTCGACCCGCGCAGCGGCCGCGTCTCGCGGCTGCAGCCCGCGGGCGCCGCCGACCCGGGCCTCTTGACCGACAGTGCCTCCTCGTTCGAGGACAACGGCAACGGCGAGATCTGGATCGGCACGTCGACGCGCGGCCTCCTGATCGCGGACGCCGATTCACTGCAGGCCCGCCGCGTGATCCGCGACCGCAGCGTGCCGAGCAACCTGCAGGCGAACTGGATCTGGGGCCTGCACCGCGACCGCGGCGGCGAGATGTGGGTGGCTTCCACGACCGGCCTGAGCCACACGCGCCCGCAGCAGGAGGCGATCCTGTCGCTGTTCTCGTCCGACGGTTCGGCGTGGACCGATCCGTACCTGTTCTCGGTGGACGTGGACGCGCGCGGCGTCGTCACGCTGGGCCAGAAGAACGGCATCGAAGTGATCGACCCGATCGAGCACAGGATGGCCGCGCTGCTGGGCGGCGCCGAGGACGACCCGGCGCATCCTCCGGCGATCAGCAACGTCGCCGCGGTCGTGCACACGCCCGACGGCACGCGCTGGATGGCCTCGCGCGACGGCCTGTTCCGGCTCACGGCCGGCGCGCGCCGCATCGAGGCCATCGCCATGCCCGAGCGCGGCGCCGTCAAGGCCGTCACCGCGCTGGAGGTCGACGGCACGACGCTGTGGGTGGGCGGCAAGGGCGACGGCATCTGGCAGTTGGACCTGCGCTCGCCCACGTTGGCGATGCGCCAGCCGGTGCCCGCGAGCGCGCTCAGCGACCCCGAGGTCACCGCCATCGCGCGCGGCCCCGGCGGCGCGATGTGGATCGCCACGAACAACGGCCTGAACCTGCTGCGCCCGGGCCAGCCGGTGCAGCGCATCATGCCGGCGGCCAACGACCCGACCGGCTTGTCGCCGGCCGTCATCAACACGCTGCTGACCGACCGCCAGGGCCGGCTCTGGGTGGGCAACAACGCGGGCGTGCAGATCCTGGAGAGGACCGACGCCGACGGCCACGCGGTGTTCCACCACATCGGCAAGGACGACGGCCTGACCAGCGAGAACATCGACACGATGCTGATGGACGCGACCGGACGCGTCTGGATCAGCACCGACGACGGCGTCGCGGTGGTCGATCCGTCCACCTACGCGCTGCGCGTGCTGCATCCGGCCGACGGCGCGGCCATCTCCACCTACTGGGTCAACTCCGGCGCCGTCGGCCCCACCGGCGAGCTGTTCTTCGGAGGCCTGGGCGGCCTGACCGTGATCCGGCCCGAGCGCCTGACGCACCACGTGTACTCGGCGCCCCTGGTGGTCACCGACGTCGAGATGGGCGGCAAGCCGGCCGCGCTCGCCGACGCGAGCGGCCGCAAGCGGCTCACCGTGCCGCCGGAGGCGGGCGGCTTCTCGGTGGAGTTCTCGCTGCTGGATTTCACGGCGCCCGAGCGCAACCGCTACGCGTACTGGCTCGAGGGCTACGACAAGAGCTGGCGCGAGGTCGACACGACGCACCGCTCCGCCGGCTACACCAACCTGTCGCCCGGCCACTACGTGCTGCACATGAAGGCGGCCAGCCGCGACGGCGCGTGGACGGAGCGTCCGCTGGAGGTCGACGTCGACATCCTGCCGGCCTGGTACCAGACCTGGTGGTTCGACCTGCTCAAGGTCCTCGCCGTGCTGCTGGTGATCGCCGGGGTGGCGGCGGTGCGCGTGCGCTACGTGCAGCAGCGCAGCAAGGAGCTGGCGCGACTGGTGGAACAGCGCACCCGGGAACTCACCAAGCTGCAGCACCAGCTCGAGGAGCTGGCCTACAGCGACGCGCTCACCTCGCTGCCGAACCGCCGCATGTTCGGCGACTACTGCCGCCAGATGATCGCCGCGGCCGAACGCCAGGACTCGGGCTTCGCCCTCCTGCTGATCGACCTGGACCACTTCAAGCAGGTCAACGACACGCTGGGCCACGACGCCGGCGACGCGCTGCTGGTGGAGACGGCGCGCCGCCTGCGCGAGGTCGCCCGCAAGGCCGACGTCGTGGCGCGGCTGGGCGGCGACGAGTTCGCGATCCTGCTGGCCGACACCGGCGTGCCCAGCGCCGTCGACATCGTCTGCCACCGCATCTGCGAGGCCTTCGACACGGCGATCCCGCATGCGGGGCACGACATGCGCACGAGCCCCAGCATCGGCGTGGCGCTGTTCCCGTCGGACGGCACGACGCAGGACGAGCTCTACAAGTCCGCCGACGTCGCGCTGTACGTGGCCAAGCGCGAAGGGCGCCGCACCTGGCGCTTCGCGCAGCGCAAGGGGCGGGCGGCGCTCACGCGGCTGGGGGGCGCGGCGAACACGGGCACGGGCACCGACGGCCCCGCGGACTGAGCCGCGGCGGCGGCGTCCTCAGTGGCTGCCGCCCAGGTAGGCCGCCTGAACCGCCGGGTCGTTCTTGAGCTTCTCGGCCGGGCCGTGCACGGCGATGCGGCCGTTCTCCAGCACGTAGCCGTAGTCCGCCACGTTGAGCGCCGCGGCGGCGAACTGCTCCACGAGCAGCATCGTGACCCCCTCCGCGCGCAGCCGCAAGATGATGCGGAACACCTCGTCGACCAGGATCGGCGCCAGGCCCATCGACGGCTCGTCCAGCAGCACCACCTCGGGGTTCATCATCATCGCGCGCGCCATCGCGAGCATCTGCTGCTCGCCGCCCGACAGCGTCCCCGCCAGCTGCGTGCGGCGCTCCTTCAGGCGCGGGAAGTAGTCCATCGCGCGCTCGAGGTCGGCGGCGATGTCGCCCCTGGCGCGCGCGCCGGTGTAGCGCGGGAACGCGCCCAGCAGCAGGTTGTCGTTGACCGACATGGTGGCGAACACGCGCCGTCCCTCGGGCGAATGCGCCAGGCCCAGCCGCGCGATGCGGTGCGAGTCGCGACCCGTGATGTCGACGCCGCCGAGCGTCACCTGGCCCTGGCGCGGCGCGATCATGCCGGAGATGGCGCGCATCGTCGTCGTCTTGCCGGCGCCGTTGCTGCCGATCAGCGTGACGACCTGGCCCTTGGGTACTTCCAGCGAGATGCCGTGCAGGACCTCGACCTTGCCGTAGCCGGCGTGCAGGTTCGTGAGCGTGAGCATGTCAGTGGGCCTCCGAGCCGAGGTAGGCCTTGATGACCTGGGGATCGGACTGCACGGCGGCCGGCGTGCCTTCGGCGATCTTCTGGCCGAAGTCCAGCACGGTGACGACGTCGCAGACCGACATCACCACGTCCATGTGGTGCTCGATGAGGATCAGCGTGATGCCGTGCTCGCGGATCTTGCGGATGATGACGACCAGCTCCTTGATGTCGGGCGCCGTCAGGCCGGCGGCGGGCTCGTCCAGCAGCAGCAGCTCCGGGTTGAGCGCCAGCGCGCGGGCGATCTCCAGCAGGCGCTGCTTGCCGTAGGGCAGGTTGCGCGCCTCCTCGCCGGCCAGCGATTCGAGGCCGACGAACTTCAGCAGCGCGTAGGCGCGCGCCGTCGCTTCGCGCTCCTCGCGCCTGAAGCGCGGCAGGTGCAGCGCGACGTCCAGCAGGTTGCTGCGGTAGGAGTGGTGCAGGCCCACCAGCACGTTCTGCAGCGCCGTCATCTCGCCGAACAGCTGCACGTTCTGGAAGGTGCGCGCGATGCCGGCCAGCGCGATGCGCGCCGAGGTGCGGCCGACGATGGACTGTCCCTTGAACGCGATCGCGCCGGCCGTGGGCACGTAGATGCCCGTGAGCACGTTCATCATCGTGCTCTTGCCCGAACCGTTGGGGCCGATCAGCCCATGGATGGTGCCGCGCGCGACATGCAGCGTGACCTCGTTGAGGGCCTTCAGGCCGCCGAACTGCATCAGCACCTTGTCGGCCGCGACCAGCTCGCCCGTGCCCGCCGTCGTCGACGTGGACACGGCGCTGGCCGGCGCGGCAAGGGTGGCGGCCTGGGCCGCGTCGTCGGCGCCATGGCCGCGAAAGCCGAGCGCCTGGCGCACGTAGCCGACGATGCCGTCCTGCAGGTAGTAGACGACGAGCAGCGTGATCAGGCCGAAGATGGACAGGCGCCAGTCGGTCATCGACGTCAGGACGAACGACAGCACCGCCAGCGTGACGCTGCCGATCACCGGAATGGCGGAGCGTGCGACGGTGGACTTGCCGCGTGCCACCAGCACCGCCGCGCCGGCCGCGACCACCACGGCCAGCGTCACCGACACGTAGCGGAACAGCTCGAGGTCGTCCAGCAGCTTGGGCAGGATCACGATGATGGCCGCCCCCAGCAGCGCGCCGGAACGCGTCTTGCGGCCGCCCATGATGATGGCCAGCAGCAGCAGCACCGTGAGCTCGAAGTTCCAGGTGTTGGGCGAGATGTACTTCTCGGAGTACGCATAGAGCGACCCCGCCAGCCCGGCGAGGCCGGCGCTGATCACGAAGGCGTAGACCTTGTAGCGGTAGACCGAGACGCCCATGCAGTCCGACGCCACCGGGCTGCCGCGCAGCGCCTCGAACGCGCGGCCCAGGTGCGAGCGCAGGATGCGGTGCACGACCACCAGCGCGGCCACCAGCAGGAAGCAGATCAGGAAGTAGAAGCCGCGCTCGTCCAGCGTCACGCCCAGCAGGCGCGGGCGCTGCAGGGTGATGCCCATCGCGCCGTTGGTGAGGTCCGTCATCTCGTTGATGAGGATCTGGATGATGGTGCCGAAGGCCAGCGTGACCATCGCGAGGTAGGGGCCCGTGACGCGCAGCGCCGGCAGCGCCAGCAGCGCGCCGAAGCCCGCGGTGACCACGACCCCGGCCAGCAGCGTGAGCAACAGCGGGGCGCTGAACTTCATGAACAGCACGCCGGCGGTGTACGCGCCGATGCCGAACAGGCCCGCGTGCCCCAGCGACACCTGGCCCGTGTAGCCGACGACGATGTCGAGCCCGAACAGCAGGATCGCGTAGATGGCGATGGTCTGCGCGAGGTGGATGTAGTACGGGTTGGCGACGACGAACGGGAAGCCGGCGAGCAGGGCGAGGCCGACGGCGGCGAGCAGCAGGGGGCGCGATTTCATCTGGGACTCTCAGACCTTCTTGATCGCCGTCTTGCCGAAGAGGCCGGCCGGTCGCACGGCCAGCACGATCAGCAGCAGGACCAGTCCGGGCACGTCCTGGTAGCCGGTGGACAGGTAGAAGCCGGTGAGCTTCTCCGCGATGCCCAGGATGATGCCGCCCACGATGATGCCCATGCCGCTGGTCAGCCCGCCGATGATGGCCACGGCGAAGGCCTTCAGGCCAAGGACCGCGCCCATGGTGGCGCCGGTGAGCGTCAGCGGCGCGATCATCACGCCGGCGACCGCGGCGCTCATCGACGACAGCGCGTACGAGAACGTGATCACCAGCCCCGTGTTGATGCCCATGAGGCGCGCGGCCTCGCGGTCGTTGAACGTGGCCACCACGGCCTTGCCCCAGATCGTCTTGCGGTTGAACAGCTCCACCGCCGCCATCATCACGACGGCGCCGACCACGACGAGGATCTCCATCGGCAGGACGTTCGCGCCCAGCAGCCGGATGGGGGACTCGGGCAGCGGCGAGGGGAACTTCAGGTCGTCGTGGCCCCACACGTTCTCGGCCACGTTCTTGAAGATGATGCCCAGCGCGATGGTCGACATGATCCACCCGAACTCGCTCTTGATCCGGATGGCCGGGCGAACGCCGATGCGCTCGACGACCGCGCCCTGGATCGCGCCGAAGACGCACACGATGGGGATCATCAGCCAGTAGTTGACGCCCATGCCCACCAGCGTGAGACCCACCAGCGCGCCCAGCATCAGCGCGTCGCCCTGGCCGAAATTGAGGGTGTCGGAGGTGGCGAAGGTGAGCTGGTAGCCGAACGCGATGACCGCGTAGATCATGCCCAGCGCGATGCCGCTGAAGATCAGTTGGGTGAGGATTTCCATGGGCGGACTCGCCGGTGAATCAAGACAAGCGCCGCCGCGACGTCAGTCGGGGCGGCGCGTCATGCCTGCGCGTGGCGCAGATTACTTCTTCGCGGCCGGAAGCGCACCCTTGGCGTTGACGTCCTTCACGCGCACCTCGGAGGCCTTCTTGAAGTCGTCCGCGTAGGCGTAGACGACGCGATTGCCCTTGACCTCGCCGAATACCGGGATGTTGGCGGTGATGGCCTCGTGGTCGCCCTTGGAGAACGGCTTGTTGTACGTGGTGACCACGCCTTCGACCGGCGTCTTGAGGCTCTCGAGCGCTTCCTTGATCTTCGGGCCGTCGGTGGAGCCGGCCTGCTTGATGGCGGCGGCCAGCAGGTAGACCGAATCGTAGCCCTGGGCGGCCGACACCGGCGAATCCATGCGGTTGTTCTTCGGCGCGAAGGTCTTCAGGTACGAGATGATGAAGGACTGGCGCTTGGACGTCGTCGGCTCCTGGATGAAGGTCTGCGGCATGCGCGCGCCTTCGCCCCCGGGGCCGGCGTTGTCGATGTAGTTGGCCATCGACAGCGTCCAGCTGCCGATCATCGGCACCTTCCAGCCCAGCTTGGTCATGCCGTTGGCGATCTGCGCCAGCTCCGGGCCGATGCCGTAGGTGAGCACGACTTCCGCGCCGGCTTCCTTGGCCTTGAGCAGCTGGGCCGTCATGTCGACGTCCTTGATGTTGAACTTCTCGACCGCCACCGGCTTGATGCCCTTCAGGGCCAGCGCCTTCTCGAGGTCGGCGCGACCGAGCTGGCCGTAGTTGGTCGAGTCGGCGAGGATGGCCACCTTCTTGAAGCCGCGGCGGGTGATCGCCTCCTCGACGATCATCGGCGCCTGGATCGAATCGTTGGCCGAGTTGCGGAAGACGTAGTTCTCGGGCTGGTCGTCGAACTGGTGGGTCAGCACCGAGCCGGTGGCCACGTTGTTCATGACCGGGATCTTCGCGTCCTGGAAGAAGCGCTCGGAGGCCAGGCCCACGCCGGTGTTGATGTAGCCCACGACGGCGACGACATGTTCCTTGTTGATCAGCTCCTGGGCGATCTGCGCGCCGCGCTCGTTCTTGGCCTCGTCGTCGCGTTCGACGAGCTGGATCTGGCGGCCGAGGACGCCGCCCGCCTTGTTGATCTCGTCGGCGGCCAGGCGCACGCCGTCGCGCATGCTCACGCCCATCGAGGACGACCCCCCGGTGAACGGGCCGTCGACGCCGATCTTGATCGGATCGGCGGCGAAAGCGCTGGCGGCCGCGCAGGCCAGGGCGACGGCGGAAAGACGGATGGCGAGAGTCATGGGTCGTGTCTCCATTGGGGCAAGCTGTTGTTGCCTCGCGTTGTGACTCGGGTCGAGTCGAATGTCGGGACCATTGTGGTGCTCCGGTCCCCGTTTGCGCCTACGTAATCGCCGCAGATTCGTGCAAACCCCGAGAGCCATTTCGGTGCGCAGGCCACGCTCGCCGCACACGTTCGCGGCCCGTGTAAGACCCGCGTCAGTTCGGAGCGAGAATCGGCCCGTCGCCAGCTTGCGAGGTTCGGCATTTGAACGAGTCCGCCATCCCATCGGCATACACCGTGTTGTCGCGCGCGTGGCGCGACGCCGCGCTGGCCGTCCTCGCCATGGCCGGCGCCGCGGCCGGCTCGCAGGCGGTCGCGCACGGGCCGGCGGCCGGCGTGCTGGGCGCGGTGCTGGCGTTGGCGCTCGCGCGCAGCCATCTCGTCACCGAACGCCGCGGCTGGCTGGAGGCCCTCGTGCTCCTGCCGGTCATCAGCCTCGCGAGCTTCGGCGTGGGCGCGCTGCTGCTGCATGCGCCCTGGCTCGGCGCCGCCGCGTTCGTCGCCGTCGGGTCGCTGCCGGCCTGGGCGCGGCGCTTCGGCGCGACGGGCCAGCGCCTGGGCCGGCTGCTGACGCTGCCGCTCGTCACGATCCTGATCGTGCCGGGCTTGCCGCAGCGGCCCGCCTGGGGCCTGCCGCCCGCCTTCGCGGTGGTGGCGCCGGCCGTGATCGCCTTGCTGGCGCTGGCCTGCGTCGTGCTGGCGCAAGGCCTGGGACAGGCCCTGGGGTGGTTGCGGCCGCTGGCGCCTGACGCCGCCTTGCCCGCCTCGCCCGCCTTGCCCGCCTCGCCCGCCTTGCCCGCTGCGCCCGCTGCGCCCGCTGCACCCGCCACGCCGGGCACGCTGCGGCCGTCGGCGCCCGTGCGCCTCGCCGCGCAGATGGCCGCATCGCTGGCGGCCGCGTTCGCCGTCGGTCTGCTCGTGTTCCCGGATCACTGGCGCTGGCTGGTGCTTTCCGCGCTGCTCGTCAACACCGGCAGCATCGGCCAGTTCGACGTCGTGCGGCGCGGCGTGCTGCGCGTGCTCGGCGCGGCGGGCGGCACGGTGCTGGCGATGGCGGTGGCCGGGCGGGCGGGCGGCGACGTCGCCGCGGTCGGTGGGCTGGTCCTGGCCTGCGTGTTCGCCGGCCTGGTCCTGCGCGTCTTCGGCTACGGCTGGTGGGTGCTGTGCGTGACGCTGGCGCTCGCGCTGCTGCAGACGCTCGAGCCCGCCGCCGAGCCGCTGCTGCTGTGGCGCCGGCTGCTGGAGATCGCCGTCGGCGCCGCGATCGCCACCGCGGCGGCGTCGCTCGTGTGGCCGATCCCGTCGGCCGACATCCTGCGCCGCCGCATCGCCGGCGCGCTGGCGGCGATGTCCGAGGCGCTCGATCCGGCCGCGGCGGAGCGCCGGCCGCAGGCCGTCGTCGGCACGACGGCGCTGGTGCGCCAGATGCGGCCCGTGTTCCGTGCGCAGGGCGTCGCGCACCGCCTCGCGGGCCGGCGCGAGGCGCCGCAGGCCGCGCTCTGGATCGACGCGCTGCTCGCCTGCGAGGCACCGGTGCTCGCGCTGGTCGAGCGCGGGGAGGCGCCCGGCACCGTGCGCAAGGCGATCGGCGCCGCGCGCCAGGCGATGCGCGAGCCGCCGCGGATCGGCCCGGCGCTGGCGGTCCTGCGCGAGGCGCTGGAGGCGGCCGGCCGTCATCGCGATGACGTTTCCGCTGACTAGAATCCGCCGGCGCGCGCCACATCCGTGCGAGCCGCGACGAACCTCAGGGAGAAGACATGATCCGGATCACGATGCGCCTCGCGGCCACGGCATTCGCCCTCGCCGCGCTCCAGGCCCATGCCGCCGCGGCGACCACGAAGGTCACGTTCAGCGGCGTCATCACGTCGTCGTCGGGCATCTCCCCGACGTTCGCGGGCGAGTCGATCAACGGCTCGTTCACCGTCACCGCCGATCCGGCCTGGAGCGGGGATGTCGGCATCCCTGGCCAGTTCCTCGACGTCGAGAGCGCCCGAGGCCTGGGCGCGTCGCCGCTCCTGGTGACGGGCTCCGCCGTCTTCCAGGACAGCCGCACGCTGTCGCTGTCGTCGACGCCCGAGTGGCAACGCTTCTTCGAGAAAGTGGCGCGCGACGGCCCGTCCAACGGCGTCGACATCGTCGCTCAGACCCGCCAGGGCTTCTACAGCCCGTTCCTGCGCGTCGTGCTGTCGCAGTCGCCGGCCGACTGCGCCGTTCAGTGCCTGTTCGCCGATCCGAGCGGCGGGTTGTCGCTCTACCAGCCGCTCGACCTGTCCGCGCCCGGCGTGCAGGCCGGCGGCTTCTTCGGCGGGACGACGGCCTTCGGCGACTATTTCGGCGGCTTCGACCTGACGAGCCTGTCGATCGTGGCGATGCCCGTCCCCGAACCGTCGAGCGTTCCGATGATGCTCGCGGGCGTGGGCCTGCTGGCGGCGATGACGCGCCGCCGCCGGGCCTGATCCACGGCGAAGCGGCTCGGCTGGTGGGCCTTCAGTCCTCGAACACCCCGCCCCGCTCCGCCAGGTTCACCACCACGCCGGCCGGCTCGAAGCGCGGCCCGTGCGCCTGCGCGAGCTCGCGAGCGCGGGCCACGAAGCGCTTCGCGCCCATCGCGTTGACGAACTGCAGCGCGCCGCCGTGGAAGGGCGCGAAGCCCCATCCGAAGATGGAGCCGACGTTGGCGTCGGCCACCGAGCGCAGCACGCCTTCCTCGACGCAGCGCGCGGCCTCGTTGGCCTGCACGAACATCAGGCGGTCGATCAGCTCGCGCTGGGCGGGTTGCCGCGCGGCCACCGGAAACAGCTGCGCCAGGCCGGGCCACAGGCTGCGGCCCGCGTCCGTCCAGTCGTAGAAGCCGAGGTTGGCCTTGCGGCCGATGCGGCCCAGCTCGCACATCTGGCGCAGCACCGATTCCCCCGGGTGCTCGACGTAGGGCTTGCCCTCGGCGGCGAGATCCTTGCGCGTCTGGTCGGCCACGTGCAGGGCGAGCGTCAACGACACCTCGTCCTGCAGCGCCAGCGGCGGCATGGGCATGCCGGCCTGCAGGCCCGCGGCCTCGACGTGGCGCGGGTGCACGCCTTCCCTGAGCATGGCCAGGCCTTCCATCACGTAGGTGGCGAACACCCGGCTCGTGTAGAAGCCGCGCGAGTCGTTGACGACGATGGGCGTCTTGCCGATCTGGCGCACGAAGTCGAACGCGAGCGCCAGCGTGGCGTCGTCGGTGGCCTTGCCCAGGATGATCTCGACCAGCGGCATCTTGTCGACCGGCGAGAAGAAGTGCAGGCCGATGAACTGCGCCGGCCGCACGCTGGCCTGCGCGAGGCTCGTGATGGGCAGCGTGGACGTGTTCGACGCGAACACCGCATCGGGCGCCAGCAGCGCCTCGGCGCGGCGCGTGACGTCGGCCTTGACCGCGCGGTCCTCGAACACCGCCTCGATGACCAGGTCGCAGCCGGCCAGGTCCTCGAACTGCACGGTGGGCGTGATGCGGGCGAGCGTGGCCTCGCGCTGCCCCGGCGTCGTTCGGCCCTTGCGGACGGCCTTGTCCAGCAGGTCCTGGGCGTACTGGCGGCCGCGGACGGCGTTGTCGGCCGAGGTGTCGAGCAGCCGCGCCTCGATGCCGGCCTGGGCGGCGACGTAGGCGATGCCGGCGCCCATCATGCCGGCCCCCAGGATGCCCAGGCGCTCGACGCTGCGCGGCGCGTGCCCCGCCGGCCGCGAGGCGCCGCGCTCGATCGCCTGCAGCTGGTACCACAGCGTGCCGATCATGTTGCGCGATTCCTGCGACATCGCGCAGGCCGCGAAGTAGCGCGACTCGAGTTCGAGGGCCGCGTCGAAGCCGACGACCCCGCCCTCGAACACGCATGACAGGATGTGCGTGACCGCTGGGTAGTTGCCGAAGCTCCTGGCCGAGGCCATGGACGGCGCCACCGAGAATATCTGCGCCGCCGCGGGCGTGCGCGAGTCGCCGCCGGGGTAGCGGAACTTCGGCGTGTCCCACGGCTGCCTGGGCGACGGGTTGGCCGCGATCCAGGCCCTGGCCTTGGCGAGCATGTCCTCGCTCGACGCCGCGAGCTCGCCGACCAGGCCCGCCTTCAGCGCCTGCGCGGCGCGGATGTCGGCGCCTTCGCCCATCCACTGCAGCGCCTGCTGCATGCCCACGAGGCGCGGCATGCGCTGCGTGCCGCCGCCGCCGGGCAGCAGGCCCAGCTTGACTTCGGGCAGGCCCAGCCGCGCCTTGCCGTCGTCCAGCACGATGCGATGGTGGCAGGCGAGCGCGATCTCGAGGCCACCGCCCAGGCACTTGCCGTTGATCGCGGCGACCACCGGCTTGCCGCACAGTTCCAGCCGGCGCAGCGCCTTCTTCAGCCGCATCGATTCGTCGAAGGCCTCCTTGGCCGACGACAGCGCGCGCAGACGGTCGATGTCGGCGCCGGCGAGGAAATCCTTCTTGCCCGAGCGCAGCACCAGCCCCTTGACCGACTCATCGGTCTCCAGTCGCTCGACCAGCGCGGCCAGCGGCTGCGCAAGCTCGTCGTCGAGCACGTTCATCGAACGGCCCGGGCAATCCATCGTGGCGATGGCGATGCCGTCGGTGTCGACGACCACGTTCAGAACGTCGGCCATGGTTCTCAGATCCTCTCGATGATCGTGGCGATGCCCATGCCGCCGCCCACGCACAGGGTGGCGCAGCCGAGCGACTGGTCGCGCCGTTCCAGTTCATCCAGCAAGGTGCCGAGGATGATGCAGCCGGTGGCGCCCAGCGGGTGCCCCAACGCGATCGCGCCGCCGTTGACGTTGACGCGGTCCAGCGACACGCCGAGATCGCGCGCCGTCTTCATCGGCACCGCGGCGAAGGCCTCGTTGATCTCCCACAGGTCGATGTCGGCGGCCTGCAGGCCGGCCTTGGCCAGCGCCTTGCGGCAGGCCGGCGTCGGGCCGGTCAGCATGATGGTGGGCTCGGAGCCGACCACCGCCGCGCCGCGGATGCGCGCGCGGGCGCGCAGGCCGGCGCGCTCGCCCGCTGCGCGCGAGCCCAGCAGCATCAGCGCGGCGCCGTCGACGATGCCCGACGCGTTGCCGGCGTGGTGGACGTGCGCGATCTTCTCGACGGTGGTGTACTTGCGCAACGCGGTGGCGTCGAAGCCCATCGCGCCCATGGCGGCGAACGAGGGTTCCAGCCTGGCCATCGCCTCGAGCGTGGCGTTGGCGCGGATCGTCTCGTCCTCGGCCAGCATCAGCAGGCCGGCGATGTCGTGGACGGGCACGACGGACTTCCCGAAGTGCCCCGCCGCGCGCGCCGCGGCCGCGCGCTGGTGCGACTGCAGCGCGTACGCATCGAGGTCGTGGCGCGCGAAGCCTTCGAGGGTGGCGATCAGGTCGGCGCCGACGCCCTGCGGGACGAAGCCGATGCCCTGGTTGATGCGCGGATCCATGAACCACGCACCGCCGTCCGAGCCCATGGGCCAGCGCGACATCGACTCGATGCCGCCGGCCACGACCAGGTCCTCGAACCCGCTGGCCACCTTGGCCGCGGCCAGGTTGACGGCCTCCAGGCCCGACGCGCAGAAGCGCGACAGCGTGACGCCGGCGACGGATTCGGCCCAGCCGGCGTCCAGCACCGCGGTGCGCGCGATGTCGGCACCTTGCTCGCCCACGGGCGTGACGCAACCGAGCACGACGTCGTCGACCAGAGACGTGTCGAGATCGAGCCGCTGCTGGAGCGATTGCAGCAGCCCGCGCAGCAGCCACACCGGCGCGGCCTGGTGCAGGCTGCCGTCCTTCTTGCCCTTGCCGCGCGGGGTTCGGACGTGGTCGTAGATGAATGCGTCGGTCATGGTTTCACTTTCGTGTCGGGTGTGACGCCGCCGAGCCGTGAGCGGACGCCGTCCAGGCGGTCATCCTGCGCGAAGCCGCTCACTTGCCCAGGCTCCGCTTGACCGTGGCGTTGATGATGCGCAGCTCCGCCAGCGACGCATCGATGTGCGCGCGCTTCTGCTCGAGCTCGGCGATCGCCTTGGAGGTCTTGTCGAGCACGTACTTCATCTGCACGGCGCGGCCCTCGCCGTGGGTGCCGTACAGGTCGAGGTAGTGCTTGATCTCGGCCAGCGACGAACCGATCGCCTTGGCGCGCAGGATCAGCTGCAGGCGGGCGCGGTCGCGCCGCGTGTAGACGCGCGTGCCGTTGACGCGGCGCGGCGCCAGCAGGCCCTTGTCCTCGTAGAAGCGCAGCGCGCGCGGCGAGATGTCGAACTCCTTGCAGAGCTCGGTGATGCCGAACAGCTGGCCGGCGTCGTCGCTGCGGTGGTCGGCCACCACCTCGTCGGCGGTCTGCGCGCGCACGCTGCGCGCGGCTTTCGATGCCTGCGGATCCACGATGATGCTCAGACGATGCGTTGCAGCTTCAGGGCGACGCTCATGTCGCCCGAGACCTTGAACTTGCCCATCATGAAGCCGGTGGTGGGCTCCAGCTCGCCCGAAAGCAGCTCGCCGAGCGTCTCCACGCCCAGCGCGACGGTGCAGTCGGCCACGCGATCCGCGTCGTTGGACAGCACGTTGGGCACCTGGGTGGCGTCGACGACGACCACGCCGTCGGCGCCGCAGTCGAACTTGAGCACGGCGCCGAGGCCGCAGTCCTCGCCCACCTTGGCGCGCAGTTGATCGGTGGCGGTCTGGAGGTCCATGCGACGGGTTCCTGATGCGGGAGGGATTGGCAGGCGAAGGCGCGCGATGGCGTGCCGGGCGATCGCCGCATCCTAGGGCCTGCGAGTGACGTCGCCATCAGTGAAATTCCCGACGCGACATGATGTTGACGTTAACGTCACCCTGAAGCCTAATGCGGCACGTGCCGCGGGAGCCCTCCCGTTCTTCCGGAAACGATCCTTGTCCCCATGACGACAGCCTCTCCCGACCAGGACGACGACGCAATCCCTCCCTCGCGCTATCGCAGCGCGTTCGCGCCCGGGCTGTTCGCCGGCCGGCGCGTGTGGGTCACGGGCGGCGGCTCGGGCATCGGTCGCGCGGTCGCGCACGAGCTGGCCGCGCTCGGTGCGGACGTGGTGATCAGCGGCCGCAGCGCCGACAAGCTCGAACGCGTCGCGGCCGAGATCGCCGAGGACGGCGGCCGCTGCACCTGGCGCGCGTTCGACATCCGCGACGACGAGGCCGTCCGGGCCAACGTGGCCGACGTCGTCGCGACCGAAGGCGTGGTCCACGGCCTGGTCAACAACGCCGGCGGCCAGTTCCCCGCGCCGATGACGGCCATCAGCAAGCGCGGCTTCGAGGCCGTCGTCGCCAACAACCTGACCGGCGGCTTCCTGATGATGCGCGAGCTCTTCCTGCAGAGCTTCCAGGCGCACGGCGGCGCCATCGTCAACATGACGGCCGACTTCCGCAACGGCATGCCCGGCATGGCGCACTCGGGCGCGGCGCGCGCGGGCATGAGCAACCTCACGATGACGGCCTCGTTCGAGTGGGCGTCGTCCGGCGTGCGCGTCAACGCGGTCGCGCCGGGCTGGATCGCCTCCAGCGGCATGGACACCTACGGCGGCGCGATGAGGACGCTGATTCCCCAGCTTCGGCGCCACGTGCCGCTGCGCCGCCTGGGCCTCGAGGCCGAGGTGAGCGCGGCCATCGTGTTCCTGCTGTCGCCGGCGGCTGCGTTCATCACCGGCGTCACGCTGCAGATCGACGGCGGCGCCTCGCTGGGCTCGCCGCTGTTCCCGTCGGTCGACCACGACCGCTCGGTGCCGTTCGACGGCTTCCACCGCGCGGTGACGCCGCAGGTGCTGCGCGACGCGGAGGGCTGATGCCGGTCATCGTCTCCGCGCTGGACGTGAAGTCGGCGGCGTTCGCGGCCAACGCCGCGCGCATGGCCGACAGGCTGGCCGAGGTGCGCAGGCTCGAGCGCCAGGTCGTCGAGGAGAGCGCCTCGAAGCGCGAGAGGTTCGAGCAGCGCGGCCAGCTGCTGCCGCGCGAGCGCGTCGCGCAGTTGCTCGATCGCGGCAGCGGCTTCCTCGAGCTGTCGCCACTGGCCGGCCTGGGCATGCACGACGACGATGGCAGGAAGTCGGTGCAAGGCGGCGGCTCCATCATGGGCATCGGGCTGGTGTCGGGCAAGCGCGTCGTCATCTCCGCGAGCGACAGCGCGCTCAAGGGCGGTACCGTCTCGCCGATGGGCCTGCGCAAGGCGCTGCGCGCGCAGCAGGTCGCGCTGGAGAACAAGCTGCCGCTGGTCTACCTGGTCGAGTCGGGCGGGGCCAACCTCATGTACCAGAGCGAGATGTTCGTCGAGGGCGGGCGCAGCTTCGCGAACCAGGCGCGGCTGTCCGCGGCGGGCATCCCGCAGGTCGCGGTCGTGCACGGTTCGTCGACGGCCGGCGGCGCCTACCTGCCGGGCCTGTCGGACTACGTCGTGCTGGTGCGCGGCCGCTCCAGCATCTACCTCGCCGGGCCGCCGCTGGTCAAGGCCGCCATCGGCGAGGACGCCACCGACGAGGAGCTCGGCGGATCGCGGACGCACGCCGAGGTCACCGGCCTGGGCGAATACGTCGGCGAGAACGACGCCCACGCCGTCGCGATCGCGCGCGAGCTGGTCGACAAGCTGCGGTGGGACGCCGCGCCGCCGGCCGCCCAGGCGGTCGCGCCGCTGTACGCCGCCGAGGAGCTGATGGGCATCGTGCCTGCGGACGAGCGCGAACCCTACGACGTGCGCGAGGTGATCGCGCGCCTGGTCGACGGCTCCGACTTCCTGGAGTTCAAGCCCGGCTTCGGTGCCGACACGCCGTGCGGGCATGCGCGCGTCGACGGCCATGTCGTCGGCCTGCTCGGCAACAACGGCCCGATCCAGCCCGCCGGCGCGAACAAGGCGGCGCAGTTCATCCAGCTGTGCGACCAGTCGGGCACGCCGCTGGTCTTCCTGCAGAACACCACCGGCTACATGGTGGGCTCGGCCGCCGAGCGCGGCGGCGCGATCAAGCACGGCGCCAAGATGATCCAGGCGGTGGCCAATGCGCGCGTGCCCAAGTTCACCTTCGTGATCGGCGGCTCGTACGGCGCCGGCAACTACGGCATGTGCGGCCGCGGCTTCGATCCGCGCTTCATCTTCAGCTGGCCCAGCGCGCGCACGGCGGTGATGGGCGGCGCGCAGGCCGGCAAGGTGATGGAGATCGTCGGCGCGGGCAAGCTCGCGCGCAGCGGGGCGCCGGTCGACGCCGAGGCACTCGCCGCGATGGGCAAGCAGTTGCGCGACCGCATCGACCGCGAGTCGCACGTGCTGTTCGGCACCGCGCGCCTGTGGGACGACGGCATCCTCGATCCGCGCGACACGCGGCGCGTGCTCGCACTCGTGCTGGCGCTCGCGCGCGAGGCCGAGCAGCGGACCTTGCGCCCGAATTCCTTCGGCGTCGCCCGTTTCTGATCGACATTCCAACAAGACAAGCCCCATGAGATTCACGACCGAACACCAGGCCCTGTCCGAGACCGTCAAGCGCTTCGTCGAGAAGGAGCTGAACCCGCACGTCCCGAAATGGGAGGCCGACGAGCAGTACCCGGCGCACGAGGTCATCAAGAAGCTGGGCGACCTCGGCCTGCTGGGCCTGAAGTATCCCGAGGAGTTCGGCGGCGCGGGGCTGGACTTCAGCTATTCGATGGTGATGGCCGAGGCGCTCGGCGAGTGCCTGTGCGGCGGCGTGCCGATGTCGATCGGCGTGCACACCGACATGTGCACCCCCGCGCTGGCACGCTTCGGCTCCGACGAGCTGCGCCGCGAGTTCCTCGCGCCGTCGATCGCCGGCGACCTCGTCGGCTGCCTGGGCGTGAGCGAGCCCGGCGGCGGCTCCGACGTGGCGGCCGTGAAGACGACGGCGCGCAAGGACGGGGACGACTACGTCATCGACGGCAGCAAGATGTGGATCACCAACGGCCTGCAGGCCGACTGGTGCTGCCTGCTCGCCAACACCGGCGAGGGTCCGCCGCACAGGAACAAGAGCCTGATCATCGTGCCGATGGACCTGCCGGGGATCACGAAGCAGAAGATCCACAAGATCGGCATGGACTCGTCGGACACCGCGCTGCTGTTCTTCGACGGCGTGCGCGTGCCGCGGCGCAACCTCATCGGCCAGGAAGGCATGGGCTTCGCGTTCCAGATGATGCAGTTCCAGGAGGAGCGGCTGTGGGGCGCGGCCTCGTCGCTGCGCAGCCTGGACCGCCTCATCGACCTCACGATCGGGTACACCCGTGAACGCAAGGCCTTCGGCAAGAGCATCCTCGACAACCAGGTGGTGCATTTCCGGCTGGCCGAGCTGCGCACGGAGGTCGCCGCGCTGCGCGCGCTCACCTACCAGGCCTGCGAGCTGTACGTGTCGGGCAAGGACGTGACGATGCTGGCGTCGATGGCCAAGCTCAAGTGCGGCCGCCTCAGCCGCGAGGTGGCCGACAGCTGCCTGCAGTATTGGGGCGGCATGGGCTTCACGCGCGACAACCCGATCTCGCAGGCCTACCGCGACTCGCGCCTGATCTCGATCGGCGGCGGCGCCGACGAGGTGATGCTGGGCATCATCTGCAAGCTCGAGGGGACCCTGCCGAAATGACGACCCTCGCGCTCTTCCCGTCGTTGCCTCCCGAGCGGGAGCCCGGATCGGCTCGGGTAGTGACCCTCGCTGCCCGGGAGTCCGCGACATGACCCCGCCGTCGTTCGAGACCTTGGCCGTGCGCGCCGGCCGCGGCGTGCTGCACGTGACGCTGAACCGGCCGGCGGCGCGCAACGCGATGTCGCTGCGCATGGTGTCCGAGCTGTGCGACGTGCTCGCACGCGCGGAATCCGCGGGCGATGTGCGCGTCATCGTGCTGCGCGGCGCCGGCGGCCACTTCTGCGCCGGCGCCGACCTGCACGACATGGCCCAGGCGCGCCAGCGCGAGGCGGCCGGCGAGAGCGACGCCATCGCGGCCGTCAACGGGCGCTTCGGCGCCTTGTGCGGCGCCTTCGCGCGCACCGGCATCGCGACCGTCGCGGTGCTGGAGGGCACGGTGATGGGCGGCGGCCTCGGGCTGGCCTGCGTCGCCGACGTGGCGCTGGCCGGGCAGGGCGCGCAGCTGCGCTTGCCCGAGACCTCGCTGGGCGTCGTGCCGGCCCAGATCGCGGCCTTCCTCGTCGAACGCGTCGGCGCCTCGCAGGCGCGGCGGCTCGCGGTGACGGGCGGCACGGTCGACGCCGCGCAGGCGCTGGCGATCGGCCTGGTGCACGAGGTGCATGCCGACGGCGCGGCGCTGGACGCCGCGCTGGCCGCGACGCTCGCGCAGATCCTGCGCTGCGCGCCCGGCGCGATCGCCGCGACGAAGGCGCTGATGGCGCGCGCGCTGCACACGCCGTCGGTCGAGCTGATCGAGGACGCCGCGCGGCTGTTCGCGCGGGCGGCGCGCGGGGCGGAGGGCATCGAGGGCATGACCGCGTTCCTGCAGAAGCGGGCGCCGGCATGGGCGCTGCCATGAGCTTCTCGAAGATCCTGATCGCCAACCGCGGCGAGATCGCCTGCCGCGTGATGCGCAGCGCCCGGTCGCTCGGCTACCGCACGGTCGCCGTGTTCAGCGTGCCCGATGCGGCGTCGCCGCACGTCGCGCAGGCCGATGAAGCCGTCGCGCTGGGCGGCCTGGCCGCGGCCGACTCGTACCTGCGCATCGATGCGATCCTCGCGGCCTGCAGACGCACCGGCGCCGAGGCGGTGCACCCCGGCTACGGCTTCCTGTCCGAACGCGCGGACTTCGCGCAGGCCTGCGTGGACGCCGGGCTCGTCTTCATCGGCCCGCCGGCGGCGGCGATCACCGCGATGGGCGACAAGGCCGGCGCGAAGCGCCGCATGCTCGCGGCGAACGTGCCCTGCGTGCCGGGCTACCTGGGCGACGATCAATCGGACGCCGCGTTGACCGCCCAGGCGGACGCCCTGGGCTATCCGCTGCTGGTCAAGGCCGTGGCGGGCGGGGGCGGTCGCGGCATGCGGCTCGTCCAGGCGCCGGGCGAGCTGGCCGACGCCCTCGCGGGCGCGCGGCGCGAGGCGACGTCGGCGTTCGGCGACGGCACGCTGATGCTGGAGCGCCTCGTCGCCGGCGGGCGGCACATCGAGATCCAGGTGTTCGCCGATGCGCATGGCAATGTCGTGCAGCTCGGCGAGCGCGACTGCAGCGCGCAGCGCCGGCGCCAGAAGGTGATCGAGGAATCGCCGTCGCCGTTCGTCGACGCCGCGCTGCGCGAGGCGATGGGGCGCGACGCCGTCGCCGCCGCGCGCGCGGTCGGCTACGTCGGCGCCGGCACGGTGGAGTTCATCGTCGACGCCCAGCGCCGCCACTACTTCCTCGAGATGAACACGCGCCTGCAGGTCGAGCATCCGGTGACGGAATGCGTGACTGGCCTCGACCTCGTCGAATGGCAGCTGCGCGTGGCCGCCGGCGAGGCGCTGCCGCTGCGCCAGGACCAGGTCCGCTGGACCGGACACGCCGTCGAGGCGCGCCTGTACGCCGAGGATCCGTACGACGGCTTCGCGCCGCAGACGGGCCGCATCGCTTTCTGGCGCCCGGCGCGCGCGACGCGCGCCGGGCGCGCGGACGCGGGCACGCAGGGGGTTCCGGCGGCCACGCTCGCCAGCGTGCGCATCGACGACGGCATCGCCGAGGGCGGCGTCGTCTCGCCGTTCTACGACGCGATGCTGGCCAAGGTCGTCGTGCACGGCCGCGACCGCGCGGATGCGCTCAGGCGGCTCGCCGCCGCGCTGGAGGACGCGCCGCTCGTGGGCGTGCGCAACAACGGCCGCTACCTGCGCGACCTGGCGCGCCACCCCGAGTTCGTCGCCGGCGCCGTCACCACGCGGTGCCTGGACGACTGGGCCGCCGCGCGCGCACCGATCAACGTCGCGCCGCCGGCCGACGACGAGGACTGGGCCATCGCGGCCGCGCTGCGGTCGCAGGGGCCGGACGCCGCGCCGGACAGCGGACCGCTCGCGCTCGGCGTGGCCTCGCGCCGCGTCGCGCTCGCGTGCGCGGGCGTCACGCGTGCGCTGGCGGTCGCGGGCTCGCGGGTGCGCCTGGGCGAACGCGAGATCGACGTCGTGCTGCATCCGGCCGACGCCGAGGGCTGGCGCGCGGTCGAGATCGACGGCGTGCGGCGCCAGCGTCTCGTGGTGGACGATGGGCAAGGCGTGCACGTCGTGCGCGAGGCGGCGGTGCACCGGTTCACGGAGCCGTCGCCGTGGGCGCGACCGGACCCGGCGGCCGCCGCGCGCGTGGCGCGGGCGCCGGTGGCGGGCGTCGTGGCGCACGTGTCGGTCGCGGCCGGCCAGCGTGTCGCCGCGGGGCAGCCGCTGGTGTGCGTCGAGGCGATGAAGATGGAGATGTGGCTCAACGCCGCGGCCGCGGGCGTGGTGCGCGCGGTCAACGTCGTCGCGCGCGACACGGTGGCGTCGGGCGCGGTGCTCGTCGAGCTCGAGCTCGATCCCGTTTGAAGGACCTGCGATGGACGATGCGATCCTGACCTGCGCGCTCACCGGCGTGCTCACCGACCCGGCCCAGCACCCGGTGCCCGTCACCGCGGCGCAGATGGCGGCGCAGGCGCGCGACGCCTTCAACGCGGGCGCATCCATCATGCACGTGCACGTCCGCCGGCAGGAGCCCGGGCAGGGGCACCTGCCGTCGTGGGATCCGGCGGTCGCCGCCGAGGTCTGCGACGCGATCCGCGCGGCGTGCCCGGGCGTCGTCATCAACCTGACGACCGGCGTGATCGGCAAGGACATCGCCGGCCCGCTGGCCTGCATCGAGCGCGTCCGGCCCGAGATCGCGGCCTGCAACGCGGGCAGCCTCAACTACCTGAAGCTGCGCTCCGACGGCCGCTGGGCCTGGCCGCCGATGGTGTTCGACAACCCGGTCGTCAAGGTGCAGCAGTTCCTCGACGCGATGGAGGCCGCGGGCGCGCATCCGGAGTTCGAGTGCTTCGACGTCGGCATCGTGCGCTCCGTGGCGATGTTCGTGAAGGCGGGCATGGTCAAGCCGTCGATGGGCACGCCGGAGGTCAACCTCGTGATGGGCGTGGCCTCGGGCATGCCCTGCGATGCCGACCTGCTCGCGCTGCTGCCGCGGTGGATCGCGCCGGGCGCCGTCTGGCAGACGACGCTGATCGGCCGCGAGGAGATCTGGCCCGTGCACGAGAAGACGGCCGAGCTCGGCGGCATGCTGCGCACCGGCCTGGAGGACAGCTTCTACCTGCCGGGTGGCGAACGCGCGAGCGGCAACGGGCCGATGATCGCGGCGCTGGCGCGCTGCGCCGAGCGCGTCGGCCGCACGGTCGCCTCGCCCGGGCGGGCGCGGGAGCTGCTGGGGCTGAGAAGGGCCGCAGGGCCCCGCTCCGGCGGGCGCGCGGCCGTTGGTCTATCCTCGCGACATCTGAACTCGGAGCGAACGTCATGATCGCGATCGCGGGCGGCCTGCTGGCCGCATTGGGCCTCCTGGCCGGCGCGCTGCTCGGCGCCGCCGCCGTCGGCCTCGCGGCGGCGGGGCCGTCGCTGTGGATCCTGTTCCCGTTGCTGACGCTGGTCGGCTGGTTCCTGCTCGTCGTCAGCGACGTCGATCCGCTGCGCGGCATGCCCACGCGCGTCGTCGCGAGCGCGCTGCTGCTGCTGGCCTTGCTGGCGGCGGTCGCGCTGGTCGCCGCGGGCGCCGGCCTGCTGGCCGTCCAAGGCACGCCGGGCACGCTCGCGCTGTGCTACGTGCTGGTGCTGGGCGGCGCCCTGGGCGCCACCGGCACGGCCGCATACGGGCGCAAGGCCGGCCCGCCGCAGCAATCCTGAGGGCCCGGTCGTCCGGGATTCCACTTAGGTGAAGTGACGGGCCGCACCAAGGTCCAATTGCGCGGCGGGTGACGCGGCAGTAGTCTTCGCGGGCTTCGAAGAACCAAGGAGACTTGCCGATGACGATCGTGATTCGCCGTCGGGCGCCCTTGATGGCGCTCGCCTGTTTCGTTCCCCTGGCCGCCAGCGCCTCCACGGCCTGCGACCGCCTCCTGCAACACTTCGGCTCCCAACTGGCCGACGCGACCTGCGTCGACAGTGCCGACCTCACCACCACCAACCCGGCCACCACGCCGCCCAACAACGCGATCGCCTCGCTGCCGGCGTTCGCGTTCACGCCGCAGACCGACCGTGCGACGATCTCGCCGAGCGCGGCCAAGCGCGCGCCCGTCACGAAGGTGGTGCCCGGCATCCAGCTCAACGGCCGCATCGCCTCCGACCCGACCGGCCAGGCACGCTTCCTCCTGCGACTGCCCCAGGACTGGAACGGCCGGCTGGTCGTGGCCGGCGCGTCGGGCACCCGCAGCGAGTTCAACGGCGACTTCGCCTGGAGCGACTACGTCGTCCAGAAGGGCTACGCCTATGCATCGCAGAACAAGGGCGTGCTGAACCTGCAGCTGACGACGGCGGCCGATCCGCTGGGCTGCCGGCTCAACCCGGTGTCGACGACGTTCGTCGATTTCTACGACAACGGCCCCGACCAGCAGTTCGCGCGTTGGCAGGAGTACATGATCAAGGCCGCGCAGCTCGCGCGCCAGGGCGTGGCGTCCCGCTACGGCCGCATGCCGCGCTTCACGTACGCGGTGGGCACGTCCAATGGCGGCTACCAGGTGCGGCGTGCGATGGAGACGGCGCCCGAGCTGTTCGACGGCGGCGTCGACTGGGAAGGCACCTTCGTCGACGAGCACGCGCCCAACCTGCTCACCGACCTGCCGGCCGCCATCCTCAACTACAACGACTACGCGGCGTCGGGGCTCGACCCGAACAGCACCGCCGCGAAGAACATCCGCGCGGCCGGCTACCCGCCCGACATCGTCGCGAGCCCGACGTCGACGCTGTGGACGAGCTACTGGGCGCAGTTCTGGGAAGTGACGCAATGCCAGTGGCAGAAGCGCCTCGATCCCACGTACGACACCTACGGCGCGGGCACCGGCAACTACAACTACGTGGCGCGCCTGTCGGCCTCCGGCGTCGGTGCCAACATGGCGTCCTTCGCCACGACCGGCCGCATCCAGCGCCCGCTGGTCACCGTGGCGGGCACGATGGACGCGCTGCTGCCCATCGACCACCACGCGCGCGCCTATGCCCGCAAGGTGGCCGCCGCGCAGTCGCGCGAGCACGACCACGAGGGCTGGGGCTCGCGCCACGACGAGCGCGACGCGGCCTACCGCCTGTACGAGGTGCAGAACGGCAACCACATCGAGACCTACCAGGACAGCTTCCCGCAGCTGGCGCTCATCGAGCCCCACGCGCATGAGGCTTTCGACCTGATGGTGGCGCATGTCGAGACGCACGCCGCGCTGCCGGCGAGCCAGTGCATCCCGAAGGGCGGCGCCATCGCGGGCAGCCCGTCTCAGCCGGGGCATTGCACGGCGCTGTACGCGCCTTGATCCCTCCTCGGCGATGACATGGCAAGGCCGCCCTCGGGCGGCCTTCTTCTTCTGGGTTCATCGCGGATTTCCTGGACACCCGCGGCCAAGAATGAAAGCACTGTCCCCCGGTTGCAAGGTGCGGCCTGCAAGGTGGGGTCAGGTCTTGAACGTTGCGGGGTCAGGTCTTGATTCGTGCACTCAAGACCTGACCCCGCAACGTTCAAGACCTGACCCCGACGAGATCGACCCCGACGAGATCAGCACGCCGGCACCTCGTCGAAGCGTTCGGGTGGCGCCGCGGCTGGGCGGAGGCAGGCTTCCCTTCCAAAAGCACATGCGTCGACCGGCAGGGCGGGCAGGGGCTTGGATCGCAGGCGCGCCTCGGTTCGAGGGTACCGACGACGGCTTGCCCGTGGCCGCGCCGGGCGCGGTCCGTCAGCGCCGGGCAAGGCGCCGCAGGCAAAGGCAACGTGCCGCACGTTCGACGCCCGCATCGCCGGCGGGCGATTGATTCCCGGCCCCCGGTGCCCCGGATCGGCGATGAACCTCTTTCCTGCCCGTCGATGGCTACTTGCGCAGCTTGCGGATCCACTTGTCCAGCAGGTCGCGGCCGTCCGGCGGCAGTTGCACCCAGGTGCCGCCGCAAAACAGGTCCAG
>JAEKKH010000516.1 GCA_019510465.1 Burkholderiales bacterium
GCAGCACGGCGACAAAGGCGCAAACGACAAGCGCGATGGTTGCAGCTGGAACGAGCAAGTCCATCGTCGTGGGTGCCAGCAGCCTGGCCGCTTGCGGGTCCAACGCCTGAGCGGCTGGACTCATGGTCAGAAGCTGCTTAAGTTTGGACGCGGCGAATGTGGCAATGGCCGCATCCACGGCAAGCGCCATGACGACTGCTGTGCGCGACTTCGTCGCGGTGGCCGATGCCAGCGCTGCCAATGCAGCGCCTGCAACGAGAAAGATCAAGCCGGTGATGCCGATGGCGAACGTCGTGACGACACCGAGCAATAGCAGGGCCGCCGCGAAAAGACATTGCACCGCAAGAAGTACGCGCATCTCGACGCTCACCAAGGTTTGACTGGCGGCGTTCACCATGCCGATGAACATCGCAAACGCGACGTTAAACCATGTCACCTGCCACGGCGTCAGCAACCGATCTCCACCGCCTGCAGCACCGCCCCATTCGTGGCATCCGTCGCCACTGCAATCCAGCGGCTGGCGTGGCCAGGCTCCGCGGGCGTGAGCGGCACCCGCCATTCCATCCGCCCGCGACCATCCCAGGCCGGCAACCGTGCGTAGTCGCGCACCACACTGTCGTGGCTCAGCGTGACGACGATTTGCGGCGTGTAGGCATAGCGTGAGCCGTTGACGCCCACGCCCTGCTTCTGCCGCTCGGTGTAGGCCGGGCTGGAGAAGCGGTCCGGCCAGCCCAGCCCATTCCAGTAGTCGACATGGAAGGCCGCCGCGATGACACCCGGCTGGCCCTTGAGCGAACTCAACCAGCGGTCCGCCGGCGGGCAGGAGGAGCCGAATTGCCGGTGGCGTCCAGCGACGGCGACCACACGCACAGCGACAGCCGGTCCGGCACCACGGCGACGATGCCGCCGCCCACGCCGCTCTTGCACGGCAGGCCGATGCGGAAGGCGAACTCGCCCGCCGCGTCGTAGGTGCCGCAGGTCAGCATCAGCGCGTTGACGCGCCGCGCCTGCGCCG
>JAEKKH010000332.1 GCA_019510465.1 Burkholderiales bacterium
GCGAGAACTACGCCGCCATCTTCGACACGAACGTGCGCGGCGTGCTGTTCTCGCTGAAGCACGAGATGCGCGCCATGCTGGCCCAGGGCAGCGGGGCGATCGTCAACCTGTCGTCGGTGGCGGGGCAGATCGGCTTTGCGGGCGCGTCGGTCTATGTCGCGAGCAAGCATGCGGTCGAAGGGCTGACCAAGAGCGCCGCATTGGAAGGCGCTGCCGCAGGCGTGCGCGTCAATGCGGTGGCGCCGGGGCCTGTGCAGACCGACATGATGGAACGCTTCCTTGGCCGCAGCGAGGACGCCAAGGCCGGCCTGCTCGCCGCCATCCCGGCCAAGCGCGCCGGTAGCGTGGACGAGATTGCGCAGACCATCGTCTTCCTGTCCAGCGACAAGGCGCGGTATCTGACGGGGCAGTCGGTGGCGGTGGACGGGGGGTTTACGGCTCAGTGATGGTCTGATGAGGACCCAGCGAACCGAGTGGTCACTCAACGAGCGGTAGGTTGGGGTGAGCTTGCGAACCCCAACATGACAGCGCCGCACAGTGTTGGGCTACCACCCCGACCTACCAGGCTCGTCAGGCCTAACCAGTAGCCGCCTTACCCCGCTCGCGAGGCACAGCCACGCACTGCTTCGCCCACGTGATGTCCTCTCGACCGAATTGGTGATCGGCCTTCAAACGTCTCGTACCGGAGACCGGTGCGTCCCAAGTAGCCACGTGCGAAGACGACGGGCAGGTAGCAAGCGGCGAGGGCTCCGAGATGTTCAACCTGCCCTCGCAGAGCAAACCGACTTCAGTTGACGCCCCCCAACCGACCTCGGTCTCACCTCTGGGCGCGGACTCGGTGCAGTACGTCCTCGCGCGCCCGCCGGGCTCACCACAAACTTCCTGAACCCTCAAAACGTTTCCTTCGGCGATGCCGATCAGGCGTCCCTCGTACTCACGGCCTGTCGCTACAGACCGCCACAGACCGCACACGCGATTGCCTTCTTGTCGAAGATAGACATGCTCGGAGCCGTCCCATTCACCCGTGAATGGACCGCCAGCTTGGGCAACGGGAGACATCAGGATGGCCACCGAGAACAACAACGAACGATTCATCGAAACTACTCCTTACGCCCAGCGCCCAGATACGTCTCGATGACCCTCGGATCCGCCGCCAGCTGATCCGCCGGCCCGCTGAGCCCGAACTCCCCCGTCTCCAGCACATGCCCATGATCCGCCACGCGCAGCGCGGCGCGGGCGTTCTGCTCGACGAGCAGGATGCTGACGCCGCTGGCACGCAGATCGTCGACGATGGAAAAAATCTCGCGCACGATCAGCGGCGCCAGGCCCAGGCTGGGTTCGTCGAGCATCAAGAGCTTGGGCCGACCCATCAGCGCGCGGCCCAGGGCCAGCATCTGGCGTTCGCCGCCGGACAGCGTGCCGGCCGCCTGCGTGCGGCGCTCCTTCAGCCGCGGGAAGCGCGCATAGACGCTCTCCATGCCGTCGCGCCAGCGCTTGTCGCCCAGCTTCTTGGGCCGCCAGCCGCCGAGCAGCAGGTTGTCCTCGACGCTCATCGTGCCGAACAGTTCGCGCTTCTCGGGCACCAGCGCCAGGCCGGCCATGACCCGTTCTTCCAGCGTCAACTTGGCGATGTCTTCTCCGGCAAACCGCAGTGTGGCACTGCGCGACGGGATCAGGCCCATCAGTGCGCCGAGCAGCGTGGACTTGCCGGCGCCGTTGGGGCCGATGACGGTGACGACACTCTTCTCGGCGGCCGTGAAGCTCAGCCCATGCAGCACCTCGGCGCGGCCGTAGCCGGCATGCAGGTCCGCAACTTCCAGCAGCGCGTTCATTCGTCCGCTCCCAGATAGGCCGCGCGCACGGCCGGGCTGGCCTGCACCTCGGCCGGCGTGCCTTCCATCAGCCAGCGGCCGAACTCCATGACGACGATGCGGTCGGTGAGCTTCATGACGAAGTCCATGTCGTGCTCGACGAGCAGCAGCGACAGGCCTTCGCCCTTCAGCTGCTTCAGCACCTCGGCGAGGGCTTCCTTCTCCTTGTGGCGCAGGCCGGCGGCGGGCTCGTCCAGCAGCAGCAGCGAGGGGTCGCTGGCGAGCGCGCGGGCGATCTCGACGAGGCGCTGCGGCCCAAGCGCCAGGTTGCCGGCCAGCTCGTGCGCCTGCTCGGCCAGGCCGATGCGGCGCAGCTGGCGCATGGCCTCGGCGCGGGCCTGGCGCTCCTCGGCGCGGTCCAGGCCCAGCATCGCGGCGAGGGTGCCGCTCTTCGTGCGCAGGTAGCAGCCCAGCGCGACGTTCTCCAGCACCGTCATGTCGGGCACCAGCTTCACGTGCTGGAAGGTGCGCGACAGGCCGGCGCGGGCGATGTCGCGGCTGCCGCGGCCGTCCATGCGCTGGCCCAGCAGCTCGACCTCGCCGGCCGTCAACGGCAGCACGCCGGAGACGAGGTTGAAGGTGGTGCTCTTACCGGCGCCGTTGGGGCCGATGAGGCCGACGATGTCGCCGGCGCGGATGGCGAAGCTGATGTCGTTGACGGCCACCAGGCCGCCGAACTGCTTGCGGATGGCGCGCACGTCCAGCAGCGGCGCGCCGCGTTCGGGGTGGCTGCGCGCGCTCAAGACCGGCACGCCTTCGTCCACCGCACGCTTGCCCGCACCCGGCAGCCAGCGCGAGATCAGCGGCCACAGCCCGTCCGGCGCAAAGCGCAGCACCAGCACCAGCACGACGCCGAAGACGATGATCTCGTAATTGCCCGAGCCGCCAAACACCATCGGCAGCACGACCTTGAGCTGGTCCTCCGCGAGCTTCACGAGCGCCGCGCCGGTAAAGGCGCCGCCCACCGTGCCGATGCCGCCCAGCACGGCCATGAACAGGTACTCGATGCCGAACTTGATGCCGAAGGGCGAGGGGTTCACGCTGCGCTGCATGTGCGCGTACAGCCAGCCCGACACCGAGGCCAGCAGCGCGGCGATGATGAACATGACCAGCTTGTAGCGGAAGGTCGACGCGCCCATCGCCTCGGGCATGGTGGCGCCGCCGCCGCGATTGGTGTTGAGCGCGCGCATGATGCGGCCCGGCCGCGAGTCCAGCAGCCGAGTCACCGCCAATGCGGCCAGCAGCGCGGCCAGCCAGATCAGCAGATACATGCGCCGCTCGCTCTGGAAGCTGAAGT
>JAEKKH010000205.1 GCA_019510465.1 Burkholderiales bacterium
CGGTGGGAGGTTTCTCGCCGGCTTGGTCTGAGCAGGGGACGGTGGGGGACTCTTTCTGGCTCGTGTCCCCCCTTTGGCCTTCGGCCAAATTCCTTCCTTTACCTCGCCAGAAAGAGTCCCCCACCGCCCTTCGCTGATGGCGCCTTGGCGGGGAGCCGAAATACAAGGCATCCGCTTTTTCTGAGGACTTTGGCATCGGCGGGCCATCGAGGCCGCGCCGATGCCCGCGGCCGTCCAGCTCGCTGGGCACAGGGCTTGACGCGAACCATTTGGCGGGCAGGCCGGCGCTCCTTCTCGCGATGGACGACGGGCGGCATCATCGCGCTCCGCAGATCACCGCAACCACAGGCACTCGCCCGTTTGCACGCGGCGCGCCAATCTTCAGATCGCGTTGGCGGTGACGTTGCCGCGCGGCGCGTTCCAGCTCCGCGGCGCGAAGCGGCGCGGATCGTCAGTCACGAGAAGGAGCGTCGGCGCGCTCGCCCGCGGTTCGCGTCAAGCCGGTCGGCGTATGTCGGTGCCGGCCGCGGGCATCGGCGCGGCCTCGATGGCCCGCCGATGCCAAGGCCCCTCACAAAAACGCATGCCTCGTATTTCGGTTCCCGGCCAAGGCGCCACCAGCGAAGGACGGTGGGGGACTCTTTCTGGCGAGGTTAAGGAAGGAATTTGGCCGAAGGCCAAAGGGGGGACACGAGCCAGAAAGAGTCCCCCACCGTCCCCCGCTCAGACCAAGCCGGCACGGAATCTCACCTCGCTCCAGAGCAAGCGCGGGCGACGGCTCGTCGCCGCCCTGCGCAATCTCCGCCTGGCGCTTCTGGTGCACGTGGCGGATGCCCAGCGTGATGAGGATGCGCGTCGTCACGGACAGCGCCGCGATGAACAGGCCCACCAGCACGGCGTCGCGCTCGTGCTCGCGCGTGTCGGCCTGGCGGCGCAGCAGGAAGCGGCGCTCGTTCTCGGCCAGCACCATCACCTGCTGGCGGATCGCCGTCATCGCGTGGCCGTCGTCGCCGTTGCGCAGCGCCAGCCGCGCCGCGTCGAACCCCTCGCGCTGGCGCAGCGCCACCGTCCTGCCCAGCTCCGACAGCTTGGCGGCGACCGCCTCGTCGAGCCGGGCCAGGTTGGCCTCCTGCTTCGCGCTGGCCGCCAGCAGGACGCGCAGGCGGTCGGAATCGGCCTGCTGCTCGCGCAGCGCGGCCTGGAAGACCGACAGGTGCGATTCGTCGCCGGTGATGATGAAGTCGCGTTGCGCGACGTCGGCGTTCTGCACCGAGATGTAGAGGCCGTCGACCACGTCCAGCACCGCGTAGGCGCGTTCGACGCGGTCGCGGTTGTCGAGCGCCAGGTGGTGGTAGTGGTAAGAGAGCCAGGCGCCCAGCACCACGACCGTCGCCATCGGGATGGCGGCGATCGAGTGCCACAGCACCAGGCGGCGCGGGGGCCAACGCAGCGTCTTGACGAATTTCCACATGGACGAAGCTCGGTTCGCGGCTGGGCTCGGCCCTCGCCGGGCAAGCGCCGGGCCTGTCGGGTTCGGCCCGGGCGAGCGCGTGCCGCGGCAGCCCGTTACCATCGGTGGCGCCGCTCCGCGTCCCCTCCGAAAGCCCGCCATGCAAGTGATCACGCCCCGCCCGTCCGATCTCGGCGACGGCTTCCTCGTCCACCGCGCCCTGCCGAGCGCCGCGCGACGCGCCGTCGGACCCTTCGTGTTCCTCGACCAGTTCGGCCCCGTGCAGCTCGCGCCGGGCAAGGGCCTGGACGTGCGGCCGCATCCGCACATCGGCCTGGCCACCGTGAGCTACCTGTTCGAGGGCAGCATCCTGCACCGCGACAGTCTCGGCAGCGTCGTGCCGATCCAGCCCGGCGAGGTGAACTGGATGACGGCCGGCCGCGGCATCGTGCACTCGGAGCGCTCGCCGCAGGACGCGCGCGCCGCCGGGGCGCGCCTGTGGGGCCTGCAGTTCTGGGTCGCGCTGCCGCTCGAGAAGGAGCAGTGCCCGCCGGCGTTCGCGCACCATGGCGCCGACGCGATCCCGCGCGTGAGCCGCCCCGGCGCGCGCCTGAGCGTCGTGCTGGGCGAGGCCTTCGGCGCGACGTCGCCGGTGGCGGTGACGTCGCCGATGTTCCTGGTCGACGTGCGGCTGGACGCCGGCGCGGCGATCGATCTCGAGGTCGACCACGCCGAGCGCGCGGCCTATGTGCTCGAAGGCGAAGTGCGCGGCAACGACGCCGGCAGCCCCACCGCGAAGGAGCACCTGATCGTGTTCGATGCCGGCGAGCCCGCGCGCCTGACGGCCGGCGACGCGCCGGCGCACGTCGTGCTGCTGGGCGGCGCGCCACTCGACGCGCCTCGCTTCCTGTGGTGGAACTTCGTGTCCAGCCAGCGCGACCTCATCCTGGAGGCGCAGGCCGCCTGGTCGGAGCAGCGCTTCCCGCCGGTGCCCGGGGAGTCCGAGTTCATCCCGCTGCCGGCACGTCCGATGCCCCCCGGCTCGGCCCTGTGACCTGTTTTCGCGAGGACCGCCATGCCCGACCCGGAGAAGACGCCGCCACCGCCCGCGCCGTCCGACGACGACCTGCTCGACGAGGCGCTGGACGAGACCTTCCCCGCCAGCGACCCGATCGCGCCGGCGCGGCGCGAGAAGCTGCCGCCCGCCGACGCGCCCGGCAGCGACGTCCGCGACGAGTGACCCGGGCCCGCGCGTGAACGCCCACGCATTGACGCTGGTCCTGAACGGCCACGCGCTGTTCACGTTCCTCGACCTCGCGGGCACCTTCGCGTTCGCGCTCAGCGGCGCGGTGGCGGCGCGCGAGCGCGGCCTCGACTGGTTCGGCGTGCTGGTGCTCGCGTTCACGGTGGCCTGCGGCGGCGGGGTGCTGCGCGACCTGTGCATCGGCGCGATCCCGCCCGCCGGCCTGGGCGACTGGCGCTACCTGGCCACCGCCATGGCCGCCGGCGTGATCACGCTGGGCTCGCGCGCGCTCGTCGACCGGCTCGCGCACCCGGTGGTGCTGTTCGACACGCTGGGCCTGGGCCTGTTCGCCGTCACCGGTGCGCAGAAGGCGCTGCTGGCCGGCTCGAACGCCGAGGTCGCGGTGCTGCTGGGCATGGTCACCGCGGTGGGCGGCGGCGTCGCACGTGACGTGCTGCTCAATCGGGTGCCGGTGATCCTGCAGCGCGAGATCTACGCGTCCGCGGCCCTGGTCGGCTCGGCCGTCGCCACCTTCGGCGAGGAACTGGGGTTGGGCTCGCCGGCGCTGACATGGTGCGCGGTGGCCGCGTGCTTCGCACTGCGCGCGCTGTCGCTGCGCTACCGCTGGCATCTGCCGCGCTTCGAGCGCAAGCCGCGGCCGGACGCCGCCGACTCGATGAACTCGCTGGGCGAGTAGTCCCGCGGCGGCAAGGGCATCGCCAGCGGGACAGAATCGCGCCTCCACCCGAGCTGGAAGCCCCCGTCATGACGACCCTCGCCGATTTTCCGATCACGAAGAAGTGGCCCGCGAGCCACCCCGACCGCCTGCAGCTGTACTCGCTGCCGACGCCCAACGGCGTCAAGGTGGCGATCGCGCTGGAGGAGACGGGGCTGCCGTACGAACCGCACCTGGTGCGCTTCGACACCAACGACCAGCTGTCGCCCGAGTTCCTGTCGCTGAACCCGAACAACAAGATCCCGGCCATCATCGATCCGGACGGCCCGGGCGGGCGGCCGCTGCCGCTGTTCGAGTCGGGCGCGATCCTGGTCTACATCGCCGGCAAGACGGGCCGGCTGATGCCCAGGGACGACGCCGGCCGCTACGAGACGCTGCAGTGGCTGATGTTCCAGATGGGCGGCATCGGCCCGATGTTCGGCCAGGTCGGCTTCTTCAACAAGTTCGCCGGCAAGGACTACGAGGACAAGCGCCCGCGCGACCGCTACGTCGCCGAGTCGCGCCGCCTGCTGGCCGTGCTGGACAAGCACCTGGCGGGCCGCGAATGGATCGTGGGCGACGAGTACACCATCGCCGACATCGCCAGTTTCCCGTGGATCAACAACCTGGTGACGTTCTACGGCGCCGCCGACCTGGTGGGCTTCGACGATTTCGCCGAGGTCAAGCGCGTGCTGGCGAAGTTCCTCGAGCGGCCGGCGGTGCAGCGCGGGCTCAGGATCCCCGCGCGTCCGGCGGCGTAGACGCGCTCAACGCGGCGGACGCTCGAACTGCCACGTGCTGGTGCCGCGCCGATAGCCCAGCGACTCGTAGACGCCGATGGCCACGTCGTCCGGATCGGCCACCATCACCAGCGTGTCCAGCCCCATCGCCTCGAAGCCGTGGCGGCAGACGGCGTGGACGAGGGCCGTGCACAGGCCGCGCCGGCGCCAGGCCGGATGCGTCGAGACGTACTGGAAGCGGCCCAGGCGCGACGCCGGATCGTCGACGCGCGCCGAGGCGCGGAACAGGCCGCACGAAGCCGCCAGCACGGCACGATCGTCGACCCGGGCGACCAGGCCGAACCAGTGGCCGAGGCCGGCGTCCTGCATCGCGGCGTAGCGGCCGACCTGGCGCTGCGCGAACTCGCGGTAGCCCGTCGGCTCGAATCGGCTCGAGTCGACGGCCACCTGCTTGTCGACGATGGCGTCGCCGTCGCGCGCGAGATCCAGCACCCGGAACGCGACCCCCTCGGGCATCGGCCGGGGTGCGGGCAGCAGCTGGTCGCGCGCGAGCGTCAGCACCGTCGCCTCGCTGAGCGTGAAGCCCGCCGCGGCGAACTCCGGCGGCAGCGCAAGGCGCTCGCGCATGTCGACGCCGAACGCGCGGTGCTGCGACGCCGGCTGGCGCGACGCGATCTCCTCGTCGAACAACGCCATCCAGCGCTCGAGGTCGCCCGGACCGGGCGCGTGATGGAACAACAGGAAGTTGCCCCACCAGAAGGTCGGGTTGGCCGGCGTGCGCACGCACAGGTGGTTGCCGCGATCGTCCACGTGGCCGTCGAAACGGGCGAAGATCAGGTCGGTGCGCCAGCCCAGCGACAGGTCACGGTCGAGGGACGTCATGCCGCCGATTGCATCACGTTCGCGCAGCGCGTCGGCGAGCTCCTCGACGCGCCGCAGGAAGCGGTCGCTGCGCGCCGCCTTGTCGCGCATTCAGCCGTTCCGCGGACGCCCCGCCGCGGCGACCAGCGCTGCGAGGCCGGCCATCATCAGGGTGGCGTCGCCCGGTTCGGGCACGGCCGGCGACAGGTCCTCGTTGATGGCCAGCACGCCCGCGCCGCCCATTGAATCGAAGGAGTGGACGTACCAGCCGAAGGTCTGTCCCGCGCCGACGTTCACGCTGAGGGCGCCGCTGCCGGGGATGCCCGGACCGCCGTCGGTCGACAGCTGCGTCTCCGCGCCGTCCAGGATCCAGCCGGCCGGGTCGTAGACGCTGCCGCCGCTGTCGAGGGACTGGTACTGCCACGTGAACGCGATGGTGGTGGCCGACGCGTAGGTCTGCACGTAGAACGCCGTGTCGTCGACGCCCGAGCCGTCGTTCGAGCCGGTGATCGTGAACGCCGGGTAGCTGCCGGACAGCATGCCGTTGCCACCGTCGTCGTCGTAGAAGGTATAGGCCGCGTGCGCGCCGCGTGGCCCGCCCGCGAACGCGGCGGCGACAGCGGCGAGGGCGACCGTGCGAAGCGTCTTGGACATGCAAGCTCCTGGAAACGGGGGTGCCGTCAGGGCGGCGCGGGAACAGGGCATCGTCGGAGCCCGACCTGTCCGCGTCAATCGCGCCCGGGCGGCAAGCTAGGGGGCGGTGTCGAAGCGCAGGTGCATCTGCAGGTCGTCGCGCGACTGGCCGTCCAGCCGGACGGCGTCGGCCTCGCGCGCGAACACGACGAAGCCCAGCGATTCGTACAGCGCGATGGCGGCTACGTTCTGCGAGTCGACGCTGAGCGTCACCTTGGCGATGCCCGGCGTCGCGCGGGCGTGGGCGAGCGCCGCCGTGATCAGGTCCCGCGCGACGCCATGGCCACGTGCGGCCGCGGCCACGTACATGCCCCAGATGTGGCCCTTGTGCGCGAGCTGGATCAGCGTCTCGCGCGCGAGGCCGGCGATGCCCACGAGCGCATCGCCGTCGAAGGCGCCGAACACCGCATGGCCGGGCCGCTCGGAAAGCCGTGCCTCGAACCAGCCGAGCGGCTGGTCCTTCTCTTCCACGTGGCTGCTGACGAAGGCCTCGGGCTTGTCGAGCAAGGCGGCCAGGCGCAGGGCCCGGAAGGCGGCGGCGTCGGCGGCGGACAAGCTGCGGATGTGCATGACTTCGATTACCCTTTGCGCGCGGTTGGCGGAACCTCGGCGAACGAGTCTACCGGTGCCGTTCCCACGTCGCAGACCCCCTGGAGAAAAGCCCATGAAGACCCGTGCAGCCGTCGCCTGGAAGGCCGGCGCCCCGCTGAGCATCGAGACCGTCGACCTGGCCGGCCCGAAGGCCGGCGAGGTGCTGGTCGAGGTCAAGGCCACCGGCATCTGCCACACCGACCAGTTCACGCTGTCGGGCGCCGACCCCGAAGGCCTGTTCCCGGCCATCCTCGGCCACGAGGGCGCGGGCGTCGTGGTGGACGTCGGCCCGGGCGTGACGTCCCTGCGGCGCGACGACCACGTGATCCCGCTCTACACGCCCGAATGCCGGCAGTGCAAGTTCTGCCTGTCGCGCAAGACCAACCTCTGCCAGCAGATCCGCTCGACGCAGGGGCGCGGCCTGATGCCCGATGCGACCAGCCGCTTCTCGCTCGATGGCAAGCCCATCCTCCACTACATGGGCACGTCGACGTTCAGCAACTACATCGTCGTGCCCGAGATCGCGCTGGCCAGGATCCGGCCCGACGCGCCGTTCGACAAGGTCTGCTACATCGGCTGCGGCGTGACCACCGGCGTGGGCGCCGTGCTGTTCACGGCCGGCGTGGAGGCCGGCGCCAATGTCGTCGTGTTCGGGCTCGGCGGCATCGGCCTGAACGTGATCCAGGGCGCGAAGATGGTGGGCGCCGGCAAGATCGTGGGCGTCGACATCAACCCGGCGCGCGAGGCGATGGCGCGCCGGTTCGGCATGACCGACTTCATCAACCCGAAGGACGTGCCGAACGTGGTCGACGCCATCGTGCAACTGACCGACGGCGGCGCCGACTACAGCTTCGAGTGCATCGGCAACACCACCACGATGCGCCAGGCCCTCGAGTGCTGCCACAAGGGCTGGGGGCAGAGCGTGATCATCGGGGTGGCCGGTGCCGGCCAGGAGATCTCGACGCGGCCGTTCCAGCTGGTGACCGGCCGCGTGTGGAAGGGCTCGGCGTTCGGCGGCGCGCGCGGGCGCACGGACGTGCCCAGGATCGTCGACTGGTACATGGAGGGCCGGATATCGATCGACCCGCTGATCACGCACACGCTCAAGCTCGAGGACATCAACCACGGCTTCGAGCTGATGGAGCGCGGCGAGTCGATCCGCTCGGTGGTGGTGTACTGATGGCCGGCACGACGCTCGAGACGCTGTCGGAGCACGCGTCGTTCGGCGGCGTGCAGGGCTTCTATCGCCACGCGTCGGGCAGCATCGGCCTGCCGATGAAGTTCGGTGTCTACCAGCCGCCGCAGGCGCTGGCCGGGACGCCGGTGCCGGCGCTCGTCTGGCTGGCGGGGCTGACGTCCACCGAGGAGACCTTCGCCATCAAGGCCGGCGCGCAGCGCGCGGCCGCCGAGCTGGGGCTGATGCTCGTCACGCCCGACACCAGCCCGCGCGGCACCGGCGTGCCGGGCGCCGACGCGCACTGGGACTTCGGCCATGGCGCCGGCTTCTACCTGGATGCGACGCGCTCGCCATGGGCGGCGCACTGGCGCATGGAAAGCTACGTGGCGCACGAGCTGCCCGCGGTGATCGCCGCCAACTTCCGCTGGCGGCGCGAAGCCCTCGGCCTGTTCGGCCACTCGATGGGCGGCCATGGCGCGCTGACGCTGGCGCTGCGCCACCCGGGCCTGGCCGGCAGCGTGTCGGCCTTCGCGCCCGTGGCCGCGCCCACGCAATGCCCGTGGGGCATCAAGGCGTTCGCGAACTACCTGGGCGAGGACGCGGCGGCCTGGGCCGCGCACGACGCGACCGAGCTCGTGAGGTCGGGCGCGCGGGCGCCGGCGCTGCTGCTCGACCAGGGCCTGGGCGACCCGTTCCTCGCCGAACAGCTCAATGTCGACCGCTTCGAGGCCGCCTGCCGCGACGCCGGCCAATCGCTGACCTTGCGCCGCCACGAGGGCTACGATCACGGCTACTTCTTCATCGCCACCTTCATCGAGGATCACCTGCGCTTCCACGCGGATGCGTTGCAGGGCCTCTGAGCGTCTCGCGCGCTGGAGCGCGCGTCAGGCGCGCCGGCGCGCGCGCCAGCCGACGACGAAGCCGGCCAGCATGAAGGCCGCAGCCTCGGCCAACAGGCGGATGCCGCGATCCCAGGACGACAGCGCCGAAGCCTCGGCGCCCTTCTCGTCGCGCACGAACTGCTCGCGGGCCTGCATATCGTCGGCGGACGGCACGAAGGGCACGCGCGCGCCGGACGGGTCGACGATCTCGGCACGCCGACCCTCGAACAGGTAGCCGACGCGCGCGGCCTCGGTGCTGGCCCGCGTGCGCGCCTCGGGCGATGACGCCGCCCTTTCCCAGCCGCCGGCGGGCTCGCGGCCATGCAGCGCGACCGCCGCCATCTTCTCGGCCTGCAACGCCCGCACCTGCTGGACGACACGCATGTTGAGCCAGGCGTCGGCCACCGGAAGCACGAGCCCGAGCGCCACCATGAGCGCCGGCGTGCGCGACACGCCGTCACGCACCAGCCGCCGGCATCCCGCGAACACGACGAGCAGCGCGATGGCCACGAGCGCCTGTTCGGCCACGAGTTCGAGCCAGCCAATCCATTGAGTCATCGAGCAGCGCCTTCCGCGTTCCAGAGGGCGCGATTGTCGGATGCTTTCGGCTCCGACGGCGGACGCCGGACATGCCCTGCCGAGGGTGGCCGCGTCGGCCCGGCGTGCCCTCAGTGGCCCGCGACCACCGTGATCAGCCGCACCATGCGGGTCTGCGCGCGTCTCAGCGCGGACGGGCGCACCAGCGAGACCGCCTTGAGATGCATCGCACGCCAGCCCGCCAGGGCGACGACCGAGAGGCTCATGGATGGGTGGGACCGCCACGTCGACATCACGACTCCTTCACGGGCACTCGCGCGCCCACACGACCAGACAAGCGAACAGCAACGACAGGAGCAGCGTCAGCGCGTACACCGCGCCGGGCGAGACGAGCAACCGTGACATCACGCCACCGCATCGCCAAGGGCCTCGCGTTCGCCAGGGCCAGGCAGGAGATTGAGAGAGTGCCGGACATCCATGGCGAGCGCGAGATCGAAGCCATCACGAATACTGTATGAATGAACAGTCTACGCGATCCTGGCTTCATTGCAAGCCCCTGGCGGCCGCGTCGTGCTTCTATCCACAGGGCCGTGCCAGAGGCCCCGACAAGCCTATTCCGGCGCGTCGAGGTTGGACTTGACCCGCGTCAGCAAGCTGACGAGCTGGGCCTGCTCCGCCGGGCTCAGCCCGTCGACGGCGCGCTCGTTGAGCACGCGCGCCTCGGCGTGCAGCGCCCGTTGCACCGCGCGGCCCGCGGCGCTGAGCCGCAGGCGCACGCTGCGACGATCGTCGGCGTCCGTCTCGGCATCGAGCAGGCCGCGTTCGCGCAGGCCCTTGACCAGCTTGGCCAGCTGCGCCTTGTCGCGGCCGCTGTGGGCGACCAGGTCGCTCAGCGTGGCGCCCCCGTGGCGCGCGAAGAAGGCCATCACCTTGCTCTCCATGTGCGTGACGTCGTGCGCGTTGTCGCGCAGCACCTGGTACTGCGTCGACCGGAACTGGTGCATCACCGCGTGGACGAGGTCGATCACGGCCTCCGCCGCCGATGCCGGGCCAGAGCCCACATGGTTGACATTGTCTACTTTTTTCCACATGATTGGATGACATTGTCAACCAAATCGAATCGTCCCGCCATGAACGCCCCCACCACCCTGCGCCGCGTCGAACGCGTGCGCCACGAACTCAAGCGCCGCGAGCTGACGGTGCAGGCCGTCGAGACCCTCACCCCGCATTTCCGCCGCATCACGCTCACGGACGACTCGCTGTCGGACTTCGTCAGCGCGTCCTTCGACGACCACATCAAGGTGTTCCTCGGCGACGCCCGGCGCGACTTCACGCCGCGCTCGTTCGACAACGCGGCGCGCGAGCTGGTGATCGAGTTCGCGCTGCACGGCGACGGGCCGGCCGCCGAATGGGCCGCGCGCGCCGCGCCCGGCGATACCCTGGCCATCGGCGGCCCGAAGGGCTCGCTGATCGTGCCGCTGGACTACGACTGGCACCTGCTGGCCGGCGACGAGACGGCGTTCCCCGCCGTCGCGCGCCGCCTGGAAGAACTGCCCGCCGGCGCCAAGGCGACCGTCGTGCTCAAGGCCGCGGACGCCGCCGACCGCCGCGCGTTCGCGTCGGCCGCGGACGTCGGCCTCACGTGGGTGTCGACGGACGACGAACTGCTGGACGCCGTCCGCGCGCTGTCGCTGCCCGAAGGCGACGGCTACGCCTGGTGCGCCGGCGAGGCGGCCTGCATGGCCGCGCTGCGGCGTGAGCTGGTCGAGGTCAAGGGCCACCCGGGCGAAGCGATCCGCGCCGCCGCGTACTGGAAGCGCGGGGCGCAGGGGCATCACGAGAACCTCTGAACGTGGTCAGGCGTCGGGCCTTCGCGTCGGATCGCGACCGGCGCAGCGGCTGCGCTCGACGATCCGCGCGATCCAAGGAGAGGCCGGACCCCTTGCACGGCGCGGATGGAAATCTCCGATGGCCGGGCGTCGCGCGCCTACCCCTGCGCCAACGGCGCCACCAGGTCCGCCAGCGTCCCCAGCTCGTGCGGATTCGCGTCCGACACGAAGCAGAACGCCAGGCCGCCCTGCGTGCGCTCGATCACGTTGAAGCCGCGCACCACGCGGGTCGCCTCGGCCGCGCGCGTGGCCGTCGGGTCCACCGGACGCACGAACACCGAGATGACGTGGGCGCCGTGGCGGTAGACGAGCGCGGCGGCCGTCTCGCCGGACAGCACGTCGCGCCGGGCGCCGACCAGCGCGTAGCCCTGTGGCGCGAAATCGGTCACCGGCGGGACGAAGTTCAGCCGCGCGGACAGCCACGGGCGCACGGTGTGCTGGTCGGAGCTCGCGACCTCGATCGGGTGGTCGACCAGCAAGGCCCGCGTGTGCGCGCTCACCGCCTCCGAGGCCTCGGCCGTCTGCAACGTGGTCATCGCCTCGCCGCGATGCCAGCCCAGCGTGCCGGGCGCCACCACCGCCAGCGTGCAAACGCTCGCCAGCAGCGCGCCGCCGAGGCCGGTGACCCACGGCAGGGCCATCCGGCGTCGCGCGGCCGCGCGCGACCCGCGACGCTCGAGCGACGCGCGAGGATCCGCGACGGCGCCGGCCCCCGTCCCTGCCTTTCCCGGGCCCGCGCCTGCGCCCGCGTCCGCCTGCGCAGGCCCGTGCGCGTCCGCCCGCGCGGGCAGCATCGCCAACAGGTTCGCGCGCAGCTCGTCGGGCGCGGCGTGGCGCGTGGCCTGCCCGCGGATCACCTCGCGCAGCGCGCGCTTGTCGTCCAGTCGCCGCTGCAGCGCCGGTTCCGCCGCGATGCGCCGTTGCAGCGCGAGGCTCGCGGCCGCGTCCAGCTCGTCGTCGAGCAGCGCGTCCAGCCAGAGATCGTCGTCATTCATCGGGAATCCTCCGTCCTGCGGACTGCGGCGCGAGCGCGCAACCTCCGCCCTGCAGGCTGCGGCGCGAGCGCCCTTCGGAGCGGCCGGGCGTGCGCTCATAAGGCAGCCTCCGTCCTGCGGGCTGCGGCGCGAGCGCCCTTCGGAACGGCCGGGCGTGCGCTCATGCCAGGTTCCTCGCGGCCTCGGGCCGCAGCGCGGCCGCCAGCAGGTGGCGGGCGCGCGACAGGCGCGACATCACGGTGCCGATCGGCACGTCGGTGATGCGCGCGATGTCGCGGTAGGACAGCTCCTCCAGTCCAGCGCCAGCACGGCGTCGAGCTCGTGCTCGTGGTCCGCGAAGTCGACCTCGCCCGAGCGTCGCGAGCCCAGCCAGGCGAACGCCGCGTTGCGCACGATGGCGAGCAGCCACGGCCGCGGGTCGCCGCCGCGAAAGCCGTCGAAGTGGCGCAGTGCGCGCACGAGCGCGTCCTGCACGACGTCCTGCGCGTCATGCGCGTCCCGCACGAGCCAGCGCGCGAGGTTGTAGGCCGCATCCAGGTGCGGCAGCACGGACGCCGCGAAGCGTCCCTGGCCGTCTTCCATCGCCGTCCTCAAGCCAGGACGACGAGGTGACCGTTCATCCCTTCGTGTCCGTCGCCGCAGAATACATCGCACAGGAAATCGAAGCGGCCGGCCTGGCTGGCGGTGAACGGCACCTTGGCCACCTCGCCGGGCACGATCAGCGCGCGCAGGCCCAGCTCCGGCGCGAAGAAGCCCATCGCCACCTCGGGCGCGGTGAACTCCAGCACCACCGACTCGCCCTGCCTGACCGTGATCTCGTTGGGAATGAAGACGAACTTGCGCGCCACCACCGGAATGCGGCGCGGCCCGGGTTCGCTCGCGGCGCGCGAGGCGGCCGCCACCAGCGTGGCCGCGAAGCCCGCGAGGAGAAGACGTCGATCCATGTTCATGAGGAAACCTCCGTGCTGCGCACCGCGGTATTCGCCCTTCGGGCGGCCGTGCGGGCTCATGCTCCCGTGACGCCGTGCTGCGCGATCGCGTACTCGCCCGCGCCGTGGCGCTCGACGTCGCGAAACCCCAGGCCGCGGAACGGCTGCGACGGGTCCCACTTGACCGGCGCGCGCTGAGGCTGCGATCCGGGCGCGGGCAGCGGGAAGATCAGCGACGTCGCCGCGTGGTGCGCGATGTGGCCCGTCTGGTGGTGATGCTCCTGGTGGATGTGGCCGTAGAACACCGTCACGTTCGCGTGCGGCATCAGTTGCGCCACCACCTGGTCGCCGTCGCGCGTGGCCCAGTCCCACTGCGGCGCGAGGTCGAACAGCGGGCGGTGCGTCAGCACGACGATCGGCGCGTCCTTGTCCAGCGTGGCGAGATCCTTCGCGAGCCAGGCGAGCTGCTCGTCCCCGACGCGGGCGGCCGGGTCGGACACGTTGTCGAGCGCGACGAAGTGCACGCCGCGGTGATCGAAGCTGTAGTGCGTGGGGCCGAAGAACTCCTGGAACGCCGCGCCCTTGTCCAGCGAGGCGTCGTGCTCGCCGGGCAGGAAATGGACGTCGCGCACCTGCAGGTCGGCCACGATCTCCTTGAACTCGCGCAGGCGCCTGCGGCGCTCCTGCGGGTCGTCGGTGGTGTGCGTGAGGTCGCCGGTGAAGACGATGAAGTCGGGCTGCAGCGGCAGCGCGTTGACCTCGGCGACGGCGCGTTTCAGGGTGGTCTTCGCCTCGGGATTCACCACCGGGCCCTCGAAGCCCCAGTGGCTGTCGGATAGCTGCACGAAGTGGAAGTCGGTCGACGGCGCGCCGGCGCGCGCGGCGCAGCCGGCCAGGCCGGACGCGAACACCACGCCGGCGCCCACGCCGGCCAGGCGCAGGAAATCGCGGCGATCGAAATCGGCGGGCATGGGAACTCCTCGAAGTGGCTGGTGTTCCTGCAAGATCGGGCGGGGTGGCCGTTTATTCCCGCTGCCCGGGAAATTCCTTCCGCGAAGGCGTCGGGCAGAATCGACCGCATGCGCTACACGCTCGAGTTCGCCGATTCGGAATTGCGCGCCGTCGCGCGCGAAGGCGGGCTGGTGCGCCTGCGCCTGGCCGCCGCGTCCGTGCGCGACGAGGCCGGCGAGCGTGGCTGGCTGACCGGCGTGACGCTGGAAATGCGCGGCGCCGGCCTGCAGGGCGATGCCACGCATGCGTTCGGCAGGATCGCGGAAGCCGGCCTGCAGCACGACCAGCGCCTCCTGCGCCGCATGGACGTGCCCGGCACCCTGGCAGCGGCACGCCCCGGGGAGGTCGTCACCCTGGCCCTGCGCCTGGGCAACGGCACGCAGTTCGTGGTCGACGGCCACCGCCTCGAGGCGAGCCTCGCCGACGACGCCCGCTTCACGCCCGACCTGTCGTGCTGATGCGCCGGATCCTTCACTCCCCTCCGAAGACATGACCCCCACGACCATCGCCGGCGACGTCGACTACGCCAGCCACGGCCTGGGCTACGGCCGCCAGCGCCGCACCGACCCGCGCATCGAGGCCTGGGTGCACGCCGCGCTCGGCGACGCCCGCACCGTGCTCAACGTCGGCGCGGGTGCCGGTTCCTACGAGCCACTCGACCGCCACGTGCTCGCGATCGAGCCCGCGGCCGCGATGCGCGCGCAGCGCCCGGCGCACCTCACGCCGGCGGTGGACGGCGTCGCCGAACGGCTGCCGCTGGACGACCAGTCCTTCGACGCGGCGATGGCGCTGGTCACCGTGCACCAGTGGCCCGACGTCGCCAGGGGCCTGGCCGAGCTGCGCCGCGTCACGCGCGGCCCCATCGTGCTGCTGACCTTCGACGGCGACGCGCTCGATCGCTGGTGGATGGCCGACTACGCGCCGGAGATGCTGGCCGTCGAGCGCCGCCGCTTCCCGCGCATCGCGTCGCTGGTCGACGGCCTGGGCGGAGCCTGCGAGGTGCACGCGATCCCGATCCCGAACGACTGCGTCGACGGGTTCTCGGAGGCGTTCTATGCGCGGCCCGAGGCCTTCCTCGACCCGGCGGTGCGGCGCTCGCAGTCGGCCTGGAGCTTCGTGCCCGACGACGCGAAGGCGCGCTTCGTGCATCGCCTCGGCGCCGACCTCGCGTCCGGCGTGTGGGAACGCCGGCACGGCGCATGGCGCGCCAAGCCGACGTTCGAGGGCTCGCTGCGCGGCATCGTCAGCCGGCCGCCGCGCTGAGCCGCGTTCACTGCGTGTTGGCGCCGCTGCGCGCGGTGCTGGGCCGGCCGCTGGCGTCCTCGCCGCGACCCGGGTTCGGGTCCTCGTCCTCGACGCCGTCGGGCTCGCGCCCGATGTTGGCCTCGTCGAGGTCGGCCGGCGCGCGCCGGCCGTAGAGCTCCTGCTGGCGGGTGGCCGACTCGTCGCGGCGGTCGTCGTCGGTGGTGGGGCTGGGATGCGGGCGGGCCATGGTGCGCTCCTGTCGGATGTCTCGGCCCTCGGATCGGGCAAGGCCCGCGCCCGCGCTATCCTCGGCTGTCCCGCGCCACCTTCCCGCATCGCCGCCGTGATCTACAGCTCGACTTTCATCTTCGCCAAGAAGCAGTTCGACGATGAGTTCCATCGCCTCGACCAGCAGATCGCCGCCGCGGCGAAGAACCTGCCCGGCTACCTCGGCGAGGAGGCATGGGAGAACCCGGCCACCGGCCTGGTGTCCAACGTCTACTACTGGTCGTCGCTGGAGGCGCTGCAGCAGCTGATGTCGCATCCGGCCCACCTGCAGGCCAAGGCCGCGCAGGCCAACTGGCTCGCCGGCTACCGCGTCGTCATCTCCAAGGTGGTGCGCGCGTACGGCGACCGCGACGACCTGCCGGGCGTCGTGGCCTTCGACCTCGCATGAGCGCACGCCCGGCCGCTCCGAAGGGCGCTCGCTCCGCAGCCCGTAGGGCGGAGGTTGCCACATGAACGCGGCGACTCAGCCGCCTTCGCCCCCGCCCTCGTCCCGGCCCGCGTGCCGCAGCAGCTCCGCCGCGCGCGCGCCGTGCGCCGGATGCGCCGCCGCGCCGATGTGCACGCGCACCTGCAGCAGCTCGCCGCCGACGCGGTAGTCGCCGTTGACCATCCGGCGCAGCCGCTCGCCTCGATACCTCCTGCCGCACGCGCTGCTCCATGGCCGCGCTGACCGCCAGGCCCGATCGGGCGACGGTGTCGACCCGCACGCACAGCACGGCCAGCACGCCGCCGCGGCGCCGGCACTGCGCCAACAGCAATTCCACGCGCGCCTGCACCTCCGCCGGCCCGGAGACGGCCGTCGCACGCTTCAGGTCGGCCGGGCATGGCGGCGCGCCTGGCAAGCCGCAGTCTTCCTCTCGTTCGGGGCGGGTCGTCGACATCACAGGCGTTGTCCTCGCTGCGTGGCGTCCCGGCGTTCGCTGACCGCGGCCCCGGGACATGGTGAGGGGCGGCATCCCGGACAGGCCCTCCGGCCTCCCTTACCTCCCGAAACACTGCCCCTCAGCAAATAGAACGAGAACAGCGCCACGGTCCCGACACAAGAAAATGAAAAAATGTGTAACTACACGGTAGAGTTGGGGGTATGCGGGCCTCCGCAGCCCGAAACGTAAAAGCGCATGTCCGACATCACCTCCTTGCTGAAGGCGGCGGCCGACGGCGACCGCCAGGCGGCCGACCGGGCGTTCGCGCTGCTCTATGCCGACCTGCAGCGCCTGGCGCACAGCCGCATGAGCCGTTCAGGCAACTTCACGATGCTGGACACCACCGTGCTCGTGCATGAGAGCTGGCTGCGTTTCCAGCGCGCCGGCGACGCCGTGTTCGAGGACCAGCAACACTTCATGGGGTATGCGGCCCGGGTGATGCACTCCGTGGTGGTCGACTTCGTGCGAGCGCGGCGCGCGGCGCGCCATGGCGGCGACGTCGAGCACGTCACCCTCAACACCGCCATCGGCGACTCGGTCTCCCGCCATGACGACGAGATCCTGCGCGTCGACGAGGCGATGCAGCAGCTCGCCGTGGCCGACAAGCGGCTGCACGACGTGGTGGAATTGCGCTACTTCGGCGGGCTGTCGGAGGCCGAGATCGCCGCGATCCTCGGCGTCACGGAGCGCACGGTGCAGCGCGACTGGCAGAAGGCGCGGCTCTTTCTTTCCTCGGCGTTGAATCCATGAGCGTTGGAAAAGAGACCTGGGGCCGCCTGTCGCCGTTGCTGGACGAACTGCTGGACCTGCCCGACGACGACCGGGACGCGCGCCTGGCCGCGCTCCGCGCGGAGGACCCGAACATCGCCCAGGCCGTGGCCGCGATGCTGGGCCACCTGCCGGCCATCGAGCGCGGCGAGTTCATGCCCTCGGCGGCGATGCCCAAGCCCGGCGGCCTGGCCGGCCAGGCCATCGGCCCGTACGCGCTGGTGCGCGAGATCGGCCATGGCGGCATGGGCACCGTCTGGCTCGCGCGGCGCACCGACGGCCGCTACGAGGGCGAGGTCGCGATCAAGTTCCTGCGCTCCGGCCTGTTCGGCCATGGCGACGCGGCACGCTTCCAGCGCGAGGGCAGCATCCTCGCGCGGCTGTCGCACCCGAACATCGCGCGCCTGCTGGACGCCGGCGTCATGGCCGACGGCGCCCAGCCCTACCTGGTGCTCGAATACATCGACGGCGAGCCGATCGACCAGTACTGCCACCGGCTCGCGCTGTCGGTCGAGGCGCGGCTGCGGCTGATGCTGGACGTGCTCGCCGCGGTGGCGCAGGCGCACAACCGGCTGATCCTGCACCGCGACCTGAAGCCCACCAACATCCTCGTCAACAAGGCGGGCGAGGTGAAGCTGCTGGACTTCGGCATCGCCAAGCTGCTGGACGACGCCAGCGCCGGCCAGACCGCGCTCACGGTGCACGCCGGCAACGCCTTCACGCCAGAATTCGCGGCGCCCGAACAGGTGCAGGCCGGCGACGTGACGACGGCCACCGACGTCTACGCGCTCGGCGTGCTGATGTACATCCTCCTGGGCGGCGATCACCCGACCGCCGCCCCCACCGGCGCGCCGCTCGATCGCATGCGCTCGGTGATCGAGACGGAGCCCCGGCGCCTGTCGGAGGCCGTGCTCAAGCGCGGCGGGCCGACGCAGCGCTGGTCGCCGGAGTCGCGCCGGCTCGCCCTCGAGGTGCGCGGCGACATCGAGACCATCGTCGCCAAGGCGCTGAAGAAGTCGCCCTCGGAGCGCTACGCCAACGCCGATGCGCTCGCCGACGACATCCGCCGCTACCTCGCCCACGAGCCGATCGCGGCGCGGCCCGATTCACGGTTGTACCGCGCCGCCAAGTTCGTGCAGCGCCACCGCGCCGGCGTGGCGGCCACGTCGCTGGCCATCGCTGCGCTGGGCGTGGGCATCGGCGTGGCGCTGTGGCAGGCGCGCGAGGCGCAGGCGCAGCGGGTGCAGGCCGAAGGGCTGATCGAGTACATGATCGGCGACCTGCGCAAGAAGCTGCAGCCCGTGGGCCGGCTGGACGTGCTGGACGGCGTCGGGCTGAAGGCGCTGGACTACTACGCGGGGCAGGACCTGAACCGCCTGGACGCCGATTCGCTGGGCCGGCGCGCGCGCGCCCTGCACATGATCGGCGACCTGGCGCAGCAGCGGGGCAAGTTCGAGGAGGCGGTGCGCGACTTCCAGCAGGCGGCCGATACCACGAGCCAG
>JAEKKH010000333.1 GCA_019510465.1 Burkholderiales bacterium
CGGCCACTGTGCGCGCCCAGCTCCTGCAGCGCACGGTTCTGCGGGATCAGCTCGGGCGTGGGCGCCAGCCTGACCGCCATGCCGGCCGCGGCCAGCGCCTGCTCCAGCAGCACCGCCGCGTAGCTGCGCTCCAGCTCGGCCTTCGCGGACACGTGAGGGATGCGGATGCGGCGTGGCGCAGCCTGGGCGGCGGCCAGCGGAGCCGCCACCGAGGACAGGAGCAGGTCACGACGACGCAGACTCATCATTGCAGGGTAGCTCAACCCATCCACGCGCTTCAACCGGGTCCACGCCAGCGAAATGTTCCGGCTGGGGTAGCCTGTCGGCCTCGACGCTCTCCAACGATCGATGCCCACCCTACGCACCGTCAAGAAGCCCCTGCAAGCCGCTGCCGCCAAACTCAGGCGCACCGGCCGCACCCTCGGCAAGCTCAAGCCTGAGCTGGTGAACCCGGTGCAGGCGCTGCACGAGATCAAGGCGCGGCGCCACGCCCGGCGCATCAGCTCGGGCCTGCAGCTGGTGCTGGCCGACCGCGTCGACTTCCTGAATCCAGCGCACTGGGATGCGCTGCCGGCGCGCACCGTCTTCCTGTCGCGCGACTATCTGCGCGTGCTGGAGGCCCACGCGCCGGACAACATCGAGCCGCGCTACGCGATGGCCTATGCCGACGGCGAGCCAGTGGCGGCATTGCTGCTGCAACGCGTCAGCGTCGGTGGCGCGCAGCTGCGCAAGCCGGGCGGCAAGCGACTCGTTGACGCGCCGATGGCCGGCCTCAAGGAGCACCTGCTGGTCTGCGGCAACCTGCTCTTCTGGGGCGCACGGGCGATGGCGCTGGCGCCGCATGCCGACGAGGCCCAGTTGTGGCACGCCGTCTGCGAGGCCATTTATCGGCTGCGCCGCGCGGACAAACTGGACGGCCAGTCCGACCTGGCGCTGATCAAGGATCTCGGCATGGCCAGCGAGCAGGTGCCGCCCACGCTGCGCCTGCTGGGCTATCGCAGCGTCGACACCGAGCCGGACATGGTGCTGACGCTGCGTCCCGAATGGCGCAGCTGGGACGACTACCTGGCCAGCATGACCTCGGGCTACCGCAGCGCGGCCAAGAAGCTGCTGAAGGACTGCGCCAGCGCCGGGCTGACGCTGCGGCGGGTGACGGCCGAGGAGATGGCGACGCGCGCCGACGAGTTGCATTTGCTCTACGGCCAGGTGCACCAGGCACAGGGCCTGCGGCTGGCGACGTTGACACCGGGCTACCTGCCGGCGATGGCCGCGTCACTCGGCGAGCGCTTTCGCTGCCGTGTGGCCGAGCACGCCGACGGCCGCTGGCTGGGTTTCGTCACCAGCGTGCACGACGGCGACACGACGCTGGGCTACTACATCGGCTACGACCGCGCGGCGAATGCCGAGGCGCCCATCTACCTGACGCTGCTGCAGTCCACCGTGCAGGACGCCATCGCCTTCGGCTCCACACGGCTGAGCCTGGGGCGCACGGCGCTGGAGCCCAAGGCCAAGATGGGCTGCAAGCCGGAGCCGCTGAGCTGCGCGGTGCGACACCGCGTGTCGGCGCTGAACTGGATCACCACGGCGCTGACCAAGACGGCCGAGCACGACGAGCCGCCGGAGCGCAGCCCGTTCAAGGCCGCGCCGACCGAAGCGGCTTAACGCAGGCGGAGCTCCGCCGCGCGCGCGTGGGCCTGCAGGCCTTCGCCGTAGGCCAGCTCGGCAGCGATGCGGCCCAGGCCCTGGGCGCCGGCTTCACTGACCTCGATGAGGCTGCTGCGCTTCTGGAAGTCGTAGACGCCCAGCGGCGACGAAAAGCGCGCGGTGCCGGCCGTGGGCAGCACGTGGTTGGGACCGGCGCAGTAGTCGCCGAGCGACTCGCTCGTGTAGGCGCCCATGAAGATCGCGCCGGCGTGGCGCAGCAGCGGCTCCCAGCGCTGCGGGTCGGCAGCGCTGATCTCCAGGTGCTCGGGTGCGATGGTGTTGCTGATCTCGCAGGCCTCTTCCATCGAGCGCGTCAGGATCAACGCGCCGCGGCCGGCGAGCGACGCACGGATGACCGCTTCACGCGGCATCTCGGCGACAAGCCGGTCCATGCTGGCGCTCACGGCATCCAGGAAGGCGGCGTCGGGGCTGAGCAGGATGCTCTGCGCCAGCTCGTCATGCTCGGCCTGGCTGAACAGGTCCATCGCCACCCAGTCCGGCGGCGTGCTGCCGTCGGCGATCACGAGGATCTCGCTCGGGCCGGCGATCATGTCGATGCCGACCTTGCCGAAGACGCGGCGCTTGGCGCTGGCCACGTACGCGTTGCCCGGACCGGTGATCTTGTCGACCGCGGCGATCGTCGCCGTGCCGTACGCCAGGGCGCCGACCGCCTGCGCGCCGCCGATGGTGAACACGCGGTGCACGCCGGCCACCGCTGCAGCCGCCAGCACGAGCGGGTTGCGCTGGCCGCGCGGCGTCGGCACGACCATCACGACCTCGCCGACGCCCGCCACCTGCGCGGGCAGCGCGTTCATCAGCACGCTCGACGGATACGCCGCCTTGCCGCCCGGCACGTAGATGCCGACGCGGTCGAGCGGCGTCACCTTCTGTCCGAGCAGGTTGCCGTCGGCGTCGCGGTAGCTCCACGAACGGCCGCACGCGTCGAGCTGGCGCTGGTGGTAGTCGCGCACGCGGTGCGCAGCGGCTTGCAGGGCATCACGCTGGTCGGCGGGAATGGCGGCGAGCGCGGCCTGCAAGTCGTCGGGCTTCAGCTCCAGCGCCGCCATCGATGCGGCGCGCACGCCGTCGAAACGATGCGTGTATTCCAGCACGGCCGCATCGCCGCGCTGCTGCACGTCGGCGAGGATCTCGCCGACCCGTGCCTCGATCGCCCGGTCCTGCTCCGCGGACCCATGCAGGACACGGCGGAAGGCCGCCTCGAAGTCCGCGTCGGCCGTCGACAGGCGCCGGATGTTCACACCACTCATTGGGGATCCTCCGTGCTGCGAACTCCGGGATTCGCCTTGGGAGCGGCCCGCCAGCTCATGGCCGTCCCCCGATCGCCGCGGCGAACGCGTCGATGATCTGACGGATCGGCTCGCGCTTGAGCTTGAGCGCGGCCTGGTTGACGACCAGGCGCGACGAGATCTGCATGATCTCTTC
>JAEKKH010000334.1 GCA_019510465.1 Burkholderiales bacterium
CGCCTTCCACGCAGGGGCCAACCTGCCGGCCGCTTTCCAGTGGCAGCGCAACGACGGCAGCGCGTGGTCGGACATCGCCGGGGCCACGTCGGACACGTACTCGATCGCAGCCCCCAGGCCGACGGACGCCGGCGTGTTCGCGGGCGCGGACGCCGCGTTCAGCGTCACGGCCTCGGGCACCGATGTCATCTACCGCTGGCAGCGCAGTCCGGATGGCAGCAGCTGGAGCGACCTCGACGGCGGCACGGCCGCGACGCTCGCGCTGTCCCAGGTGGCGATCGCCGACGACGGGGCGCGCTTTCGCGTGATCGTCGCCAACGCCCTCGGTGCGGCCACCAGCGGCGCCGCGCAATTGCACGTGACGCCCGCGCCCGCGGCGCCGACATTCTCGGCGATGCCCGGCGACCTCACGGTGGTGGCTGCGCAGGCGGCCAGCTTCTCGGTGCGCGTTTCCGGCGTTCCCGCGCCGACGCTGGCGTGGCAGGTCAGCACGGACGGCGAGCTTCGGCTACGTCGTCACCGGCGACGGCTACATCCAGCGCACGATCGATGGCGGCGTACCTGGACCACGGTCTACACGCCGGCCGGCTTCCACTGCCTCAGCGACGTCTCGGCGCCGAGCCGCAGCGTGGCCGTCGTCGCCGGGTGCGCAGGCGACCTGATGCGCACGAGCGACGGTGGCGCCACCTGGCAGGACGTCGCGATCCCCTCGGCGACGGCCGACTTCGGCAAGGCGTGGTTCGTGTCGTCGACCGAAGGTTTCGTCGCCGGCGACCAGGAGTACTGGCATACCGACGACGGCGGCGCCAGCTGGACGCTGGAGGCCATCAACTGGAGCGCCTGCAACGGCGTGGCCTTGGACGCGCACACGTCGCTCGCCTTCGGTGGGCACGGAAGCCTCGCCCGGCGGTCGAACTGACGCTTGCGGGCGAGCCCGCGCCCGCGCGGCTCAGCCGGCGTAGCGGTTGGCCGCGAGGCCGAGGGCGTCCGTCTCGACGGCGAACAGCGCCCCGGCCAGCGGCTGGGCCGCGAGCTGGGCGTCGCTCAGCTCGAACTTCGCGCTGCTGACGAACAGCGTCGCCATGTCCGGGCCGCCGAAGGCGACGTTGGTGATGTGGTCGGTGGGCAGCGCGATGCGCGCCAGCTCCTCCGCCGAGACGGGGTCGTGGCAGGTGACGCAGGCGCCGCCCCAGTGGGCGATCCAGATGCGGCCCGCGGCGTCGGTGGTCATGCCGTCGGGGTGGCCGTCGGCCTGCGGCAGCACCAGCCATTCGCGCGAGGCGCCGACGGCGCCCGTGTCCGCGTCGAACGCGTAGGCCACGACGCGGCGGTGCACCGTGTCGTTGACCAGCATCGTGCGGCCGTCCAGCGTCCACGTGGGGCCGTTGGTGACGATCCAGCCGAGGTCGATCGCGCGCTGGGCGCGGCCCGCGGCGTCGAAGCGGTAGAGCGCGCCGGTCGGCGCGCGCACCGCGAAGTCCATCGTGCCGCCCCAGAAGCGGCCGCGCGTGTCGCACTTGCCGTCGTTGAAGCGGTTGCCCGCGCGCTCGGGCTCGGGCTCGTCCAGGCGCACCAGCGCGCGCGTGGCCGGCTCGAACAGCGCGAGCCCGCGGCGCAGCGTGACCGCCAGGCCGGCGCCGTTGGCGCGTTCGGCGACGGCGGAGATCGTCTCGTCGAAGGACCAGGCGTCGTGCGCGCCGCCGAGCGCGTCGCGGTAGAGGCGCTGCTCGAGGATGTCGACCCACCACAGCGACCCTGTCGACGGCGACCAGCACAACCCTTCGCCGAGCGTCGCGCGCACGTCGCCGACGACGCGCGGTTGCGAGAGGAGACGGGGTGGGGTGACGGCCATCGAGGCGGGGTCAGTGCGAATCGCGCGGGATGCCGGCGCCGCTGGCCCCGACCAGGAAGTCGAGGTCGGCCCCCAGGTGCGCCTGCTGCACATGGTCGACGTAGAGCTTCTGCCAGCCGCGCTTGGGCGCCTCGAGCGGCTTCCAGTCGGCGCGCCGGCGGGCGAACTCCTCGTCGCTCACCTCGACGTGCAGGCGGCGGGCGGGGACGTCGAGCTCGATCATGTCGCCATTCCGAACCAGCGCGAGCGGGCCGCCGGCCGCCGCCTCGGGCGAGGTGTGCAGCACCACGGTGCCGTAGGCCGTGCCGCTCATGCGGGCGTCGGAGATGCGCACCATGTCCGTGATGCCCTTGCGCAGCACCTTGGGCGGCAGCGGCATGTTGCCGACCTCGGCCATGCCGGGGTAGCCCTTGGGGCCGCAGTTCTTGAGCACCATGATGCAGTTCTCGTCGATGTCGAGCGACTCGTCGTCGATCGTGGCGTGGAACTCCTCGATCGTCTCGAAGACGACGGCGCGGCCGCGGTGCTTGAGCAGGTGCGCGGAGGCCGCCGACGGCTTGATGACGGCGCCGTCCGGCGCGAGGTTGCCGCGCAGCACGGCGATGCCGGCCTCGGGCATGAAGGGCTTGTCCAGCGGGCGGATGACCTCGCGGTTCCAGCAGGGGGCCGCGGCGATGTTGTCGCCGATGGTCTTGCCGTTGACGGTGCCGGCATCCAGGTGCAGCAGGTGCTGGATCTCGCGCAGCACCGCAGGCAGGCCGCCGGCGTAGAAGAAGTCCTCCATCAGGAACTTGCCCGAGGGCTGCAGGTCGACGAGGCAGGGCACCTGCGCGCCGAGCTTGTCCCAGTCGGCCAGCTTCAGGTCGACGCCGATGCGCCCGGCGATGGCCAGCAGGTGGATCACCGCGTTGGTCGAGCCACCGATGGCGGCGTTGGTGCGGATCGCGTTCTCGAAGGCCTCGCGGGTGAGGATCTTCGACATCGTCAAGTCGTCCTTGACCATGTCGACGATGCGGCGGCCGGTGAGCTGCGCGAGGCGGTTGCGGCGCGTGTCGGCCGCGGGGATCGCCGCGTTCTCGGGCAGCGACATGCCGAGCGCCTCGACCATCGACGCCATCGTCGACGCCGTGCCCATCGTCATGCAGTTGCCCTTGGAGCGGTGCATGCAGCTCTCGGCGGCGGTGAAGTCCTCCTGCGTCATCTCGCCGGCGCGGACCATCTCGCTCATCTTCCAGACGCCGGTGCCCGAGCCGATGTCCTGGC
>JAEKKH010000154.1 GCA_019510465.1 Burkholderiales bacterium
GCGGCTTCCCTCGTGCGTACGCGACTCCTAGATTCATGCCGCCCGCCTTATCGATGAACCGCACACTAGCCGTCTCGCCGGTCGAGGGTGACATGTAAGGCGGCGCCAGCGTGTTGCATCCCGTCAGGGCGCTGATTGTCAGCAGAGCGCAGAGAAGAAGCAGTCTCATTCGAGGTGGATCCTAGTGTTTCGACGCCATTGTGGCGCGCCAGCGTGCCTTGGTGTTGGTCGATCGTCCGGGCGCAGTCAAATCGGACGATCATGCGGCTCACTCGCCTTAAAGCCGACCTTGGCGAAGGACTGCTCCTGGCCGGCAGCCGAATCAAGCGCGCGGCTTGAACTGAGCCGGATCGTAGAAGAACTGCTCTTCGCGAATGCGCTCGCCCACCCAACGCTGATAAGCCAGTTCCTCGAACTGGACTGGATGTCCGCGGCTGTCGACATAGCCGAATGTCCAGCGAAGAACAACCGTGTCTCCTTCAATCAAGAACGGGCGAATGCACCGCGCCGTCATGTTGGTGACGGACGCCTGGGCAGCGGTCTCGTGTGCCAAGAGCGCCAGCTTGCCAATTCGCGGGGCTGACTGGTTCTCCTGCATCGACGCATTCTCTGCGTAGAACTCATCAAGCGCGGCGACCCCCTGGCCGGCTTCCACAAGATCAACGAATCGCTCCACTGTCTGACGCATCGGCATGCCAGGATTGTCCACGGAATTCGGGGCAACAATGCTGCTCTGAAGCTGCCGTTCGCGACCGCCCGCTCGTGGCCGAAATGGGCGCCCGTCCTGCCTCGGGGACATCACGGCCGATACTTCTCCATGTCCCGCGGCCACTGCAGGTATGGCATGAGAGTCTTACGATCCTCGTCGCTCAACGGGGCCGCCAAGGCAGGTGCAAGAGCCCGTACCTGCGGCCAAGGTGCGTTCGCGGTCACCACGCTGGCGAAGCCCATGAGCTTTTCGATATTCTCCAGCGGTGGACGAACGCTGAGCGGGCGTAGGTCGCAACTGAAGTCATACATCATGACGTTGATCGCACGACGCCATTCATCCGGGAACTGAGCCGGACGTTCCCTGAGGTGCAGTGAGCCGCCGATGGCGTTCGACCGCAGGTCCAGCCTCCTCGAAAGCGGTCGACCGAAAGGGACGGCGACTGGCCGCGTGCCTCCCGGCAGCAGTCGGGGCGATCGTCACGTCGCCTGGTTGCGATGGAGAGCGGCTCCTCGTCGTCCGAAAGTCGTCATCAACCGGCGAGTGGGCTCGTGTCCGCGCCCGCCTTCGGCCAACCGGCTTGCGCTGCCCGACGAAGACTTGCCTTGACGACCAGGCGATGAAAAGGCGCAATGAGACGGATGTAGGCCCGACCCAGAAGGTTGTGGCAGTGGACGACGGTCGAGATCGTCAGTTGGCCGCCCGCGGTTGGGGACGGATCGGGACTGCGCAGTACCGATAGCCTGAAATCGAGGTGCCTGTCGTCCTCCCCCAGGATGAGCTCGGACTCGCCCCTGCTGTACACCCTGAAGAAGGCGATTCGGTCGCCCTCGGCCTCATCGGAGAGAGTCGAAAGGCGTCTGGCAGTCTTGAGACCAAAGCACGCGACGATGGCGTCTCGGAAACTGGTGAGCCATCCGATCCACAACGGCTGCTGCGACATGACGAATCGCCACAAGACCTCCGGATCGCAAGAGGTGCCCAAGGGAAGTCGAACGGCAAATGCGTCCGCAAGACTCGTTGAAGCGTAGAGACGAGTCACGCAAGACTGCCGGGGAATGGCAACCGGTTCGACGAGCGTCAATTCACTTGGCACGACAAGACTCCCGAGTCATCGGCACGTTGCCCTGGATGGTCCGACGAAGACCTGTGATGCGATGCGTTTCGGCTCGAACCTGGAGATCGCGAAGACGCGCGCGATCATCGAACCTGGGTCGATCCCGCATGCGCTACATTTCCTGTAGCAACCAATATAGCCGACATCCTTGGCTTCCGCTACTTCTTTGGTAGCAATGGAGAATCAACCGTGGCCGACACACCTCTCCCGGGCAAGCCGGTGCGTGGCTCCAGAACGGGCCGGCCGGTGATGGCCCTGTTCGACCTTCTCGGGCGCAACTGGGCCATGAGGATCCTGTGGGAGCTGTGCCACGACGCACCGTGCACCTTTCGCGAATTGCAGGGGCGATGCGAGTCCGTTTCCCCGGGCGTCCTCAACTCGCGCCTCAAGGAACTCCGGGAGGCTCAGCTCGTCGAACTCGGTGCCAGGGGCTACCAGCCAACGTCCATGGGCAGGAGCCTGTTTGAAGTACTCCTGCCGCTGGATCGCTGGTCGAAGCGTTGGGCGACTTCACTGGCGCGCAATCAGTTGCCGCGGATCCTCACTTGAATGACAGCGCAGCGCGGGCTACTTCTTCGCGAGCAGCAGTTGACCGGCTTGCTGAATGCGCCCTTTGAGGCCGCTGGCGATCATGCCGAGGACCCCGGCCAGCTGAAGGTCCATCGTCACTGAGGCCTCGCGCACGTCGATGACCCCCGACATGCCCTGTCCCAGCCCCGAAACGGTGAAGATCAGGCGATCGCCCTCCCATCGCTGGCTGCAAGCGCCGGCGACGCCGGGCAACTGTCCGACGAGTTTCGCGAAGCCGGCGTCGATGCGGCGTCGCGCCTCGGCGCGGCCGAGCTGATGCGGGATGCTGATTGAAATCGGCGTGGCCATGCGCGTCGGTCCGGGTTCGCTGCAGCGCGGCAAGATCCAGGCCTGCCCGATGTTCGAAGTGGCACCGCCAAGATTCCATCGAAGACGCATCGGCGGTGCGCGCGAAACGCGATGGAGATCGGAGATCACCGGTAGCGCTTGACGATCGCCTGGTACGAACCATCCGCCCTCATCTGCTCGATGGCGTCCGAGATCCTCTTGGCGACGTCCTTCGGAAACTCCTGCGACGCCGCGACCCACGACACCTTGACCGGGCCCAAGGTCGGCCCGTACTTCAGTTCGGCCGGGTCGAATCCGGCCTGGCGGTAGACGCCGCGCGCCATGAGGTCGGTGGTGATCCAGGCGCCGATGCGTCCCCGCTTCAGCTTCCTGGCATTCGTCACGTCGTCGTCGGTCTCCTCGACATACGGAAATCCCGCATGTTCGACCTCGTCCTTGAAACTGGTGCCGCGCACATATCCCACCACGCGCGTCCGCGCCTCTTCGATGGACGCGGGCGGCTGCGTGAGGGTCACCAACACGGTGTGGAACTCCAGCACCGGCGCGATCCATTGGTACTGCGCTTCCCTGCCCGGCGTCCGGGTGAAGGGGATGATGAGCACGTCATTCCTGCCCAGCGCTTCCAGCTGGGCCCGCTGCCACGGGAGAAAGCTGAATTCGAGCGAGATGCCGGCCTTGCCGCATGCCTCGCGGACCACCTCCAGGACGACGCCGCCCGGCTGTCCGCCGGCTTCCGTCGTCAGCGGAGGAAACTCCGCCGCAACCACCTTGATGACTCGGTCGGCCGCGTCGGATGTCCGGAGAATCGGTGCGAGCAACGCGAGCAAGCCGACGCGGTGGATAGCCCGTCTTCGCATGCGGAGTCCTCCTTCGAGATGAGTCGTGGCCGTCCAACCGGATCCGGGCCGTCCGAACCACCCCGGCGCATCAACGCGCGCGAGGACGAGGCGGCGGGCCCGCGCCGTCCGGATCGGCTGCCAGGCGACCGAACACCCGGCGACGGCTTGTCTGCCCGTTCCGCGCCAGCGTAATATCAGATATACACCATTTCAGACCCGCCGGTGAAGGCGAAGACGTCGCCGTACCCCGTGTCGCGAGTCATGGTCCGGCGTCCCTGTGCGACGCGAGGATCGGCGTCGATTCGGCGCGCCGCGGGTCACGGGTCACCCGAAGCGCCGTGGAGAAGCTGACGTGCCAGCACGGTTCCGACTGATTCCACCGGCAACCAGCTTGCACGCCAAGCTGATGCTCGCGCTTGCGGTGCTGGTCGCGATCGTCGCCTTCGTCTCGGCCTACGTGCTCAACGAACGCGAGCGCGAGCGTCGCATCCTGGAACTGGAGGGACGCGCCACGCGCATCGCCGATCTGTTCAGCCGGTCCGTGGCCTACCCGCTCTGGAACTTGAACCGTGCCGCGATCGACGGGCAGCTCGCCGCCCTGGCGCCCAACCCCGAGGTCGCGCAATTCAGCATCACGACGGTCGATGACGGGACGGTTTCGGCTGTCACCAAGATCCAGCCATCGCAGCTGGTCGACCCGATCGTGCGGATCCAGGCGATCGAGTACACGCCGCCCGGCGGGGCGAAACAGAAGATCGGCGAAGTCCGGGTCGTGATGACGCGGGCCATCGTGGACAAGGGCATCGCCACGGCGCGCCGAACCACGCTGGCGCTCGCGGCAGCGATCGTCGCCGTGCTGTACGCCGCGACCTTCGTGCTGCTCAGGCGAATGGTGAGCGCACCCATCCAGCGGCTCGAGGCCACGGTCGACCGGATTGCCGCGGGCGACATGGACGCACGCTGCGTGAGCGAATCGGGCGACGAGCTGGGGCGGCTGGCGGCGCGCGTCAATGCGATGGCGGATCGACTGAGCGACTCTGCGCGGCGCTTGCGCGAGAGCGAGGCGACGTACCGGGGGATCTTCGAGAACTCGGTCGAAGGCATCTTCCACCTGGATCGATCGGGCAGCTTGAACGACGCCAACGCCGCGCTGGCGCGACTCCTGGGCCGTGCCACGCCAGGCGAGCTGATGGCGGCGATGAACGGTGGCGGCTCCGACGACTCGCCGCTCGCAGGCGCGCCCCTGTTCACGCCGGCGCAGACCGCCGCGTTGTTCACCATGCTGGAGCGGGATGGCCAGATAACCGGCCTCGAACTCCAACTGACGCGCGCGGATCGAACTCCGATCTGGATCGAGTTGAACGCGTGGCGGCAACGCGGTGCCCGGCCGGATGGCGGCGCCGCGACGGGACTGCACGGCCTGATCACCGACATCACCGCCCGCCGGCAGGCGCTGGAGGACTTGCGCAACCATCGCGATCATCTCGAGGAAGCAGTGCGCGAGCGCACCGCGGAGCTGGCCGACGCGATGAAGCGGGCCGAGATCGCCAACCAGGCCAAGAGCGATTTCCTCGCCAACATGAGCCATGAGATCCGGACGCCGATGAACGTCATCCTCGGCATGTCGCGGCTGGCCCTCCTCAGCGACCCCAATCCGCAGCAGCACAACTACATGCAGAAGGTTCACCGGTCGGCCGAATCGCTGCTGCACATCATCAACGACATCCTCGACTTCTCCAAGATCGAAGCGGGCAAGCTGGACATGGAGGTCCTGAGCTTCGATCTCGCGAACGTGATGGACGACCTCGCCAACCTCGTTGGCATGAAAGCCGAGGAAAAGGACCTGGAGCTGGTCTTCGCGCTGCCGCCGGACCTGCCCGAGGCGCTGGTCGGCGATCCCGCGCGGCTGGGGCAGGTATTGATCAACCTGGTCAACAACGCCGTCAAGTTCACCGAGCGGGGCGAGGTGGTCGTCGCCATCGAGGTCCTGGCACGGGACGCCGCCTCGGTGCGACTGCGCTTCGAAGTGCGCGACACGGGCATCGGCATCGCTGCCGACGAGCGCGAGCGGCTGTTCAAGCCATTTTCACAGGCGGACACATCGACGAGCCGGCGATTCGGCGGCACCGGGCTCGGCCTGGCCATCAGCCGCCACCTCGTGCGCCTGATGGACGGCGATCTCGGTGTCGATAGCACCCCAGGCCACGGCAGCCGATTCCACTTCAGCGCGAGATTCGGGCTCGCGGCGGCAGCCGCCATGCATCACGTCGCTTCCTCCAGCAAGTCCCTGCAGGGGACCCGCGTGCTCGTGGTCGACGACAACGACGCGGCGCGCGACGTGATCGTGCCCATGGCCCGTTCCCTCGGGCTGCACCCGTCGGCCAGCAGCGGCGGGCGCGAGGCCGTCGGCGCGGTGATCTCGGCCGATGCGCGCGGTGAGCCCTTCGACCTGGTCCTGCTGGATTGGAAGATGCCGGGCATGTCCGGCATCGAATGCGCCCAGGCAATGGCACGGGCGACCCTCCGATACCCGCCGCCGACCGTGCTCATGCTCACCGCCTTCGCGCGCGACGACATGGCGCGCCTGCTGGCCGCCGAAGGGATCGCCGTGGCCGCGACGCTGACCAAGCCGGTGACGCCATCCGCCCTGCTCAACGCATGCCTGCAGGCGATTGGCCGGCCCAGCCAGAAGCCCATGAGAAGCGAACTGCGCGACGAGGCGCTGCAAAGCAATCGCGCCATGCTCGCCGGCGCGCGCGTGCTGCTGGTGGAGGACAACCCGTTCAACCAGGAGCTGGCAAGCGACCTGCTGGGCCGCGCGCAGGTCGCGGTCCAGATCGCCAACAACGGCCGCGAGGCCATCGACCTCGTGGCGCGCGAACGCTTCGACGCGGTCCTGATGGATTGCCAGATGCCGGTCCTCGACGGCTACGCCGCCACGCGCGAGCTGCGCAGCGACCCGCGGTGGCGCGACCTGCCCATCATCGCCATGACTGCCAATGCGATGGTCGGTGACCGTGAACGGGTGCTGGCGGCCGGCATGGACGACCACATCGCCAAGCCTATCGACGTGGTCGAGATGTTCGGCACGCTGGCGCGCTGGATCCGGCGCGATGCGGGCCACGCCACGAGCGGACTGCCCGGCTTCGATCGCGAGGCGGCGCTCGCCGGCATGATGGGCGATGACGCCCTGTATCAACGCATGCTGCGCAAGTTCCGCGACCGGGAGGCCGACTTCGCGACGCGTTTCGACGCGGTCCGCGCGGACGCCGACATGGTCACCGCGACGCGGATGGCGCACGACCTGAAGAGCGTCTCCGGCAGCCTCGGGGCGAAGCGCGTCCAGGAAGCCGCCGGGAGACTGGAGCAAGCCTGTGCCGGTGGCGCGAATGCCGCCGACGTCGATTCGCTGCTGGCGGTGGTCGTCGAACGTCTCGGTCCCGCGATCGCCGGTCTGCGCTCGCTGCAGGACGTGACCGGGCCGATCGGTGGCGTGCAGGGGCCTGGAACTTCCTGAAGTCGCCGGAACGTCAGTCGCGCCGGGTTCCTCGCGGAATCGGCGCCGGACCTGCCGCCTCCTGCGCTGCGAAGCGCTCCGCCCAAGCGGTCAGGAAAATGGCCGCGCCAGCCAGGCCTTGGCCGCGCCGACCTCCTCGAAGATGTCGATGTCCCAGCCAAGGCCCTTTGCAAGCTCGATGCCGAAAGCCAGGACGCCCCGCGCGCGCGGCTCCGCGACGACCATGGCGTAGCGCAGGCTTCGATCGAGGCCGAACTCCTCGAGATTCAGGTGGAGCCCGCGAACGTAGGTACTCGAGATCTCGCCCACCAGTTCATTGAGTACCAGCACCCTGCGGATTCCCTTGCGCCGGCATCGCTCGGTCGCTTCCGGCCAGAACTCCCATTGCTGTTCCAGCTTCTCGAAATCGTGCACGCGGCGATCCCCGCTGAAGACCACCGTCAGGGTGTCCTCAGTCTCGAAGCTGGCGAACGATGATCCGGCCGTGGCAGCCTCCGTAGACGACCCACGCATGCGCGATTCCTCGCGAGTTTGGCGCATATCACGTGCGCTGGAAATCGCCTGCGGCAAAGGCATCCGCCCAGGATGTGGCATGCGACACGCCGTCTGCCGCACCGCGAACCCGCCCTGCCTGGCGTCACGCCTGCAATCCCCGTGCGTGCGCTCGTCCGGCGTCGCCGGGCTCGCTCACTCCGGCGCCACGTGCAGCGTCGCGCGGAAGAATGACAGCGCGTCCGCGTCGATCTGCGCGTGCAGCGCGGCGCGCGAGACGCCCGGCGAATCGGCGCAGATCATCGGGTTGTCCTTGGCGAGCTCGGGGCTGCACGGCGGGATGAAGGCCCAATGGTCGGCCCCGGCGACCGCTTTCACGCCGACCAGCGTCGGCACGAGTGGCGCGAGGCGCGCCGCGTTCTCGTCCGGGCGCAGGACGCGGTCCGCGTCGCCGTAGTAGAGGAAGACCGGGCGGTCGATCGCGCCCGCACCCGCCGCGTCGAACACCAGGCTGAGCGGCGCCATGGCGAACGCGGCCTTCACACGCGGGTCGGCTGGCGGGCCCCAGCGCGTCAGCTCGGCCTGCATGTCGTCCATGAACTGCTCGAGGCTGCGGCCTTGTCGCTTCGCCTCGGCCTCCACGCGCGGCGCCTCCGCGCAGAGCGCATCCTCGGCGTAGCGGCGGCAGTAGTCGACGAAGCGCCGGAAGCGCGGCACCGCGCCGGCCAGCAGCAGGCTGGTATAGCCGCCGGCCGAGAAGCCCGCCACGCCGATGCGCGCGGGATCGACCAGCCGTTTCCACTGCGGGTCGGCCAGCAGCGCGGTGATCGTGGCCTGCACCTGGAGGGGCCGGCCGACGAGCACCGCGGCCTGGCCGACGCCGCTGGTGTCGTGGAAGTTGTCGCGGGGGTGCTCGAGGGTCGCGACCACGAAGCCATGCAGCGCGAGGAAGGCGGCGAGGTCGTGGTGGCCGAGCGCGGAGCCGGCGTTGCCATGCGACAGGACGACCAGCGGCTTCGGGCCGGGGCGCGGCGGCGCGTCGAGCGTGGCGGCCACGTCATAGGGGCCGATGCGCGTGTCCTTGCCGGCCTGGTCGCTCGGGTAGAACACGTAGCCGGGCATGCTGCCGCCGCCCACGGGATCGACGACGCGCAGCGCGCGAAAGCCCGCGCCGGGCGCGGCGAGCAGCGCGGCGGGCGCAAGCAGCAGGGCAGCCAGGAATCGGTGCAGGCGTGGCATCGGCATGGGCTCCATCGCATGGCGGAACGGCCACTGTAGCGGACGACCCCCGGCCGCGCTTCGGCGTCAGGGCGAGCCCGGGAGGGATGGCGGCAGGCCGAAGGCGGCAAGGACCGTGTTCTCGAAACGGATCACCGCAGCGATGCGGTCGCCTTCGATCGCCAGGACGAAGAACCCGACGCCCTGGATGCCCGTCGGGGTCGGCAGGTAGACCCCGAAGGCCGGCTGTCCGTTGGCGCGCGCCGGTAGCAGCCGAAATCCCCGCGCCACGCCGAAGACGAACGCGAAGAAGCGGCCCACGCTGCTGCGTCCCCGGTACTGCAACGGCAGCGGCGGCATCGACAGGAAGACGTCGTCGGTGAACAGGGCCACCAATGCGTCGACGTCGGCAGCCTCATAGGCGCTGACGAACCTGGACACGATCTCGCGTTGCGCTGCCGCATCCGTCTCGGGCAGCGCGCGCCGGGCCGCCGTCGCCGGCTGTCGGCGCTGCAGGCCCGAACGCGCGCGCTTGAGGGCGCTCTTGACGGACTCGACCGAGGTGTCGAGCATGCCGGCGACTTCGTCGGCGTGGAATCCGAGGACGTCGCGCAGGATGAGGACGGCGAGCTGGCGCGGCGGCAGGAACTGCAGCGCGGTCACGAACGCCAGGGACAGCGACTCGGCCTGCTCGTAGCGGACCTCCGGACCGGGCGATGCCCCGCCCGTGTCGTCGAGCAGTGCATCCGGATAAGGCTCGAGCCAGTGGATCTCGCCGAACTCGGTGGCTTGCGGCGGTTCGATTCCCGGGATGTCCCACGGCTTGGGCGGACGCCGGCGAACCGCCCGCAGGGCGTCGAGGCAGCGGTTGGTCGCGATGCGGTAGAGCCAGGTGCGCAGCGACGCGCGCCCGTCGAATCCGGCCAGACCCCGCCAGGCGGCGAGCAGCACCTCCTGGAGCGCGTCCTCGGCATCGTGGAAGGAGCCGAGCATGCGGTAGCAATGGACCTGGAGCTCGCGGCGGTGCGGCTCGGTCAGCGCCCGGAAGGCCTGGCCGTCGCCGGCCCGCGCCCTCGACATCAGGTCCATTCCCGTCATCGCCATTTCCGCCATTTCGATGCCTGCATGCAGATCCATTGTGTACAGACGTCCGGCAGCTCGCAAAGGGGGCGCTCGCCGAGCGCCCCTTTTCGCGCTGCGGCGGCGTCTACACCAGGGATCGCCGACCACTTGCACAAGGAGCACCGAAATGGGAAGAATCGTCATCAGCACCAATGCCACCCTCGACGGCGTCGTCGAGGACCCGGACGGCCAGGAAGGCTTCGAACGGGGTGGCTGGTTCCACCAGCACGCGGGTGCCGGGGACTTCGAGGCCTGGGTCGCCAGCGAGACGGCTGAAATCCTCGCTACCGAGGCCCTGTTGCTCGGCAGGCGAAGCTTCGAATGGTTCGCGTCCCGGGCCCCGGCGATGGGCGAGCGTGTCAGCCAGCAATGGGCGGACAGGATGAACCGCCTGCCCAAGTACGTCGTGTCGTCGACGCCCCCGCGCACCGAATGGAGCCAGGCGACGCTGCTCGATCGCGACCCGATGGCCGCGATCGCGGCGCTGAAACAGACGCTGGACGGGGACATCCTGGTCTACGGCAGCTTCCAGCTCGTGCGCACCCTGGTGGCGCGGAACCTGGCCGACGAGCTGCGGCTGGTCCTCTTTCCGGTCGTCCTGGGAACCGGCCGGAGCCTGTTCGACGGCACGGCCGAGAGCAAGCCGCTTCGACGGGTCGCCCTGCGGACGCTCGGTGACGGCCTGATGCACTGCACCTACGCGTTCGCCGGTGCCGCCTGATGAGCCCGGCCGACACGCCCGAAGCGTCCACGCCGCAGCGCGACTTCCTCTACCAGCGACGTCTCGTCGCGCTGCGCCCGTTCGTCACCGACGACGGCGTGCCGGGCGTGCAGCTGAGGTTCGCGGGCGACGAGACGATGGCGGTGCGGATCGACGTCCGCCTGCTCGACCTCGTGCAGCAGGCCATCGAGCGGCTGCGGACCAGTCCGGCCGTCAGGCGCTAGCGGGGCCCGCGTGCCGCCGTCCCGTGCCACCGTTCGCCGCGTGCACGGTCACTTCGGCGTGAGCCGGTACAAGCCGCCCTCGTGGTCGTCCTCGATCAACCACAGGGCGCCGTCCGGCCCCTGGGCGACATCGCGCACGCGAAAGCCGACCGTCCAGTGTTCGGCCGGCGTCGCAGCCGCGCCGTGGACCTGGATCCGGTGCAGGGCGTGGCTCACGAGACCGCCCGCGAACGCCGAGCCCTTCCACTTCGGGAACATCGCGCCGCTGTAGAACATGAGGCTGCCGGGCGCGAAGACCGGCGTCCAGTAGATCACGGGTTCGGCGAGATCGGGGCGCGTGTCGGGGCTCGCGATGGGCACGCCGTCGTAGTTCACCGCATAGGAGACGAGCGGCCAGCCGTAGTTCCTTCCGGGTTCGATCAGGTTGAGCTCGTCGCCGCCGCGCGGTCCGTGCTCGAGTTCCCACAGGCGGCCGTCGGGTGCGAACGCGAGGCCGTAAGGCGTGCGATGGCCCGAGGTCCAGGTCTCGGATGGCGTCAGGTTGGGGCCGTCGAAGACGACCGTGCGCACGGCCGGTGCCGTCCTGGCCGCCTCCGTGTCCTTCGGGGGATCGATCAACTCGACCGATTTCGCGCCGACCTGGCCCGCCATCGGATTGCCGGGCGCGGGCTTGCCGTCGAGCGTCAGGCGCAGGATCTTGCCGGCCGGCTGGTTCGGGTCCTGGGCCGGCGTGAAGCGCTGCCGGTCGCCGGCCGTGAGGAAGAGGAATTTCTGGTCCGGCGAGAAGGCCACGGCCGCGCCGACCTGCCCTCCCCGGCCCTTGACCGGGTCGCGCCAGACGACCTTCAGGTCCGCCAGCGAGGCGGCGTCGGCGGCGATCTTCAGCGTCGCGCGCGCGAGCGCCAGGCTGGAGCTGCCCGCATCCGGCCCGGGCTCCGAGTAGGTCAGGTAGATCGCGCCATCGCTTGCATGGGACGGCGCGAGGTAGACGCCGAGCAGGCCGTTCTGCCCGCCATACTGCACCGGCGGCACGCCGGCGACCTCGAGCTTCTGCCCGGACGCGGTCGCGACGAAGAGCTTGCCGCGCTTCTCGGTGACCAGCATGCGGCCGTCCGGCAGGAAGGCGATGCGCCAGGGCTGGTCGAACTGCGCCACCTTCGTGAGCTTGAACGGCGGCGACGGGGTCGGGGGCAGCGCGCCCGCGTTGATCTGCGCCATCGCGGGCGCCGCACCGATGAGCAATGACAGGATGAGTCCGGGCTGCGGGATGGCCATGCGTCGTTCGCCAGTGGATCGTGCGGGCAGTATGGCGCGGCGCCGAAGGCCGTGCCGCGCGCCGGCCTATCCCCGTGGCGCACCGGATCGCGCGCCCCGCAGGCAGCGCGCCGCCACGCGATCGCGGCTCGCCCGTCGTGCCTTCAGCGCGACGGCGGCAGCCTGATCGACGCCGTGCCGGCCAGAAGACGATCGGCGCGCAGGCGCTCGATCAGCTGCGTGGCGATGTCGTCGGCGACGCCGTCGCCCCACTGCCCGAATCCGAGCGTGGCCATGCGGATCTCCGCCGTCCAGATCGGTCTCTCGTACAGGCGGTCCTGGAGCGTCGCACGCATGACCAGCGCCTGTCCGGTGCGGCTGTTCCAGGATGCGGAGACCGGCTCCAGCGTCAGCACCTCCTCGCCCGTCGCCGGCGCGGCGCCGTCGCTCCACCAGCGCGCCTGCAGTCCGTTCAGGCTCAGGTCCGCCGGCAGGCGCTCCTGCAGGCTGGGCGCGAGCCTGTCGAGATTGCGCTGCCCCAGGTTGCCGGCCAGGTTGGCCTTGGCGAAGCTGCCGGGCCTGGCCAGCACGATGACGCGGTCGACCGGTCCGTGCGGCGCGCCGATGACGTTGCTGCTGACATGCGTCGACACGCAGCCCGCGAGCGAACCGGCCAGGGCCGCGGCGAGCGCGATCGCGCCCGCGAATCCGAGCTGGGTCACGGCGTCACCGGCCGGCCATCGGGCCGCTGTGCACGAGGTGCGTGATCGACGTGTAGCGGCGTCCGAGTCCGACCGACATCGCCATGCTGCCCATGCATTGCTGGGCCATGATGCCGTCGGGCGTGCCGCTGGGCGAGCTGCTGAGGTAGTAGGTCATGCCGGCGCCGTGCTCGATCTCGGCGAACACCGGCGGCACGTCCTTGGCTTGGCCGCGGCAGGCGACCTCCATCATCGACGCCAGCTCGTCGATCGTCGGGACGCGCCAGCCCGGTGCGTCCGACCGGGCGGCCTCGCCCAGCGCGTCGGCCGTCGCATGCCGCTTGACGCCGCGGCACCAGCCGCTCGACTCGTCCCAGCTCTGGCCGAAATCGCAGCGCTGCCAGGTCAGGTCGGTCTTGCGGTCGTAGACCTGGTCGCCCGCGACCTGGAAGCGCCTGGCGACCTGCTCGGCGTCGAGCCCGGGGGTCGGCGCCTGCTGGATGACGGTGCGGGTCGTGCCCGGCGCGCCGGCGGGCGGCAAGGGCATCGACCGGGGCCAGCCGCCGGGCGCGCTGGCCGACTGCGCGACGGCCATCGAGGTGGCGCCGGCAGCCAGGAGGGAAACGAGGAGCAGGGGGCAAGAACGCATGGATCGGCGCGGCGAAGGCGCGGCAGTCACGTGAGGTCGCCATGCTAGCGGCGCGGCCCGGCCCTCGCGCGAACGGGCGCGCCGCGCGCATGAAGCTTTTCACGCAAGCGGGGCGCGCCGCCTGTCTCGCGAGCGTCAACGCGGTCTTCACAACAGGGCTATCCTGCCGGCAACACCCCGGAGGCCCCATGCACATTCCGTCCCTGAAGGAAGTCGTCAGCGCCGAGGAATGGCAGCTGCGCTGCGACCTCGCCGCCTGCTACCGCCTCGTCGCCGCCCATGGCTGGAGCGACCTCGTCTTCACCCACATCAGCGCACGCGTGCCCGGCGGCGGCCACAGCTTCCTGATCAATCCGTACGGCCTGATGTTCGACGAGATCACGGCGTCGTCGCTGGTGCTGATCGACCAGGAGGGCAACAAGCTGCGGGAGTCGCCATTTCCGGTCAACCGCGCCGGCTTCGTGATCCACAGCGCGATCCATGCCGCGCGCGAGGACGCGCAGTGCGTCCTGCACACCCACACCCGCGCGGGCGTGGCCGTGAGCGCGCAGGCGGGCGGCGTGCTGCCGATCTCGCAGCAGTCCACCTTCGTGCTGGCATCGCTCGCGTACCACGACTACGAGGGCGTGGCGCTGCGCGACGAGGAGAAGCCGCGGCTGCAGGCCGACCTCGGCACGGCCAGCTACCTGATGCTGCGCAACCACGGCCTGCTGACGGTGGGCCGGTCGATCCCCGAGGCCTTCCTCGCGATGTACATGTTCGAGAGCACCTGCAGCATCCAGCTCGCCGCGCAGGCCGGCGGCCCGCTGACGACGGTGCCGCCCGAGATCCTCGCCGGCGTCGCCGAGTCGATGCGGGTGCAGACCGGCAACCAGGGCGGAGCGTTCGTCTGGCCCGCGCTGCTGCGCAAGGTGGAGCGCATGGATCCGGGCTACCGCACGTGAAGGCGGGCCGGAGCGGCCTGCGTGGGCGCGGCGCAACGGCGGATTCGTGCCATCCGCCGCAGGAAATCGTTCGCCCGGGCCCGATCGACCCGGGTGCCTCCTTCAGCGACAGGAAATCGTGAGCCGGAGCGGCTATCCTGCCGGCCATCCTGAGGAGGAGCTGAAAAAGTGAAATGCCATGCCTGCGGGCAGGACAACGCCGACAGCGCGCTGTTCTGCACTGCCTGCCGCCGACCCCTGGTGGCCCCGACCAAGCTGCCGACGCGCCTGGAACCGCTGGCCGCGACCGCGGTCCCGTCCGTCCCGGCGATGCCGGCGCCGACCCCGCCTGCGCCCGCGCCGGGCGACCTCGGCGGCCACAACCGCTATGCGCCGCCCGAGACCGGCGTCCCGGGCCGGGCCAGCCGTCTCGGCGACCCGTCCGAGGTGCTGACCGACGAGGACGCGCGCGCTGCCGTCATCGGCGACTCCAACACCGTCTACTACCTCGGCCGCTTCGACCGCATCGCCCATGGCGAGAGCGGCGGCTGGAACTGGCCGGCGTTCCTCGTGACGTGGTATTGGATGCTGTACCGCAAGATGTGGGTGCCGGCGCTGCTGTACTTCGTCGCGCCGTACTTCGTCATGGCGCTGCTGTTCGGCGTGGCCGCCGCCTCGCCCGCCGTCGGTGCCGTGTTGTGGCTGGCCTGGGTCGCGGCCTGGCTGATCGGCCCGGGCCTGCTGGCCAACGGCTGGTACTACGGGCATGTGCGCAGGAAGATCCGCGACGTGCGCGCACGCGGCGGCTCGAAGGACCAGATCGTCACCCGCCTGGAGGCCGCCGGCGGCACCAGCAGCGTCGCCGTGATCGTCGTGGCCGTGCTGTGCGTGCTCGTCGTCCCGGGCATGCTCGCGGCGATCGCGCTGCCCGCCTACCAGACGTACACGGTCAAGGCCAAGGTGGCCGACGCCATCCTCGAGAGCACCGCCGTGGCGACGGTCGCCGGCCGCCAGTTCGAGGCGACCGGCCAGTACCCGACCGACATCGACCGCATCGCGCAGCAGGTGCCGCAGCAGTCGAAGTACGTGCGCGGCTTCGAGATCGACGGCCTGTCCGGCACCATCACCGTGCGCATCCAGGCGACGCCCTCGATCGACGGCTCGATCCGGCTCACGCCATACGTCGATGACCAGCGCCACGTCACGTGGTCGTGCTCGACGACCGACCTGCTGCGCTACGTGCCCAAGAGCTGCCGCGGCTAGCGAGCCGCGCCGGGCCCGCCGCGAGGCTGGCTCAAGCCATCGGCACCCGCACCGCGCGCAGGAACTTGCCCGCCACGCGCATCACCGCCGTGGCGGCCGCCTCGCTCGCGTAGACGTCGGGCACGCACACGGCCATGCCGCGCGCGGTGAGCGTGCCGGGGTGGCGGATGCGGAAGAACGGCGCCGGCGGCTCGAAGGCCTTGGGGAACGCGCGGATCAGCGCGATGTCGGTGCCCGGGCCGCGGTCGGCCACGCTGCCGGCGGGCAGGTCGCAGCTGGCGAGCACGTGCATCGCGAAGAACACGCCGTAGCCCGCGACCATCACCGGCAGGAACTCCAGCTCCGGGAAGTGCGACAGCTCGTCGCGCACGCCCTGCGAGACCACGTGGGCGGTCGGGTGGAACAGCACCGCGGTCGGGCTCATCTCCGAACGGTAGAGCTCCAGCGCCGGCGGCACCCAGCGCTCGGCCAGCGGCGCGGTGGCGCGCAGCAGCGGCTCGTTCCAGGCGGAGTGCCGGTCGTCGACCCACTCGGCCGCGGCGTCCGTGCCGTCGATGAAGACGGGCTTGATCTCGAAGACGGGCATGACCCAGTGTAGGGCCAGCGGCGTGCCATGCCGCGGGACAAGGGACGTCGGCGCGCGGCCGTGACCTGCGCCGGTTCGGCCCTCCCGAGGCCGGGCATGGGACGCCGCGGCCGCCGACCGTCAACTAGTGCGCATGGCGGCGTTGACGGAGGGCACGACCGGCCACCCGGAAGCGGCGCGCAGCCGTAGACTGGCCTCACAAGGGGTTACGCGCCAGCCGAACGGCCAAGACCGGGCATGGCGCTTCCAGCGCTACAGCGAGCATGAACCGATCGTCCGCGCGCTTCAGGCGTGCGTCTGCACTCGTCGTCGCCGTCGGGGTCGCGATCCTGGGCGGCATCGCCTGGTCCACGCACGAACAGTCGGTGCGCCTCGACGAGACCGCGGGCTGGGCCGGCCGCGCGCGCGACAGCGTGGCCGCCATCCACGCCGTGACGCAGGACGCGGCCGAGGCCGAGTCGGCGCAGCGCGGCGTGCTGCTCGGCGCGGCGTCCGGCCCGGCGCACTACCGCGAGGCCGCGGCCGACGCCCGGCGGCAGCTGGACCGCCTGGCCGGCGCGATCGGCGACGATCCCGAGCAGCGTGCGCTGCTTTCCGGCCTGCGCATGGCCGTCGAATCGCACTTCGGGGGGCTCGACCGGGCGCTGGCGCCCGCCGCGGGCGGCGCGGCCAGGCCGCCGCACGATGCCGACGAACGCCAGATCCGGCACGACATCGCCAGCTTCGCCGACGCGATGGCCGCCACCGAGGGCCGGCGCCTCGACGAGCGCCTGGCCGCCGGCCGCGACGCACGCCACGCCGCGGAGGCCGGCGCCGGCGTCTCGCTGCTGCTGCTGGCCGTCCTCGTGGCCTGTGGCGCGATCGTCGCGCTGCGCGAGTTCAAGGTGCGCGCGGCGATGACGGCGGCGCTGGTGGACAGCCGCACGAAGCTCGAGCTCGGCGAGCGGCGCCTGCGCGCGATCGCCGACAACATGCCCGCACGCATCGCCTACATCGATAAGACCGAGATCTTCCGCTTCACCAACGCCGCGTTCGAGACGATCGCCGGCGTGCCTGCGCAGGCCTACCTGGGCCGCACGATCGCCGAGATGCTGGGGCAGCACACGCGCGACGAGCTCGAGCCGTACATCGCGGGCGCGCTGGCCGGCCGGCAGATGCACTTCGAGCGTCGCGGCATGGGCCGGCAGCCCGAGTCGACGTTCATGGTCAGCTACGTGCCCGACGTCGGCGCGGGCGGCGACGTCGACGGCTTCTATGTGATGTCGCTGGACATCACCGAGCGCAAGAAGGCCGAGCTGGCGCTGGCCAACAGCGAACGCCGGCTGCGCACGATCACCGACAACCTGCCGGCCACCATCGTGCGCATGGACACCGACGGCATCTGCAGCTACGCCAACGAACAGCTGCGGCGCCTGTACGGCATCGACCCGGCGATGCTGGTGGGCATGTCGCACCGCGCCTTCCGCGGCGAGGACGAATGGGCCTGGATCGCGCCGCACGTCGAGGCCGCGCTGCAAGGCGAGCTGCGCCGCTTCGAGGTGCCGGCGCTCGTCAACGGCGAGCAGCAGTGGGTGCAGCAGAGCCTCATCCCCGACGTCGACGCCGACGGCCGCATCGTCGGCTACCTGTCGGTCACCTTCGACATCACCGACCGCAAGCAGCAGGAGGAAGCCCTGCGCAAGAGCACGCAGTTCCTCGATCGCACCGGCCGGATGGCCGGCGTCGGCGGCTGGGAGGTGGACCTGGCCAGCGGCAGCGTCGTGTGGTCGCGCGAGACGCGGCGCATCCACGGCGTCGACGACGACTACGAGCCCGACCTGGAGCGCGCCTTCGCGTTCTTCCCGCCGGAATCGCGACCGCGCATCGAGCAGGCCGTGCAGCAGGCGATGGCCGACGGCACGCCGTGGGACATGGAACTGCCCTTCGTGCGCCAGGATGGCCGCCGCCTGTGGGTGCGCGCGGTCGGCTCGGCCGAGCTCGCGGGCGGCGCGCCGGTGCGCCTGGTGGGCGCGTTCCAGGACATCAGCGACAAGATCGCGCAGCGCCTCCAGATCAAGGAGATCAACGACCGCGTGGCGCTGGCCACCGAGAGCGGCGGCATCGGCATCTGGGATCTCGACATCGCCAGCGGCGAGCTGATCTGGGACGCCCGCATGTACCAGCTGTTCGGCGACACCAGCGGCGGCCGTGCCGCCCCCATCGCGCTGTGGGCCCAGTGCGTCCATCCCGACGACCTGCCCGGCCTGCAGGAGGCGATCCGCCAGGCCACGCAGGGCGACCAGTTGCTCGATCGCGACTACCGCATCGTCCTGGACGACGGCCGCATCCGCCACCTGCGCGGCACGGCGCGCGCGATGCGCGACGCCTCGGGCAAGCCGATCCGCCTGATCGGCGCGAACTGGGACATCACCGAGCTGCGCGAGCTCGCGACCAACCTTGCGGAGGATCGCTCGCTGCTGAGCGTCACGCTGGAATCCATCGGCGACGCCGTCATCACCACCAACGGGCGCGGCCAGATCACCTGGCTGAACCCGGTGGCCGAGCGCCTGACCGGATGGACCTCGCCGGAGGCGATCGGGCGCGCGCTGACGCAGGTGTTCCACATCGTCGACGAGAAGACGCGCGAGCCCGCGGCCGATCCGGTGCGCGATTGCCTCGAGCAGGGCCGCCGCGTCGCGCGCTCGGACAACACGCTGCTGCTGTCGCGCAACGGCGAGGAGTTCGGCATCCAGGACTCGATCGCGCCCATCCGCCGCGAGGACGGCACGGTGCTGGGCGCGGTGCTCGTGTTCCACGACGTCAGCGAGCAGCGCCGCCTCACCGGCGAGATGAGCTGGCGTGCGACGCACGACGCGCTGACGGGACTCGTCAACCGCGCCGAGTTCGAGGCCCGCCTCGGCCGCCTGCTCGCCAGCGCGCAGGACAGCGGCGGCGAGCATGCCCTGCTCTACATCGACCTCGACCAGTTCAAGCTGGTCAACGACGCCTGCGGCCACTCGGTGGGCGACCAGCTGCTCACCCAGGTCGCGCGCATGCTCACCGACAGCGTGCGAACGCGCGACACGATCGCGCGGCTCGGCGGCGACGAGTTCGCGATCCTGATGGAGCGTTGCACCGTGGCGCAGGCGCAGCGCGTCGCGCAGAAGCTGTGCGACCGCATGGACGACTTCCGCTTCGTGCACGAGGAGCGGCGCTTCCGCATCGGCATGAGCATCGGACTGGTGCCGGTCGACCGTCGCTGGCAGGCCACCGCGGCCATCCAGCAGGCGGCCGACACGTCGTGCTACGCCGCCAAGGAGGCGGGCCGCAACCGCGTGCACACCTGGTTCGACACCGACGTGGCGATGCGCGAGCGCCAGTTCGAGATGCAGTGGACGACGCGCATCGAGCACGCGCTGGACGAGGACGGCTTCGTGCTGTACGCGCAGCGCCTGACGCCGCTGAAGGACGCCTGCGACGGCGTGCACGCCGAGGTGCTGCTGCGCATGCGCCAGGACGGCGGCGCGCTGGTGGCGCCCGGCGCGTTCCTGCCGGCCGCCGAACGCTTCCATCTCGCCTCGCGCATCGACCGCTGGGTGCTGCGCCATGTCATCGACTGGATGAAGGCGCTGCCCGCCCCGTCGCGCATCGGCCAGCTCAGCGTGAACCTGTCCGGCCAGTCGGTGGGCGACAACAGCTTCCACCGCTGGGCGCTCGACGTGCTTGCCAACGCCGGCCCCGCGCTGTGCCGCGCGCTGTGCCTGGAGATCACCGAGACGGCGGCGATCACCAACATCGCGGATGCCGCGGCGTTCATCGACCAGGTGCGGGCGTTCGGCGTCAAGGTGGCGTTGGACGACTTCGGGGCGGGCGCGGCGTCGTTCGGCTATCTCAAGACGCTGCGCGTCGACACGCTCAAGATCGACGGCCAGTTCGTGCGCGACCTGGTCGACGACCCGCTGGACGAGGTCGCCGTGCGCTGCTTCGCGGACGTCGCCAAGGTGATGGGGCTGACGACGGTGGCCGAATTCGTCGACAAGGCGGCGGTGCTCGAGCGCCTGAAGGCGATGGAGGTCGACTTCGCGCAGGGCTACCTGCTGCATGAGCCGGCGCCGATCGAGGAATTGATCGCGCCGGCGCCCGTGGCGGCTTGAGCGCGCCGGGGCACTCCAGGGCGACGTCCGCCGCGCCGCGAAATGCCGGCCGGCTCGCCGGAAGCGCCCGGGCGCCAGCCGGTCGTCCAGCGCGCGCCGACGCCGAAAGTCGCCCAGGGACAACACCCGCGCAGTCGGCTTTTTTCCTGGGTAGGATATGTCTCAAGCGACGGTCGTTGCAGCGATGCCGTCCGGAGAACCCGAAAGGACACTGATGATCACCAAAGCCCTGCTGTTTCGCTTCGAATCGCAGACCGACGAGGACACGATGGACACGTTCCTCGAGGACCTCGCCACCCAGGTCTCCTGGGAGAAGGCCACGCAAGCGTGGTTCGGCATCCGCTACATGCGCGGCGAGTTCGGCGTGTACTCGTGCTTCGACGACGACGCCGGCCGCGAGGCCCATCTGACGGGCGAGGCCGCCCAGCACATCTTCGCCGCCGAGCACAAGCTGATGACCGCCGCGCCGCGCACCACGAAGATCGAGATCCTCGGCTGCAAGATGCCCACCGCGCTCACGGGCGTCACCAAGGGCCTCGTGCTGCGCTTCAAGGCGAAGCCCGGCAAGGAAGCGGACGTCGCGCGGATGATGCGCGACTGCGCGCCGCTGGTCGAGAAGGAATCGGGCACCCTGGCCTGGTTCGCGAACCAGTACGACGAGAGCCACTTCGGCACCTTCGCGGCATTCGCCGACACCGGTGCCCGCTTCGCGCACCTCACCGGCCAGATCCCGAGGGAGCTGGGCATCACCGGCCTGTCGCTGCTGGGCGGCACGCCCGAGGTGCACATGGTGGACGTGATGGCGGGCACCGCGCGCCAGCGCTGAACGAAGCTCGCGCGTGCCGCGCGCCCGCGAGGGTGCGTCACGCGCGACGCGCCGTCGCCCGGCCGCGCCTGCGCGAGCGTGTGCGCGAGCTCAGGCCGCGGCGCCCGAGCCCGATACCGTCCGGTCGATGAAGCGCGCCAGCTCGATGTCCTTCATCGTCAAGCCCTTGGCGTCGTGCGAGGTCAAGGTCACGTCGACGACGTTGTAGGAGTTCGACCAGTCCGGATGGTGGTTGCGCCGCTCCGCGGCCAGCGCGACGCGCGCCATGAAGGCGAATGCCTCGTTGAAATCGGCGAACTCGAGGTGGCGCGAGATGGACGACGCCTTCGAGTCGAGCGACCAGCCCGGGAGCTGGGACAGCAAGCCGGGCAGCTGGGCGGAATCGAGCTTGGCGGTCATGCGGGACCTTTCGGGGACTGCGGCGGCAGCGATGGCCTCACTCTAGGGCCTGGGGCCGGCCCTCGCCGCGTCGCGGGTTCTCGGCTCGCCAACGAGCGCTTCGCTTCTTGCGAACTCAGCCATTGCGCGTGCGGCGGCCGCGCGCGGGACGCTCCCAGCTGTGTGCGATCGCCTCGCGCAGCGCGTCGCATTCGGCCTGCAGCGCCGCCTCGAAGCGTGCCACCAGCGCATTGCCCGGCCGGTGCGCGGGCCGCACCGAATACACGCGGAACGGGACGGCGAACGACAGCGGCCGCACGGCGATGCCGGACTCGGGGCCCGACAGCGCCAGCGCCGTCAGCGGATTGACGATCGCCAGCCCCAGCCCGTGCCGCACCATCGCGCACACGGCCACGGCGCTGTCGGTCTCCACTGCCAGCTGGCGGTCGACGCCGGCCTCGGCGAACACCTTGTCGACCCATTGCCGGTAGCGGTCGCGCGGGTGGAAGCTGACGAAGTCCTGGCCGGCGAAGTCGGCCTCTGCCAGGCGCTTCTTCGCCAGCAGCGGGTGGCCCGCAGGCAGCACCGCCACTTCGTCGAGCTCCAGCAGCGGCGACGGCTGGGCGCCGGCCAGCACGGTGTCGTGCTCGGTCACGCCGAGGTCGTGCGCCTGCGCGGCCAGGCGCTCCTCCAGCAACGGCGACTCGCAGGGGTTGACCGACATGCTGACGCCCGGATGCGCCGCCTGGAAGCGCGCGCAGGCGCCGGGCATCAGCGCATGCGAGAACGCCGGCAGGCACGCGAGCGACAACTGCCCTTGCGTGAACTGGCGCAGGCGCAGCGCGGTGTCGGCCACGCGCTCCAGGCCGGCATACGAGCGCTGCACCTCCTCGAACAGCGCATAGGCCTGCGCGGTGGGCTGCAGGCGGCCACGCAGGCGCTCGAACAACACCAGGCGCAGCAGCCGCTCCATGCGCGACAACTCGCGGCTGATCGTGGGCTGCGACGTGAACAGCGCCGCGGCCGCGCCGGTGACGCTGCCGGCCGTCATCACGGCACGGAACACCTCGACGTGGCGATGGGTGAGGAGGGACGGGCCGGACATCGCTCGACCATATCAAACATGAAAGATCCAGGCAAATCTAAGTATTGGACTGATATGTCGCTCGAGCGCAGCATGGTGGTCATGACGACGCTCCAGCACCCCGCCCCCGCCACCTTCACCGCCGAACGGCTCCAGTCGCTGGCGCAGGCCCACGCCACGCCGCTGTGGGTCTACGACGCCGACACCATCCGCGCCCGCGTCGAGCGCCTGCGCATGTTCGACACGGTGCGCTTCGCGCAGAAGGCCTGCTCCAACACCCACGTGCTGCGGCTGCTGCGCGGGCTCGGCGTGCGGGTGGACGCCGTGTCGGCCGGCGAGATCGAGCGCGCGCTGCACGCGGGCTACGACGCGGCCGACGAACACGCCGGCATCGTGTTCACGGCCGACGAGATCGACCGCGCGACGCTGGATCTCGTCGCGCGCCACGGCATTCCCGTCAACGCCGGCTCGGTCGACATGCTGGCCCAGCTGGGCCGCCACCTCGGCGAGCGCGCGAGCGGCCATCGCGTCTGGCTGCGCATCAACCCGGGCTTCGGCCACGGCCACAGCCGCAAGACCAACACCGGCGGCGAGCACAGCAAGCACGGCATCTGGCCGTCCGACATTCCCGCCGCGCTCGAGGTGATCGCCCGCCACGGGCTGCGCCTCGTCGGCCTGCACATGCACATCGGCTCGGGCGTCGACTACGGCCACCTCGAGCGCGTGTGCGATGCGATGGTGACGCATGTGCGCGACGTCGTCGCGCGCGGGCACGACGTCACGGCGATCTCCGCCGGCGGCGGCCTGTCGATCCCGTACCGCGCCGGCGAGCCGGTGGTCGACACCGCGCACTACTTCAGCCTGTGGAACGACGCGCGTCACCGCCTCGCCGCGGAGCTGGGCCATCCGGTGAGCCTGGAGATCGAGCCGGGCCGCTTCCTCGTCGCCGAATCGGGCGCCCTCGTGGCCGAGGTGCGCGCCGTCAAGGACATGGGCACCAACCACTTCGTGCTGTGCGACGCCGGATTCAACGAGCTGGTTCGTCCGGCGATGTACGGCGGCTGGCATGCCATCAGCGTCCTGCCGCGCGCCAACGCCGCGGTGCGCGCCGATCTCGGCCAGGCCGCCGAGCGCCGTCCCACGGTCGTCGCGGGGCCGCTGTGCGAGTCCGGCGACGTGTTCACGCAGGACGCGGGCGGCGTGGTCGAGCCGCGCGCGCTCGCGCCGGCCGAGATCGGCGACCTGCTCGTCTTCCACGACACGGGCGCCTACGGCGCTTCCATGAGTTCCAACTACAACACGCGACCGCTGGCGGCCGAGGTGCTGGTCGACGGCGCGACGGCGCGCGTCATCCGGCGTCGCCAGACGGTGGCGGAGCTCATCGCGCTCGAGGACTGAGGCCGCTCCAGCGGCGCGCCGGGCCGCCGCGGAGTCCGGTGTCGAATGCCGCCCGAGGAAACGCCGCCCGCGGGCCGGGCCCCGACTTGTCAAATCGCCCGCGCGCCGCCGGTGGGAACGTGCGCTCCTCGGTCCTCACCCCAGGTGCTTCGCGAAATGGAACAGCGTGCGCTCCAGCGCCGTGGCCGCGGCGCCGGCGTTGTACGAGCCGCGCTGGTCGCAGTTGAAGCCGTGGTCGGCGGCGTACAGGTGCACCTCGACCTCGGGATGCTTCCGCTCGAAGGCCTTCACGCTGTCGAGGCTGATGTGCTTGTCCAGCTCGCCGAAGTGCGACAGCGTCGGCACGGCCGGCTTGCGGTCGGGCTCCTTGCCCATCGTCATGCCGCCGCCGTAGTACGTCACGGCCGCGGCCAGGCCCTTGACCTGCTCCGCCGCGCGCCACGCCAGCAGCCCGCCCCAGCAATAGCCGACGACGCCCACGCGGCCCGACTCGCCGGCGCGTTCGACGGCGGCCTGGATGTCCTGCAGCACGCCCGGCGCCGGCAGCGCCTCGATGACGGCCTTGAGCGCGCTGCCGCGCTTCATGTCGTCCGGGCCGTAGCCCGTCTCCACGCCGCGCTCGGCACGCTCGAAGGTGGACGGCGCGATCGCCAGGTAGCCTGCGGACGCGAAGCGGTCGGCCACGCCGCGGATGTGCGCGTTGACGCCGAAGATCTCCGGCAGCACCACGATCGCGCCGCGCGGCTTGGTGGCGGGCTCGCTGACGTAGGCCGGGCACTGGAAGCCGTCGGCGGCGGTGAGGGTGATGCGGGAAGACGCCATGGGAACTCCTGGGTGTCGGACGGGGTTGCGGGAGCAGCAGTGAGCAGTGCGCTGCCGCCTTGTACATCGCGGCGGGAGACACGCTGCGGGGGACCGCACCCACCGGACGGCAAATCGCGCGCCTCGGCGGCGAGCGCAGCGGCGCCGCCATGACCCGCCGCCAAACTCGAATATTCAGGCGCTGGAAAGATTCCAGACAGTTTCATCCCGACTACCCGGTTCGGGGTATTGCGCAGGATTCCTTGAATGCCCGCCGGGGCGTTCCACCCAGTTCCACGAATATCTGCACCGGCAAGCGCGGGCACGCACCGAACGAGCGCATGGCACGCGTCCGCGCCTGCCGCCTGCGCCCGCGCGTGACGCGCGAAGCACCACTGTCGACATCCCGTCGTCGCCGCCTCGCGCCGTCCACCTGCGAGCAGGAGGGAGATGGCCGCCAAATCCCCGGTCGATTGGTATTCAAACAACGCCAGATACTCGCGGGAAAACGCGATGCGCGTTTCCGATGACTCCTCGCCGATGCGCCATCAAACCTATATTGCGTGACCCCAGGCGCGGCCTGGCCCTTTCACTCGCAGATATTGGAGTTTCGAATGATCCGACCGGAAGTCACACGGAATCCGCTGGCCACGTCGCTGGCGCTGGCCGCAGCGCTGGCGCTCGGGAACGCGGCGCACGCCGAGGGCACGCACACGAAGCACGTCCACGCCGCCATCAAGGGCGGCGAGGCGCAGATGGTGGGCAGTCCGGCCCCGACGCAGGTGATGAACCTCGACGTCGTGCTGCCCGTGCGCGACCGCCCGGGCCTGAAGGCGCTGGCGCAGGCGGTGTCCGATCCGGACAGCCCGATGTTCCACCACTACCTGACGCCGGCGCAGTTCACTGAGCGATTCGGCCCCACGCAGGCCGACTACGACACGGTGCTGCGCTACATGGAAGAGCGCGGCCTGCGGGTGACCGGCGGCTCGCGCGACGGCATGGAGTTGCAGGTGCGCGGCACCATCGACAAGGTCGAGGCCGCGTTCCATGTGACGATGCGCAACTACAAGCACCCGAGCGAGAACCGCGTGTTCTTCTCGCCGGACCGCGAGCCGACCACCGACATGGCCGTCAAGCTGTGGCACGTCTCGGGCCTGGACAACTTCTCCGTCCCGCATCCGAAGGTCGTCAAGCGCAGCGACTACGCGGCGGCCAAGGGCATCTCGCTCGACGCGGTCGTCAGCCACGCCACCACCGGCTCGGGGCCGTCGGGCTCGTTCACGGGCAGCGACATGCGCGCCGCCTACTACGGCAACGGCGCGCTCACGGGCGCGGGCCAGCATGTCGCGCTGCTCGAGTACTACGGCACCGACCTGGCCGACCTCGACACCTACTACAAGAACATCGGCCAGACCAACCAGGTGCCGGTGACGCTGATCTCGGTGGACGGCACCAGCACCTCGTGCCTCGCGAAGAACAATTGCGACGACGGCGAGCAGGAGCTCGACATCACGCAGGCCCTCGGCATGGCGCCGGGCCTCGCCGGCCTGGAGATGTACGTGGGTTCGACCGACACGGCCATCATCAGCGCGATGACCACGCACAGCCCGCTGGCGCTGGCGATCGGCTGCTCGTGGGGCTGGACGCCGGCCGACGCGAGCACGCTCGACCCGTACTTCGAGAAGATGGCCGTGCAAGGCCAGACCTTCTTCGTCGCCTCGGGCGACAACTCGACGTGGAAGAAGAGCGGCGCGGCCGAGGCCTGGCCGGGCGACGACGCGCACATCATCTCGGTGGGCGGCACCGACCTCGTCACCGCGAGCGCCGGCGGTGCCTGGGCGTCCGAGACGGCCTGGGTCGATTCCGGCGGCGGCATCTCGCCCGACCGCGTCGCGATCCCGAGCTGGCAGCAGATCTCGGGCGTGATCACCACGGCCAACAAGGGCTCGACCACGCTGCGCAACGGCCCGGACGTCGCGGCCAACGCGAACTTCACGTTCTACACCTGCGACAACCAGACCACCTGCCAGGCCAACACCTACGGCGGCACCAGCTTCGCCGCCCCGATGTGGGCCGGCCTGGTCGCGCTCGCCAACCAGCAGGCAGCGAGCACGGGCAAGGCGCCGGTGGGCTTCTTCAACCCGAAGATCTACGCGCAGAACGTGACGTCCAGCTATTCGACGGGCTTCCATGACGTGACCAGCGGCACGTCCGGCAGCTACAAGGCGGGCACGAACTTCGACCTCGTGACCGGCTGGGGCAGCCCGAAGGCGGCGATCATCGATCAGCTGCTGAAGTAGCCGCCGCCCACGTCGTCCTGGACGGCGGAACGACGGGGCGACCCGGCGTCCCGCCGTCGCCGCTCGTGCCGCCGGGCAGGCGACGCGCCGGGGCATCTGCCCGCGCGGCGTCGCGCCGGCTCGAGTCGAGGTACGCTCGCGCTATCGACCAAGACGACCCCCGGAGCTCGACAAATGCACATGGAAACCCCTCCCGCGCCCGCGACCAACGCCGACGCCCGCAGTTCCTTCCTGGAAGAGAAGGCGTTCAAGTCGCGCACGGTGCTCGTGTTCGGCGCGATCAACGACCAGACGGCCGCCGACACCGTGCGCCGGCTCATCGCGCTCGACGCGGCGTCGGACGCACCGATCGACATGCTGGTGTCCTCGCCCGGCGGCCATCTCGAGTCGGGCGACACGGTGCACGACGTCGTGCGCTTCATCAGCGCGCCGGTGCGCATGATCGGCACCGGCTGGGTAGGCAGCGCCGCCACGCACCTGTTCCTGGCCGTGCCCAAGGAGCGCCGCTTCTGCCTGCCGCAGACCCGTTTCCTGATCCACCAGCCCAGCGGCGGCGCGGGCGGCCAGGCCACCGACATCGCCATCGTGGCGCGCGAGATCATCAAGGCCCGCGAGCGCATCGCGCGCGTGATCGCCCGCGAGACGGGGCATCCGCTCGAGAAGGTGCAGATCGACATCGAGCGCGACAACTGGATGGGCCCGGAAGAGGCCATCGAGTACGGACTGATCTCGCGCATCATCGAGCGGCGCACGGACCTGTGAGCCCCACGGTCGCTTCCCCCCGGAGGGGAGGCTTCGCGCGCGCTCCCTGCCCCCGAGGGGCGAGCCGCGAGCGGCCCGGCGGAGCCGGATCCGCCGCTCCCTTGAACTGCTCTCCGCATGGGTGAGCGGCAGCGCCGGAGATCAGGGCATCCGGCCCCGGTGCGCCGCCTCTTGCGAGGGCGAGCGGGCAGGGCCGATGGCTGCACCTGCAGGGTCAGTGGACGTCGAGCTGGTAGGTGGTCGACAGCACCGTGCTGTCGAAGCGCGCCCGCGCGACGATCGTGTGGGGGCCGGGCGCCAGCGGGGGCAGCATCGCGAACCAGCCGTCGGAGACGGCCTGCCTTGCGTCCTGCCGGGGCGACAGGCGCAGGCCCAGCGCGAAGCAGCCGCCGCTGGGTTGGCGGTAGGCGCCGAGTTCGTCCAGCGGCCGGCCGTCGATCACCAGCGACATGGCGTTGACATGCGTCAGGTTGGTGGCCGCGACGCGCGCCATCGCGGCGCAGTCCGGTTCGCGATTGCCCGAACGCTCCAGCACGCTCGCGACCGGCACGAACAGCGTCTTGCCGGCCGGCACCACGCATTGGCGCTCCACGGGCGCGGTGCCGTCGGAACTCGCGAGGAACCACACCTCGCCGGACTGCTTGGCGGCGCACAGCGCACCGGTGGCGTCCGAAACCGGGCTGCTGCCGCGGGGGAATGCGGCGACCCACTGCAGGTAGGCCTGCGACCACTCGGACTGGGTGCGGTCGAACACGAGCTCGTCGGGATCGATCGCGGTGACGGGCTTGCCGGCCGGGGACGGCGGGGTGGCGGCTGGATCGGCGGCGCCGGCGGACAGCACCAGCATGGCGAGGACGGCGCAGGCCGTCGTGCGCAGGACGTCGGGCGTCCGCGCGAAGGGCATTCGAAGGAACATGAACCGATTGTCCCGCGCGCCGCCTTCGCAGGCCTGGCGCGTGCAAAAAGGCACTGCGCGCCAACCGGTCGGCCGAGCGACGCAGGTTAAGCTGCGCGCACGACACGACAGGGGGAGAACAGACATGTCGACTTCGAACGACTGGAACCCGAAGAAGGACGCCTCGCGGCCGGCCGACGTCACCGAGAACATCCACCGCGTCATCGCGTGGATCTACGGCGTCATCGGCGCGTTCATCCTGGTGTTCGTCGGCATCGGACAGCATCCGAACTGGGCCATGTTCGCCGGCTTCGCCGCGATCTTCGGCACGATCGTCGCGGTGCACGCCGCGCTCGCGGCGGGTGCGCGACGGCGCAGCGGCCTCGCGAAGGCCGGTTCGATGGTGGTCGGCGTCCTGATGCTGGCAGGCTTTCCGATCGGCACGATCGTCGGCGGGCTGCTGATCTACAACGCCGCGCAGAACTGGCCGCCGCGCCCTGTCGGCTCCGCCGAACCGGCCGGCGCCGACATGCGCCTGCTCTGAACGGCCCGGACGACGCCTCGACATGCCCCACTTCGCCGCCCGCCGCGCGGCCTTCACCCGCAAGGAGTGGGCGCTGATCGTCCTGGGCCTGGCCACGTGGGTGGCCATCATCGCGGTCGCCGTCTGGTTCGTGCACCAGATGACGCGCAGCCAGGCCGCGTGCGGCACGGCGCTCGAGGCCCGCAGCCTCAAGCTCGACGGCGCCGAGGCGGCGCGCAGTGCGATCTCGCGCCATTTCGAAGCGTCGTTCGCGCCCGGCGCGCGCGTGCTGGACGTCGGCTGCGGCAAGGGCCGCGATGTCGTCGCGCTGCTGGACATGGGCTTCGACGCCTGGGGCGTCGAGCCGAACGACGCGATGCGCGCCCGCGCGCTCGCACGCGACCCCCGCCTGCCCGGCCGCATCGCCGCCGCCGGCCTCCCGGGCCTCGGCCAGCCCTTCGGCGGCGGGTTCGACGCGGTCGTGTGCTGCGCCGTGCTGATGCACCTCGCGCCCGACGACCTGCCGGCGGCGCTCGAGGCACTGGCCGGGGTGTTGGAGCCGCGTGGCCGCCTGCTGCTGGCGCTGCCCGAGATGCTCGCCGACAGGCTGGTCGACGGCCACGACCCCGACGGCCGCGCATTCGCCAACCATGCGCCCGAGCGGGTCCAGGCGCTGCTCGCCGACGCCGGCCTGGCGCTCCTGCGCAGCGAGGAGATTCCGACGTCGTCGGCCGAAACGCGGTGGCGCGTGCTGCTGTTCGAGCGTTGATTGACGCGGGACCGGGCCTGTTGCCTGCAGGCAGGCGCCGCCGATGAGCGCCCGATCCGCGATCGCGGTGGAGGGCGGGTCCCGATCGGCCCGACCGCCCGACGTTCACTCGCGGGCCGTCAATCCCACCGCACGCGCCGCGAGAGCAAGGCGAGCGCGAACGCCGCCGCCGCCACGACGGACAGCCCCCAGGACAGGTTGGTCGCCTGCGCGACGGCGCCGATCAGGGGCGGCGCGACGAGAAACCCCAGCGAGCCCAGCGTCATCACCGCCGCCAGCGCGACGCCGCCCTCGCGCGCACCCGCCGCGTACACGCAGGGCGACACCGTGGCCACGCCGATGCCGAACAGGCCGAAGGCCACCAGCGCCGGCACGACGCCGCCGATCAGCAGCGCCGCCGCCAGGCTGACCCCCGCCAGCAGAGAGCCGGCGAACAGCAGCTTGCGCGCGCCCCAGCGCACGCGTGCGCGATCGCCGAACCAGCGCGTGACGAGCATGGCGCCCTGCAGGCTCGCGATGCCCAGCGGCGCCGCCTGCTGCGAGGCGCCGGCGCGCTCGCGCAGGTACAGGGTCGACCAGTCCACCATCGAGCCCTCGGCGATCATGCCCAGGAAGGCCATCGCGCCGATCAGCAGCGCCGTCCCACGCGGCAGCGCGAACGAGCGGGTGCCGCCCTCGATCGGCTTCGCGTCCGCGACGAGGCCCGAGCGCGGCAGCAGCACCGCGGCCAGCACGCCGGCCGATGCGACGACGAAATGCAGCGGCAGGGAGGGGGTGACGCTGGTAATGCCCGACGCGAAGAATGCCCCGCACATGGTGCCGAGACTGAAGACGGCATGCAGCCGCGACATCACCGCCTCGCCGGTGGCCCGCTCCACCTCGACGCCCTGCGCGTTCATCGCGACGTCCAGCGTGCTGGCCACCACGCCGTACGCGCCCATCACGACACAGGCCGCGAGCCAGCTCGGCGCGATGCCGAGCGCCACCAGCCCGGCGGCCAGCAGCACGCCGGACAGCAGGCAGGCGCCGCGCGAGCCCAGCCTGTGCAGCGCGGCGGCCGTCACGGGAAACGAGAAGAGCGCGCCGAGCGCCGCGGACAGCATCATCACGCTGACCTGCGAGGTGCTCAGGCCGAGGTTGGCCTTGAGCGCGGGCAGCCGCGAGGTCCAGGTGCCGTAGCTGAAGCCGAGCGCGCCGAACAGCGAGGCGACGGCCAGCTGGCTGCGGCGGATGCTGCTCCTGTCGGGCACCGGCAGCGGGTCAGCGTCAGGACTCAACGGAGGAGCGTATGGGTCGGAGCGTGTCACAGGGGGTCGCAATGGCGGGCCCGCCATCGACGGTCGCGAGCCCGCACCGATTGTCGGCGAGGACGACGCCGCGGCGGCCCGGACGGGCCATGGATTTCGATCGGTGCGACCGCGACGGATGCCCCCTTCCCGCAGGATTCACGGCCCGGGCACGATGCCGGTGACCCGGGCGAGCGTGATCGCACTCTCCGGACAGGCGGTGACACACCGACCGCAGCCATGACACCGGTCAGCCTGGACGGCCTCGGCCTGCAGGCCGCCGTGCACCCACCACTTGGCAGCGCCCAGCAGCGTCAGCCCCGGCAGCTCGGCGCGCTCGCGCCGGCGCACGACGAAGACGTCGAACGGACACTCGGCCGCACACGCGGCCTTGCCTTCGCAGCGGTTGGGATCGATGACGGGGCGCAGCACGCCGGCCGGATGCCGGCAGTCCGGCGGCACGCCGGGGTCACTCGGAGACATCGTCCTCCCGCACCGCATCGGCCCCGTGGAAGAGGCGATCGTAGGCAAAGGCCGCATCGTTCAACTCGCGGCCGAATCGGGCGGCCACTGAGGGCGGGTTCAGCGCCTTGGCGAACGCGTGGCGGGACTCGTTGGACTGGTCGCCCTGCCAGATGGACAGCACGAGGCGATGGCGCTCCGGGCCGTGGCCGAACACGCCCTCGAGATCGAGCTCCTTCAGGACGTGCAGGATGATCCGGAAGACCTCGTCGACCTCGGGATCCCCTTGTTCCAGCGCCTCTTCGAATTCGTCGTCGTCGAGATCCGCGTCGTCGCTCCAGCGCCCCTCGACGTCGAGCTCGCGCACGAGCTCGTCCGAGCGCGGCAGCAGGCCGGCCCCGCACTCGTGCAGCGGCGAATCGCACGGGCTCCAGCGCAGCGACTGCCGCTGCAACGCCGGGTCGTCCGGCGTGCCGCCATTGTCGAGCGCGAACTGCCGCAGCTCGGCATGGCGGCCGGCCGGTCCGAAGTCGGCCACGGACTGCGCCACGCGCGCCTCCAGGCCGCTCTCGCTGAACGCCGTGACCATCAGATAGCTCGCAGAGTCGGTGGTGTAGACGCCGAAGCCGTAGAGTGGGTCCGCGCCATGTTCGGCGTGGAGCTTGCGCCAGGCGGCGCGCAGTTCGTCGCGCAGCGTGGAATGCAGCAGGGCGGAATCGAGGGCGGGCATCGCGGTGGACCGAGTGGATGACGCGTCCAGCTTAGCGCGCCGGCCCGTGCGCGCCCGGCGCATTCGCGGAGGTTTCGGCCTCGAAAGCGCCCGGACAGGCCAGGCAAGCCTCCAAAACAAAACGCACGCCGGGTGGCGTGCGTTCGTGAAGCGTGTGGCGGAGCCCGACCGGCGCCCCGCCGTCAGGCATCAAGCCGCGGGAGCGTCGGCTTCCTTGCAGTTGGGCGCGCAGACCGACTGGGCGCGGCCCAGCAGCTTGCGGGTCTTGAGCTGGGCACGGGGACGATGCTTGCCGCACAGGAAGCACGACATCGTGGCGGCGCCGAAAGCGCCGGTGGCTGCGAACGGGGAACCCGCGGCCTTGGAGCGATAGCGCAGGCCATCGGCGCCGAGGGTGGTCTTGACTTCTTGCTTCGACATCGAGTGATGATCCTTCCGGGATAGGAACAGGGCGCGTACGCTTGGCCGGAGAGCCGCACGTCCTTCCTCGCGCCATCCGACATTCTAGCAGATAACTGTATATACCCTCAGCCAGGCGACGCGGGGACTTCCCCGTCGTGCAAGGCGCGTGCCAGAGCTCGACAGTGCACGCCGGCCGAACGGGTCATGGCTCCCGAAGTGCGCTTCGGGAGGCGAGGATCGCATCCGAGCCGATCCGAGCTCCCCCTCGGGGGGCAGCGACGGGAGGAGCGAGGGGGCCGTCATGTCGGGAAGCGAGGATCGCATCCGAGCCAACCCGAGCTCCCCCTCGGGGGGCAGCGACGGGAGGAGCGAGGGGGCCGTCATGTCGGGAGGCGAGGATCGCATCCGAGCCAACCCGAGCTCCCCCTCGGGGGGCAGCGACGGGAGGAGCGAGGGGGCCGTCATGTCGGGAGGCGAGGATCGCATCCGAGCCGATCCGAGCTCGCCCTCGGGGGGCAGCGACGGGAGGAGCGAGGGGGCCGTCATGTCGGGAGGCGAGGATCGCATCCGAGCCGATCCGAGCTCCCCCTCGGGGGGCAGCGACGGGAGGAGCGAGGGGGCTGTCAATTCTCGCGTTTCGCGACCAGGGTCAGGATGTCGTAGCTCGCCACGATCTCGCCGTCCTGGTTGGTGACCTCGACGTCCCACGCCACCACGCCCTGCCCGCGTCCATCGGCGCCGACCTTGTTGCGGTCGATCTTGCGCTTGCAGGTCAGGCGCGCGCGGATCGTGTCGCCGATGCCCACCGGCTTGACGAAGCGCAGCGTGTCGAGGCCGTAGTTCGCCAGCACCGGGCCTTCACCCGGCGACACGAACAGGCCGGCCGCGGCGGACAGCACGAAGTAGCCGTGCGCGATGCGCTTGCCGAACGGGGATGCCTTTGCGGCAATTTCGTCGAAGTGCATGTAGAAGAAATCGCCCGAGATGCCGCCGAAGGCGACGATGTCGGCGTCGGTCACGGTGCGGCGGTGCGTCAGCAGCGAGTCGCCCACGGTCAGGTCCTCGAACGCGTGGCGGAACGGATGGACGCCCGACTCGTGCACCGCCGCGCCCTTCACGTGCTCGCCGGTGACGGCGGCCAGCATCGTCGGCGACCCCTGCACCGCGGCGCGCTGCAGGTAGTGCTTGACGGCGCGGATGCCGCCCAGTTCCTCGCCGCCGCCGGCACGGCCCGGGCCGCCGTGCTTGAGCGCGGGCAGCGGCGACCCGTGGCCGGTGGATTCGCCCGCGGCGTCGCGATCGAGCACCAGGATGCGGCCATGCAGCGCCGCCAGCCGGCCGACGGCGTGCGCCGCGCGGTGCGGGTCACGCGTGACCAGCGTGCCCACCAGGCTGCCGCGCCCGCGCTCGGCGAGCGCCAGCGCCTCGTCGAACTCGTCGTAGGGCATCAGCGTGCTGACGGGTCCGAAGGCCTCGACGTCGTGCGCCGCGGACTGCATGTCGGGGCGCTCGCACAGCAACAGCGTCGGCGCGAAGAACGCGCCCTGGTCCGTGCCGGTGCCGCGCGGCGCGAAGCCGCCCGCTTCCGGGTCATGGCCGCCGAACAGCACCGTGTTGCCCCGCGCCAGCTGCGCCACGCGCTCGGCGACATCGCGCTGCTGGTCGCGCGAGGCGAGCGCGCCCATCGTCACGCCCTCCAGCGACGGATCGCCGACGACGACCTTGGCGAGCCGCGCCTTCAGCCGCTCGGTGACGGCCTGCAGGTGCCGGCGCGGCACGATCGCGCGCCGGATCGCGGTGCACTTCTGGCCGGCCTTGACCGTCATCTCGCGCGCCACCTCCTTGACGAAGAGATCGAATTCCACGTCGTCGGGCGTCACGTCGTCGGCCAGCACCGCGCAGTTCAGCGAGTCGGCCTCGGCGTTGAACGGCACGCTGTGGGCGATGAGGTTGGGGCGCACGCGCAGCCTGGCGGCGGTGTCGGCCGAGCCGGTGAAGGTGACGATGTCGCGCCCGTCGACGCGATCGAGCAGGTCGCCCGTCGGCCCCACCACCAGCTGCAGTGCGCCCTCGGGCAGCAGGCCCGACTCCACGGCCAGGCGCACCATCGCCTCGGTGAGATAGCTGGTGGACGTGGCCGGCTTGACGATGCTGGGCATGCCGGCCAGGAAGGTCGGCGCGAACTTCTCGAGCGCGCCCCAGACGGGGAAGTTGAACGCGTTGATGTGCACCGCCACGCCGCGCCGCGGCACCAGCACGTGGGTGCCGGAGAACTGGCCCTTCTTGCCCAGCGGCATCGCCGGGCCTTCGTGGATCAGGTTGCCGGACGGCAGCTCGTTGCTGCCCATGCTGGCGTACGCGAACAGCGTGCCGGCGCCGCCCTCGATGTCGATCCAGCTGTCGGCACGCGTGGCGCCGGTGTGCGCGGAGATGGCGTACAGGTCTTCCTTGCGCTCCATCAGGAACCTGGCCAGCGCCTTCAGCCGCGCGGCGCGCTGCTGGAAGTCGAGCGCCAGCAGCGCGGGCACGCCGACGCGGCGGGCGTGGTCGACGGCTTCGCCGAAATCGATCTCGTCGGCGTGCGCGAATGCCACGGTGCGGCCGTCGACCGCGCTCGCGAGCGCCGCGCCCGCGCGCGTGCCCACGAAGCGGCCGCCGATGTAGCTCTGCAGCGGGTTCATGTCGGCTCCCCTGGCGTCGTGCGCCTTCCCTCCGGGAGGGCGCTCCCGCCCTTCGGGCGGCCGTGCGGGCTCGGTTGGCTCATGTCGATGTCCTCCAGTTGCGATGTCTTCTGCTGGAACGCCGGCCTGGGCCGCGAACCGTTACGGCTGGACCTTCCAGGCGCCGTTCTCGATCTTGACCATCACGCGGGCGCGCTGGTCCAGGCCCAGGTGGTCGGTCGGGCTCATGTTGAAGATGCCGTGCGCGCCGGCCACGTCCTTGGCGTTCTCGAGCGCGTCGCGCAGCGCAGCGCGGAACTCGGGCGTGCCGGGCTGTGCCTTCTTCAGCGCGACGGGCACGGCCGCGGCCATCAGCCTGCCGGCGTCCCAGGCGTGGCCGCCGAAGGTCGACACCGTGTCCTTGCCGTACATCGCCTCGTACCTGGTGACGTAGTCGATGGCGGAGTTGCGCACCGGGTTCGATGCCGGCAGCTGCCTGGCCACCAGCACCGGGCCCGCGGGCAGGTAGGTGCCTTCGACGTTCTTGCCGCCCACGCGCAGGAAGTCGGCGTTGGCCACGCCGTGGGTCTGGTAGATCAGGCCCGTGTAGCCGCGCTCCTTGAGCGTGATCTGCGGCAGCGCGGCCGGCGTGCCGGAGCCGCCGACCAGGATCGCGTCGGGCTTGGCGGCCTGCAGCTTGAGCACCTGCGCCGTGACCGACGAGTCGTTGCGCGCGAAGCGCTCGTTGGCGACGACCGTGATGCCCTTGAGCGCCGCCGCCTTGGAGAACTCGTTGTACCAGCCCTCGCCGTAGGCGTCGGCAAAGCCGATGTAGCCCACCGTCTTGACGCCGTGGTCCTTCATGTGGGATGCGATCGCCAGCGACATCATGATGTCGTTCTGCGGCGTCTTGAACACCCACCTGCGCTTGGCGTCCACGGGGTCGACGATCTTGGCCGACGCGGCCATCGAGATCATCGGCACCTGCGCCTCGGAGACGACGTCGATCATCGCCAGCGAGTTGGGCGTGACGGTCGAGCCCAGGATGACGTCGACCTTGTCCTCGGTGATCAGCTTGCGCGTGTTGCTGACGGCCTTGGTGGTGTCGGAACCGTCGTCCAGCACGATGTAGTGCACCTTCTGGCCGGCGATCTCCTGCGGCATCAGCGCGATCGTGTTCTTCTCCGGGATGCCCAGCGACGCGGCCGGGCCGGTGGCCGACACCGTGACGCCGACGTTGATGTCGGCCAGCGCGGCCCCGGCGGCCAGCGCGAGCACGGCGGCCACGAGGGCCCGGAACGGGAAGCGGTTCTTGTTCATCTCGATCGTCTCCATCAATCAGCTTGTCAGTCGGTGAGGGAAGGTACAGCGGCATCCCGGCGCGCCGCGCCGCGGGGCTTGCGCACCGCGGCCAGGCCGCCGAAGAACAGGTCGGCCACGAGCGGCGCCATCTGCTCGTGGGTGAGGCTGCCATCGGGGCGCAGCCACGTGAACATCCAGTTGATCATGCCGAACAGCAGCATCGCCAGCGGCCGGTCGAGCTCGTTGCGCGCGAGGTTCGGGCGCACGGCCGCGATGGCGTCGGCGAAGGCGGCCACGACGCGGCGCTGCGGCTCCTGCACGCGGGCGCGCTCGTCGGGCTCGAGGAAGCGCACGTCCTCGGTCAGCACGCGGTGCTCGTTCTGCGCGTCGGCGTATTCGCGCACGAAGCGCAGGATCAGGGCGCGCAGCCGCGTGTCGGCGTCGGCCTCGCGCGTCTCCTGCAGCACCTCGGCGACGAACTGCTCCAGCCGCGCGACGTGGCCCGCGGTGATCTGGAACAGCAGCTCGCGCTTGTCGCGCCAGTAGTGGTAGAGGCCGGCCTTGGACACGCCGCAGGCCGCGGCGATGTCGTTCATGGACGTGGCGGTGTAGCCCTGCTCCGCGAACAGCTTGGCCGCCTGCGCGAGGATGGTGTCGCGCTGGTCGTCGTAGGTGGCGGAGCGGGTGCGGGCCATCAGTGCTGCGATTGGAAGTTCGTCTGCACGCGAGCGCAGAGGCGAGGGGTCTGGCATCTCCTTCGTCCGCGCCGCGCGGTCGGCGAAGGCCGGGAGCTCGGCCGCGGACGGAGGCAATGCCTGACCCCGCGTTCCTGCGAAACCGGGGTCGGGCATTGCCTCGAATCGCGGCGAAGCTGCCGATTGTCATGCAACCGGGCAGCGCGATCCGAGGAGATGCCAGATCCCTTGCATGGCAGCGCGCGGACGACGGTCGGAGGCATGCCGTTCTTCAGCGGTGGTCGAACGAGATCTTCACCTCGGCCGTCGTCGGGTGCGCCTGGCAGGTCAGGATGAAGCCGGCGTCGAGGTCGCGCTTCTCGAGCGCGTAGTTGCGCGTCATGCGCACCTCGCCGGAATCGAGGTGCGCGCGGCAGGTGCCGCACACGCCCGACTTGCAGGAGTACGGCACGTCGAGGCCGGCGTGGGCGCAGGCGTCGAGCAGGTTGTTGTCGGCCTCGTGGAACTCGATCTGGTGCGTGACGCCGTCGCGCACGACGGTGAGCTGCGCGTCGGCCGCGTCGCCCGGCGCCGGGGCCGGCACCGGCGCGGCCTGCGCGCCGAAGCCCGTGTCGGCGGGGATCGGCACGCCGAAGCGCTCGATGTGGATGCGGTCGGCCGCGACGCCCGCGGCCAGCAACGCGGCCTCGGCCTCGTCGTTCATCATGAACGGGCCGCAGACGAAGGCGTGGTCGATGTGGTCGGCCCTGATCAGCCCCTGCAGGAACTCGCCCAGCTTCGCGCGGTCGAGGACGCCCTGGTTCAGCGGCGAATCCACGCGCTCCTCGGAGAACACGTGGTGCAGCGATACCCGGGTGACGTACCGGTTCTTCAGGTCTTCCAGTTCTTCCCTGAACATCGTCGACGCCGCGCGGCGGTTGCCGTAGACCAGCGTCACGCGGCTGCCCGGCTCGTTGGCGAGCACGGTGCGCATGATGGAGATCATCGGCGTGATGCCGCTGCCGCCGGCCACGCACAGGTAGTTGCGGTGCACGCTCGCGTCGATGGGCACGAAGAAGCGGCCCTGCGGGGGCATGACGTCGATGGTGTCGCCGGCGCGCAGGTTCTCGGCCAGCCAGTTCGAGAAGCGCCCTCCGCGCACGCGCCGCACGCCCACGCGGAGCTCGCCGTCGTCGATGCCCGCGCAGATCGAGTACGAGCGGCGCACCTCCTCGCCCGCGATGCGCTGGCGCAGCGTCAGGTACTGGCCCTGCGTGAAGCGGAAGCGGTCGCCGAGCTCCTCGGGGATGTCGAACGAGACGACCATCGCCTCGTCGGTCTCGGGGCGCACGCAGCGCACCTTCAGCGGATGGAAATGGGTGTCGACGGCCATGGCTCAGAGGGGTTTGAAATGCTCGAAGGGCTCGCGGCAGGCGAGGCAGCGGTACAGCGACTTGCAGGCGGTCGAGCCGAAGGCCGACAAGCGCTCGGTCCGCGCGCTGCCGCAGCGCGGGCAGGCGACATCGCGCGCCATGAGCCGGATGCGATGGACGGCCCCCTCGCTCCTCCCGTCGCTGCCCCCGGGGGGAGAGCTCGCCGGTCCTCGGGTGCGACCCCCGGACGGCGAATCGGAGGCGCAGGCGCCCGGCGGCGCGATGCCGTAGGCGCGCAGCTTCTCGCGGCCTTCCGGCGTGATCCAGTCGGTCGTCCAGGCGGGCGCGCGCCGCTGCGTCACGCGCGCGGGCCCGAGGCCGGCGTCGTCGATGGCGGCGGCGATGGCCTGTTCGATGACCTCGGTCGCGGGGCAGCCGGAGTAGGTCGGCGTCACGAGCACCTCGAGCCCGTCGTCATGCTCGATCACGCCGCGCACGATGCCGAGGTCGGTGACGGAGATCGCCGGCACCTCGGGGTCGAGCACGCCGTGCAGCACCTCCCACGCCCGCGCGACGCGTGCGGAGGAGGGCCCGGGCGCCGCCATCGCACTCACCATTGCCCGCCCGGGAACGAGCGCTGCAGCGCCTGCATCTCGGCCAGCAGGTAGCCCATGTGCTCGCTGTGCACGCCGCGCGAGCCGGTGGAGCGGAACGCGCCCGAGGCCGGGATCTTCAGGCCGGCGTCGGCGAACACCGGCTCGACGATGGCCTGCCAGCCCACGCGCAGCGCCGCGCGCACCGGGCCGAGGCCGGACTCGGCCGCGGCGGTGTCGACGGCATCGGTCTCGAACAGCTCCGCGGTGTAGGGCCAGAGGCGATCGACCGCCTGGCGCATGCGGCGCGTCGAATCCTCGCTGCCGTCGCCCAGGCGCACCACCCAGTCGCCCGCGTGGGCCACGTGGTAGCGCGATTCCTTGACGGCCTTGCCGGCGATGGCGGCGACCTCGGCGTCGCCCGACTGCGCGAGCTTGGCCCACGACACGTGCATCCAGGCGGACAGCAGGAAGTTGCGCAGGACGGCGTCGGCGAAGTCGCGGCCCGCGCGGCGGCCCGGCAGCTCGGCGATCGTGAAGTTGAAGAAGGCGCGTTCATCGCGCAGGAACGCGAGCTGGTCCTCGTCGAAGCCGGTCTGGCGGCCCACGTGCGTCAGCAGCGCGCGCGCCTGGCCCACGAGGTCGAGCGCGAGGTTGGTCAGCGCGATGTCCTCTTCGAGGATCGGCGCATGGCCGCTCCATTCGGCCAGGCGCTGCGCGTGGATCAGGCAGCTGTCGCCGATGCGCATCAGGTAGGTCTGCTGCGGCGTCGGCGCGAACCGGATGGACTCGGTCGTCGCCGAGGCGGCCGCGGCGCTGGGACTCGCGCTCGTCGGCAAGGGGGCGAAGGAGGTGCTCATGGCGTCGCTCACATGTGGCCGACTTCGGGCGGCAGCTCGTAGAAGGTCGGATGGCGGTAGACCTTGTCCTCCATCGGATCGAACAGCATCGCCTTGTCGGCCGGGTCGGACGCGACGATCTGGTCGGAGCGCACGACCCACACGCTGATGCCTTCCTGGCGGCGGGTGTAGACCTCGCGCGCCAGCTGCAGCGCCATCTTCGAGTCGGCGGCGTGCAGGCTGCCGCAGTGCTTGTGGTCGAGGCCGGCCTTGGGGCGCAGGAACACCTCCCACAGCGGCCACTCATGGGCCTGGACCTTGGCGTTGGCGTTGGCGTTGGCGAGATCGGTGGCGGATGCGGTCATGTCGTTGCTCTCTTCGATGTTCGTGTGATCAGGCCGCGGCCTTCTCGTTGCGGGCGGCCAGCTTGCGGGCGTGGGCGAGGGCCGCCTCGCGCACCCACTCGCCGTCGTTCCAGGCGTCCACGCGCTCGGCCAGGCGTTCCTTGTTGCACGGGCCGTCGCCGCCGACGACCTGCCAGAACTCCGTCCAGTCGATGGCGCCGAAGTCGTAGGCGCCGCGCGCCTCGTTCCACTTCAGGTCGGGGTCGGGCAGCGACACGCCGAGGATCCTGGCCTGTTCGACGGTGGCGTTGACGAACTTCTGGCGCAGCTCGTCGTTGGTGAGCCGCTTGATGCCCCAGCGCATCGACTGCGCCGTGTTGGGCGACTGGTCGTCCGGCGGGCCGAACATCATCAGGCTGGGCCACCACCAGCGGTTGGTGGCGTCCTGCACCATCGCGCGCTGCGCATCGGTGCCCCTCTGCATCATCGTCAGCAGCGCGTCGTAGCCCTGGCGCTGGTGGAACGACTCCTCGCGGCAGATGCGCACCATCGCGCGGGCATACGGCGCATACGAGCAGCGGCACAGCGGGATCTGGTTCATGATGGCCGCGCCGTCCACCAGCCAGCCGATCACGCCGACGTCGGCCCAGGTGAGCGTCGGGTAGTTGAAGATCGACGAGTACTTGGCCTTGCCGGTGTGCAGCGCATCGAGCATCTGGTCGCGCGAGGTGCCGAGCGTCTCGCCGGCCGCGTACAGGTACAGGCCGTGGCCGGCCTCGTCCTGCACCTTGGCCAGGAGGATCGCCTTGCGCTTGAGCGTCGGCGCGCGCGTGATCCAGTTGCCTTCGGGCAGCATGCCCACGATCTCGGAGTGCGCGTGCTGGCTGATCTGGCGCACCAGCGTCTTGCGGTAGTGCTCGGGCATCCAGTCCTTGGCCTCGATGAAGCCCTCGTCGTCGAGCGCCGCCTCGAAGGCCTGCTCGGCGACGACCTCGTCCGCATTGCGGATGGCGACGCGCTCTTCCTTGGGCGCGGTGTCCATGGCTTGGGTGTACATGTCGTACTCCTTCTCGATTCGTGCTGGGGGTCAGGTCTTGAATGTTGCGGCGCTGGCCGGGGTCAGGTCTTTGAGCTCTGGGGTCAGGTCTTGAACGTTGCGCGCGGAGGCCCTGAGCTCTGGGGTCAGGTCTTGAAAGTTGCGCGCGGAGGCCCCGCCCGATCGCGATCGCCCCGCCGCGCAACGTTCAAGACCTGACCCCGCATTGGCTATTTCCTGCGTTGATCGACGACGCGGCGCGCCTTGCCGACCAGCGTGCGTTCGATGGAATCGGGCGGGCCGACGCGCACCGCGGTGCTCACGCCGGTCAGCGTCTTGATGCGTTCCTGCAGCTCGCGGCCGACGGCGCCCGGGTCGGCGGCCACGTGCGTGGGCAGCAGCTCGCACAGCACCTCGACCTGGTCGAGCAGCCCCTCGCGCGTGACCACCAGCTGGTACTGGCCGCCGAGCGCGCCGTGCGCCAGCACGATCTCCTCGATCTGCGTCGGGAACAGGTTGACGCCGCGGATGATCAGCATGTCGTCGGAGCGGCCGACGATCTTGCCCATGCGGCGCATGCTGCGCGCCGTCGGCGGCAGCAGGCGCGTGAGGTCGCGCGTGCGGTAGCGGATCACCGGAAAGGCCTGCTTGGTCAGCGTCGTGAAGACGAGCTCGCCCTCTTCGCCGTCGGGCAGCACCTCGCCTGTCTCGGGGTCGATGATCTCGGGGTAGAAATGGTCTTCCCAGATGACCGGACCGTCCTGCGTCTCGACGCATTCGCTGGCCACGCCGGGGCCCATCACTTCGGACAAGCCGTAGATGTCGACGGCGTCGATATCGGCGGTCTGCTGGATGTCGCGCCGCATCGCCTCCGTCCAGGGCTCGGCGCCGAAGATGCCCACGCGCACGCTCATCTGGCGCGGATCCATGCCCTGGCGGCGGAACTCCTCGCAGATCACCTGCATGTACGACGGCGTGACCATGATCGCGTCGGGCTTGAAATCGGTGATCAGCTGCACCTGCTTCTCGGTCTGGCCGCCGGACATCGGCACCACCGTGCAGCCGAGGCGCTCGGCGCCATAGTGCGCGCCCAGGCCGCCGGTGAACAGGCCGTAGCCGTAGGCCACGTGCACCATGTCGCCGCGGCGCACCCCCGCGGCGCGCAGCGAGCGCGCCACCAGGTCGGCCCAGTGGTCGATGTCGGAGGACGTGTAGCCGACGACGGTCGGCTTGCCCGTGGTGCCCGACGACGCGTGCACGCGCACCACCTGTTCGCGCGGCACGGCGAACATCCCGAACGGGTAGTTGGCGCGCAGGTCGGCCTTGCCGGTGAACGGGAACTTCGCGAGGTCGGCCAGCGTCTTCAGGTCCGACGGATGCACGCCCTTCTCGTCGAACGCGCGCTGGTAGTGCGGCACGTTGGCGTAGACGTGCTGCAGCGTGGCGCGCAGGCGCCCCAGCTGCAGCGCGGCGATCTCGTCACGGCTGGCGCGCTCGATGGGGTCCAGTTCGACCGGACGCACGGCATGCACAGGCATCTCAACCCTCCGCGGCAAGAACGGGCTTGCCTTTCATGGTGTAGGACCGCCCGCGGAACGCGAGCACGCGCTCGTCGCGCTGGTTGCGCACGTCGACGTCGTAGACGCCCAGGCGGCCCGTCTTGCTCACTTCCACCGCCGTGGCGACGAGCTGGTCGCCCAGCCTGCCCGGGGCGACGATCTGCACGTCGAACCCCGCGGCCACGGTGATCTCGTTGTAGGCGTTGCACGCGAACGCGAAGCAGGAGTCGGCCAGCGCGGTCAGCAGGCCGCCCTGGCAACTGCCGTAGCCGTTGAGCATGTCCTCGCGCACCGTCATCGTCATCGTGCAGCTGCCCGGGCCGATGGCCGCGACGCGCATGCCCATGCCCTGCGAGGCGCGGTCGGTGGACCACATGTGGTCGCGCACGCGTTCGGCGATGCGTTGCGGCGTCTGCATCAGCGATCCTTGAACACGGCCGGGCGCTTCTGCTGGAATGCCGCCACGCCCTCGGCGAAGTCGTGCGCGCGGCCCAGCTCGCCCTGCATGTGCGCCTCCAGGGTGAGCGCGTCCGACAGCGTCAGCGACTGGGACGCGTCGAGCGCCTGGCGCGTGGCCACGAGGGCCCTGGACGGCATCACGGCCAGCCGGTCGGCCAGCGCCTGCGCCTGCGCCGGCAGCTCGGCGTCGTCGACCACCTGCCACACCATGCCGAAACGTTCGGCGTCGGCGGCGGAGAGCTTGTCGCCCGTGAGCGCCAGCGCCAGCGCGCGGGGACGGCCCACCAGGCGCGGCAGCAGCCAGGTGCCGCCGCAGTCGGGGATCAGGCCGATTCTGGCGAACGCCTGGATGAAGCTGGCCGAGCGCCCGGCCAGGACGATGTCGCAGCAGAACGCGAAGTTCGCTCCCGCGCCCGCGGCCACGCCGTTGACGGCGCACACCACCGGCACCGGCATCGACTGGATGCGCAGCGCGAGCGGGCGGTAGTTCTTCTCGATGACCGCGCCGATGTCGGGCTTGCCGTCGGCGCCGGCGCCCATGCCGGGGTCGTTGAGATCCTGCCCGGCGCAGAAGGCCCGGCCGGCGCCGGTGATCAGCACCGCGCGGACGGCGTCGTCGGCGGCCGCGGCGTCGAGCGCGGCGCGCAGCTCGGCGTGCATGTCGGTCGTGAAGCTGTTGAGCGAGGCCGGACGGTTGAGCGTGAGCGTGCGCACGGCGCCGCGCTGCGCGACCAGGATCAGCGCGTCGGGCGACGACAGGAGGATCGGTTCGGACATGGCTGCCTCGGAGGGGTTGCTGCGAACCCCGGTCTGGGATGGGGCGGGCGCCGGGGACGCGACGACGGGCGCCGGGATCGCCCGCGTCCGCCATCGCTCGAAAAGGGTTGTCTCCCCCACCAGCGTCGCTGGCTTGGTCGATTCTTTGACCGACCGGTCGGTTAATCTTAGACTCACCCTTGATCTGGCGCAAGCCCGCACGCCGGACGTTGCCATGTCTTGAGGTAAACCCCATGCCCTGCTACGAGATCGACGGCCTGCGCCCGGTCGTCCACCCGACGGCCTACGTCCACCCCACCGCCGTGCTCATCGGCGACGTGGTGGTCGGCCCGGGCGCCTACATCGGCCCTTGCGCGAGCCTGCGCGGCGACTTCGGCCGCATCGTGCTGCGCAGCGGCTGCAACGTGCAGGACACCTGCGTGATCCACGGCTTTCCCGCCTCCGACACGCTGCTGGAGGACAACGCGCACATCGGCCACGGCGCCGTGCTGCACGGCTGCGTCGTGCGCGCCGATGCGCTGGTGGGCATGAACGCGGTCGTGATGGACGAGGCCGAGATCGGCGCCGGCGCCTTCGTCGCCGCGAGCGCCTTCGTCCGTGCCGGCCTGAAGGTGCCGCCGCGTTCGCTGGCCGCCGGCGTGCCCGCCAAGGTCCTGCGCGAGCTCAGCGACCAGGAGCTCGGCTGGAAGCGCGAAGGCACCGCCACCTACCAGCGGCTGACCGAGCGCTGCCTGGCGACGATGAAGGAATGCGCGCCGCTGGCGGCCGAGGAGCCCGGCCGGCCGCGCCTGGACGCCGGCAACGTCCAGCCCCTGGTGGCGACCCGGCGCGGCGCCGGCTGAGCGGCGCGCCGGCGCGGCTGCGCCGTTTCGCGTACCCTTGCGTGGTTTCGTGGGGTTGGCGCAGCCTCCGGGGCCTGCCGACAATCCCGCCTTCACCCGGGAGACAGAAGAATGGAACAACGCGAGTTCGAGGCGGTTGTGGACGAGTTCGGAGCCGACGTGCAGGACCTCGTCGAGCTGGTGGAGACCGCGCGCTACGAGCAGGCGACGGCCGTGGAGATCTCGCGGCTGCTCGACGCGCGGGAAGACCTGCTGGTGCTGGTCAACAAGCTGCCGGCGCTGCGCGCGGCCGAGGCACCGCCCAGCATGAGCGTGCCGCTGGCCAGCCTGCGCGAGCGCATCGCCCACGCGCGCGAGGCCTTGCGGTCCAGCCACGACTCCAAGGAGATCCTGCAGATGGTGGCCGAGACCGGCGAGACCTTCGCCAGCATCGTCGCGCCGCTGCAGGCCGCGGGCCGCTGGCCCAAGGGCCGCGCGCGCTGAGCCGCCTGGCGGCGAGAATGCGTCCATGAAACTCGTCATGGACGTCCACATCGCCGGCGAGACCGCCCGGGTCGGCGCGGTCGCGTTCGAGGACTGGGGCGCGGCCGAAGGCACGCGCCACTACACCCTCGACATCGCGCACGTCGACAAGCCCGCCAAGGGCGAGCTCGACCTGCGCGCCCTGCCGTGGCTGATCCAGCTGCTCGAAGCCAACCGCCTGCAGCCGGAGGCCATCGTGCTCGACGGGTTCGTGCACCTCGACGCGCAGGACACGCCCGCCCTCGGGCGCCGCCTGCACGACACGCTCGCCGGGCGCAGCGCCGTCATCGCGGTGTCGAAGTCCGTCTTCAAGGGCGCGGACACGCCCGACCAGTTCTGCGTCTTCCGCGAGGACGAGGCGCCGCCGCTGATCGTCACCTGCGCCGGCATCGACCTCGGCGCCGCGAAGGCGCGCGTGCGCATGATGCACGGCCGCAAGCGCGTGCCCACGCTGCTGAAGCTGGCGGCGCGCATCGCCAAGGGAACCGTGGACGCCTGATCCTCGACAAGTCGACACCGCTGCACATGGACGCCACCACCCTCGCCGCCTACGACGCCGACGCCGCCGGCTACGCCCGCACCTGGGACACGCAACCGCCGCCCGAGGACCTGTACGAGCAGTTGCGCGCCTGGTTCACGCCGGGCCCGACGGCGGAGATCGGCACGGGCAGCGGCCGCGACGCCGCCTGGCTCGCCGACCACGGCTTCGACGTGCACGGCTTCGACGCCTCGGCCGGCCTGCTGGCGCAGGCACGCGCCGCGCACCCGGGCATCCCGTTCGATCTCGCCACGCTGCCCGAGCTGGCCGGCGTGGCGCGCGGCGCCTGGCAGAACGTGTTGTGCGAGACGGTGATCATGCACCTGGACACCGCGCAGATCGCGCCGTCGGTGCGCGCGCTGCTGTCGCTGCTGCGCCCGGGCGGCACGCTGTACCTCAGCTGGCGCGTGACGACCGACGCCTCCACGCGCGATCCGGCCGGCCGGCTCTACGCCGCGTTCGACAAGTCGCTCGTCACGAACGAGCTGGCGCCCGGCGACGCCATCGTCTTCGACGAGGACGCGACCAGCGTCGCCTCGGCCAAGCGCCTGCAGCGGCTCGTCATCCGCCGCGCGCCTTCCGCGCCCTAGGAAACGGTGACGCGGCGGTCCTCGTCCTCGTGGACCGGCGTGTCGACGTAGTCGAGGTAGGCCGAGTCGAAGGCGTCCGGCGCGGCATAGCGGCGCACGAACGCGAGCGCCGCGTCGGCGACCTCGCGCCAGCCGCGGTCGATCACCAGCGAGTGGCCGCGGCCGGGAATCTCGACGATCTCGGTGTGGCCCGGGTTGAGCAACTGCTGCCGGTAGGCCGCGTTGGCGACGGTCCACGGCACGGTGTTGTCCATCTGCCCGGAGATGATCAGCAGCGGGCCGCGCTCCTGGTTCAGCGTGTCGACCTGGGCTTGCGTCCACGGGTTGAGGTTGGCCGTCGCGGCCTGGAACAGCGGTGCCCCCGGCGCCGGCACCGCGAACTCGGCGAACAGGGCCTGCGCCTCCTCGTCGGGCACGGCGTTGGCGAACGCGAAGCGGAACTGCTCGTAGGTCAGGCCGACCGCGCGCCGGCGGTTCGACAGGCTCCCCAGCACCGGCCACGAGGCCTTCAGCGCGGACAGCGGCAGCGACAGCACGCCACGGAACGGCGCCGGATCGATGGCCACGGTGACGTGCGACTGCCCGCGGCCCGCCAGGAGCTGCGCCAGCAGGCCGCCGAACGAATGGCCGATGAGCGCGGGCTTGCGTTCGAGCTGCGAGATGACCGTCGACAGGTGGTCGGCCACCTGGCCCACCGTCTGGCCGGCCATCGCGTCGGGGTGGGCGTTCGCCTCGGCCGCCGTGGCGGGGTCGCCGGGCCAGCCCGGGGTCAGCGCGATGTAGCCCGCCTCCTCGAAGGCCTCGGCCCAGCGTTGCCAACTGCCTGCCAGCAGCCACAGGCCATGCACGAAGACGACGGGCTGCAGTCCCGAGACGTTGGCGCGCTGGATCTGCTCGCGTTCGCCCGCCGTGAGGCTGCCCGCCAATGACGATGCCGAAGTGCCCATGGGCCTGCTCCCCGCCGGATCCGGGCCTCGACGCGAGGTCCGTTTCGGATCCGATTTCATCGTATCCAAATGTTGCGCGGCGTCAATCGGGGCGGCGCGGCCGTCCCCTGTTCCGAGGAGGACCGTTACATCGCGTGGGCCCGGCGCGACGGCGCCTCAGCCGGCGGGCGCGTGCGCCGCGAGCCAGCGATCGGCCTCGGGCAGGCGTTGCGTGCGCACGGTGGCGCGGTAACGTATCAGCGCGGCGTTCTTGACGATGCGCTCGCGCGTGGCCGCGGGCACGTGGGCGCGCACGAACGCGTCCAGGCGCGGCAGCAACGCGGGGTCGGCGCCGGTGTCGAAGAAGCGCGCGGCGATCGTGGCGCCCGCGCCTTCGCCGAACAGCGGCTCGACCTGCGCCCAGTGGCCGGCGATGAAGTCCAGCGTCAGGCCGGGATGGACCCGTCCCACCGCGCGCATCAGGCGACTGGCCACCGTGGTCGGCGGCTCGCCGGAGATCGCGAGCTCGAGCGCGCGCTGCGCCAGCGCCGGATCGCGCGGGTGGCCCAGCATCTCGTAGTCTTCCGCCCTCTCCAGTTCCGAGCCGGCCGCCCGCGCGAGTCCGTGCAACTGCTCCCAGGTGCGCTCGTCCGCGCGCGTCGCGACGACATACAGGACCGCCTCGCGGTGGTCGGCGTCCAGGCTGTCGTGCTGATCCAGGTAGCGCGCGAACGCCTGGTCGACCCGGCCCAGCACCTGCGGGTCGCCGAACTCGCCCAGCGCCTCGATGAGCGCGACGCGCAGCGTGCGGACGTCGCCGCTGTCGTCGGGGCGGCCGTCCCAGCCCACGGCGGCCAGGAACGGCGCGAGGCGCGCCCGCGCCCAGCTGCGCAAGGCCGCCTGCGACGCCAACCCGTCGTGCAGTCGATCGAGATCCTCCAGCTGGGCGACCAGCAGCTGCGCGACGGCCGGCTTGTCGCGCGAGGGCGGCACGCCGTCCATCAGCGCGAGCAGCTCGCCCATCGGCCGGCGGCCGGCGAGCGCGAGGGCCTGCGTGTCGGCCAGCAGTCCGAGCTGGTCGTCGACGCCCAGGCGTCCGAACGCGGGCAGCAGCGCGTCCAGGCCCGCGGGCGAATAGCGGACGCGAGCGTAGGTCGACTGGCCCGCGTTGATGATGACCGGGCCGCAGCCGGGCACCGTGACCGCCTGCGGCGCCGCGCCGGCGATCACCGCGCGCGTCTCGCCGCCGCCCAGCACCGCCACCTTCACCGGCACGCGCCAGCGTTCGACATGCGGTGCGTCGATGCTGAACTGGCCCTGCGAGAGGGTGACCACCGTGCGGCCGTCCGCGCAGCGTGCGTCGAGCTCGGTGACCAGCGGCACGCCGGCCTGCAGCGTGAGGTCGCGCGCGATGGCGGACACCGGGCGCGGCGTGTCGACGTCCAGCGCGCGCCACAGGTCCTCGGTCACCGTGTTGCCGTACGCATGCCTGGCGATGTAGCGCCGCACGCCGTCGCGGAAGGTCTCGTCGCCCTGCCAGGCCTCCAGCGTGCGCACCACCTGCGCGCCCTTCGAGTAGGTAATCGTGTCGAACGCGCCCTCGGCCTGGCTGACGTCGTCGATGTGCATGATCACGGGATGGGTGCCGCGGCGCGCGTCGATGTCCATCGCGCGCTGCTTCTCGCCGGCGTCGTTGGCCCAGCCGGTCCATTCGGGGTGCAGCTGCTCGACGGCCTTGACCTGCATCCACGACGCGAAACCCTCGTTGAGCCACAGGTCGTCCCACCAGGCCATGGTCACCAGGTTGCCGAACCACTGGTGCGCGATCTCGTGCGCCACCGTCTCGAAGACGCGGCGGCGGTCATCCTCGCTGGCGCGCCTGTCGTCGACGAGCAGGTCGCGCTCGAAGTAGAAGATCGCGCCCCAGTTCTCCATCGCGCCGAAGGTGACGCTGCCGCCCGCGCCGGCCACCATGTCCAGCTTGGGCAGCGGATACGGCGTGCCGAACCACGCGTTGTAGAAAGGCAGCAGCTTCGCGGCGGCATCCAGCGCGTAGGCCGCCTGCGCGGTGTCGCCGCGCTTGACGACGACGCCCACGTCGACGCCGCCGACCGTGCGGTGCACGCGCTCGAACTCGCCCAGGCCGAAGAACAGCAGGTAGGTCGACATCGGCGGCGTCCTGGCGAAGCGCACGCGCTTGAGCTCCCCGGGCAGCGCCTCGGTGGACGCCACCGGCATGTTGCCGATGGGCATCAGCGCGGCGGGCACCGTCACGGTCAGCTCGAAGGTGGCGCGGCGCGCGGGCTCGTCCCAGCTCGGGACGAAGCGGCGCGCGTCGGAGTCCTCGAACATCGTGTAGAGCGAACGCACGGGCCCTTGCGGCGACTCGTGGTCGAGGTGGAACAGGCCGGCGGCCTGGTCGTTGATGTGGCCCGAGTAAGCGATGCGCAGCACGTGGCGGCCGGTCGTGAGCGCATGCGCGAAGGTGAACGTGGCGCGCTGGCGCTTCGCGTCGAGCGCCATGCGCGGCGCGCCGGCCTCGCCGTCCAGGCGGGCGCTGGCAATGGCCAGGTCGGCGCTGTCCAGCTCGATGCGCTTCGTGCGGCGCCGCACGTCGACGTCGATCTCGACGCGGCCGTCGAACGTGGACTCGGCCAGGTGCGGCGTGATCTCGAGGCGGTATGCGTCCGGCACGACGTCGTCGGGCAGGATCATGCGGTTCGCGGGCGCGGCGATCGCGCCGGTGCACAGCACGACGAGGGTGCCGGCGGCGAGCCGGGAAAGGTTCTTCAGCATGGAATCGGGGAATGAAGCGGCGCTGCGCATTCTAGGGATCGGGCCGGGACGCGCTTGCCTTTGATTAACCATACGGTTTACCATTAATCCATTCGTTGACCACTTCCAGCGAGGCATCCCATGCGCAAGTCCCCGCCGGCCGGCTGGCCGCAGGCCCAGTCCGGCCTCTACTATCGCGACGCCGCCAAGGCGATCGACTGGCTGTGCGACGCGTTCGGCTTCGAACTTCGCCTGAAGGTCGAGGGCGAGCCCGGCGAGATCATCCACAGCGAGCTCGTCTACGGCAGCGCGATGATCTACGTCGGCAGCGCCGCGAAGCCCGGCGAGGCCGCCGAGCCCGGCCGCGAGTTCAAGACCCGGCATGCCAGCCCGCTGGACGTCGGCGGCCGCAACACGCAGTCGGTGTGCCTGTTCGTCGACGACGCCGATGCGCACTGCGCCCAGGCCCGCGCGCACGGCGCGGTCATCGTGTCGGAGCCGGCCACGCACGACTACGGCGACGACTACTGGAGCGACCGCAGCTACGGCGCAGTCGACCTCGAGGGCCACTCGTGGTGGTTCATGCACCGCGTGCGCGAGCAGCCCGCCCGGTGACGCGCCGCGCCGCTTCCTCCGCGGTCGACGGCGGCGCGCTCGACCGCACGCTGCAGGCCCTGGCCGAGCCCACCCGGCGTGCGGTCGTCGGGCTGCTGCGCCATGGTCCGCGGCGCGCGGGCGAGATCGCCGACGCGCTCGCGATGTCGCGCCAGGCGATGAGCCGCCACCTGCGCGTGCTGCGCCAGGCCGGCGTGATCCACGAGGTCGCCGCCGCCGGCCCCGACGACGACGCCCGCGCCCGCACCTACCGTCTCGAGGCCCGGCCGCTGGCCGACCTGCAGTCCTGGCTGGACGAGGTGCAATCGTTCTGGAGCGTGCAGATGCAGTCGTTCAGGAAACAGGCCGAACGCGTCGCGCGCGAGCGGGGCCGTCGATGAGCGCCGGCGACCGCGTCAGCGCCAGCGTCTTCGTCGACGCGCCGCCCGACATCGCGTTCGAGGTCTTCACCCGCCAGATCGACAGCTGGTGGCGCCACGGCATGAAGTTCCGCAGCGGGGCGCGCGAGGTCAGCGTCCTGCACCTGGAGTGCCGGCTCGGCGGCCGCCTGTTCGAGACGATCGAGGCGCCCGGCGGCGACGCCGGCCATGTCGTGCAGACCGGCACGGTCACCGCGTGGGATCCGCCGCGCGCGCTCGAGATCGAGTGGCGCGGCGTGAACTTCGCGCCGCAGGAAAGGACCACCGTCGCCGTCACGTTCGAGCCGCGCCGCGAGGGCACGCAAGTGACGCTGGTGCACGCCGGCTGGGCCGCGCTGCCGCCCGACCATCCTGTGCGCCACGGCCAGGCCGTGCGCCCGTTCATCGCCGGCATGGGCCTGTGGTGGTCCGACCAGATGACGTCGCTGCGCATGACCGTCGACACGCTGCGCGACGCGCCCTGGCTGCGCATCGCGCGCGCCGAGACCGGCGTGCGCGCCCATCCGCCGGGCAGCAGCAACCCGCGCATCACCGCGTACCACGCCCATACCGACATCGCCGGCTACGACGACAAGGCGAACTGGTGCTCGTCCTTCGTCGGCTGGTCCTTGCGCCAGGCCGGCATCGCGGGCACCGGCTCGGCGCTGGCGCGCAGCTGGCTCGACTGGGGCGAGCCGCTCGCCGCGCCGCGCCCCGGCTGCATCGCCGTGCTGTGGCGCGAGGATCCGGCCAGCTGGAAGGGGCATGTCGGCTTCTTCGTGCGCGAGGACGGCGACGAGATCGTGCTGCTGGGCGGCAACCAGCTCGGCGCCGTCCGCGAGCAGCGCCATCCGCGGGCGAACGTGCTGTCGTATCGCTGGCCGGCCGCGGCGACCCGGGAGACGGCGCCCTGATGAGCCCGGGCCGGACTACGGGTAAAGCCTAGGTGTTGGGCGGCCGCGGGGACGCGGAAGATGCAGCGCAGACGCGCCTCGTGACGAGGCACGCCGGTTCTTTCACAGGTCCCGGGGCCCGCGCGCCCGCCTGAACGAGGAGACATCCCGTGAACGTTCCACTGTCGTTGACCGTCAACGCCAAAGCGGTCGAGGCGAGCGTCGATCCCCGCACGCTGCTGGTGCAGTTCCTGCGCGAGCAGCTCCGGCTGACCGGCACCCATGTCGGCTGCGACACCGCCCAGTGCGGCGCCTGCACGGTGCACCTGGACGGACGGGCCGTGAAGTCCTGTTCGATGCTCGCCGTGCAGGCGCAGGGCCGCGCCGTGACGACCATCGAGGGCCTCGCGCCCGCGGGCGAGCTGCATCCGATGCAGGCCGCGTTCCGCGAATGCCATGGCCTGCAGTGCGGGTTCTGCACGCCCGGCATGGTGATGGCCTCGGTGCAACTGCTCGCCGACAACCCCAAGGCGACCGAGGACGACATCCGCTGCGGCCTCGATGGCAACCTGTGCCGCTGCACGGGATATCACAACATCGTGCGCGCGGTGCAGGCCTGCCAGTCCGGCCAGGTCGGCTCCACCGCCATCTGAAGGAGGCGCCGCCATGACCGACCTCTCGCAGCCGCCCGCCTCCCTCATCGGCCAGCCGCTCAGGCGCCGCGAGGATGCGCGCTTCCTCACCGGCGCCGGCCAGTACACGGACGACGTCGTCCTGCCCGGCCAGAGCTACGCCGTGTTCGTGCGCTCGCCCCATGCGCATGCCCGCATCACGTCCATCGACACGTCGGCGGCCAAGGCCGCGCCCGGCGTGCTCGCCGTCTTCACCGGCGCGGACCTGGCCGAGGCCAAGGTCGGCGGCCTGCCCTGCGGCTGGCTCATCCACAGCCAGGACGGCTCGCCGATGAAGGAGCCGCCGCACCCGGTGCTGGCGCAGGGCAAGGTGCGCCATGTCGGCGACCAGCTGGCGCTCGTGGTCGCCGAGACGCTGCTGCAGGCCAAGGACGCGGCCGAGCTCGTGGCGGTCGACTACGAGGAACTGCCGCCGGTGGTCGACCTGAAGAGCGCCGCCGGCGCCGCCTCGTCGGTGCACGACGACGTCCCCGGCAACGTCTGCTACGACTGGTCCCACGGCGACAAGGCCGCGGTCGACGCCGCGTTCGCGCGCGCCGCGCGGGTCACCAGGCTGGAATTCGCCAACAACCGGCTCGTGCCCAACGCGATCGAGCCGCGCGCCGCCAACGCGCAGTACACGCGCCACGACGACAGCTACACGCTGTGGGTCGCCAACCAGAACCCGCACGTCGAGCGGCTGCTGATGACGGCCTTCGTGCTGGGCCTGCCCGAATCCAAGGTCCGCGTGATCGCGCCCGACGTGGGCGGCGGCTTCGGCTCGAAGATCTTCCTCTACCCCGAGGAGACGGCGCTCGTGTGGGCGTCCAGGCGCGTGGGCCGGCCCATCAAGTGGACCGCCGAGCGCAGCGAGTCGTTCCTGACCGACGCGCACGGCCGCGACCACCTGACGACCGCGGAACTGGCCATGAACGAGCAGGGCGACTTCCTCGCCATGCGCGTGAAGACGACCGCCAACATGGGCGCGTATCTCTCGACCTTCGCATCCAGCGTGCCCACCATCCTGTACGCCACGCTGCTCGCGGGCCAGTACCGCACGCCCGCCATCCACGCCCAGGTCACCGCCGTCTTCACGAACACGGCGCCGGTGGACGCCTACCGCGGCGCGGGCCGCCCCGAGGCGACCTACGTCGTCGAACGGCTGGTGGAGACCGCGGCGCGCGACCTCGGCATGAGCCCGGTGGACATCCGCCGGCGCAACTTCATCACCGAGTTCCCGTACGCGACGCCGGTCGGGCTGACCTACGACACCGGCAACTACGCCGCCCACCTGGACCGCGCGCTCGAGCTCGCGGACGTGGCCGGCTTCGCCGCGCGGCGCGAGCAGTCGAGGGCGGCCGGCAATCTGCGCGGCCTCGGCTACAGCTGCTACATCGAGGCCTGCGGCCTGGCGCCCAGCAACATCGCCGGGGCGCTCGGCGCGCGCGCCGGCCTGTTCGAGGCGGGCGAGGTGCGCGTGCACCCGACGGGCAGCGTCACCGTGTTCACCGGCTCGCACAGCCACGGCCAGGGCCACGAGACGACCTTCGCGCAGGTGGTCGCGGCGCGCCTGGGCATCCCGGTCGAGAGCGTCGAGATCGTGCACGGCGACACCGGCCGCGTCCCCTTCGGCATGGGCACCTACGGCAGCCGCTCGCTGGCGGTGGGCGGCACGGCCATCGTCAAGGCGGTCGACAAGGTGATCGCCAAGGGCAGGAAGATCGCCGCGCACCTGCTCGAGGCCGCGGACTCCGACATCGAGTTCGAGAACGGCGAGTTCAAGGTGGCCGGCACCGACCGCAAGATCCCGTTCGGCCAGGTGGCGCTGACAGCCTACGTGCCGCACAACTACCCCCTCGACAAGCTCGAGCCCGGCCTGAACGAGAACGCGTTCTACGACCCGACCAACTTCACCTACCCGGCGGGCAGCTACGTCTGCGAGGTCGAGGTCGACCCCGAGACGGGCCGCGTGCGCGTCGAGCGCTTCACCGCGGTGGACGACTTCGGCAACATCGTCAACCCGATGATCGTGCAGGGCCAGGTGCACGGCGGCATCGCGCAGGGCCTGGGCCAGGCGATGCTCGAAGGCTGCCGCTACGACCCGGAGTCGGGCCAGCTGCTCACCGGCTCGTACATGGACTACTGCATGCCGCGGGCCGACGACCTGCCCAGCTACCAGGTCGACCACACGGTGACCCCGTGCACGCACAACCCGCTGGGCGTCAAGGGCTGCGGCGAGGCCGGCGCCATCGGCTCGCCGCCGGCCTACATCAACGCGCTCACCGACGCGCTCGGCGTGCGCGACATCGCCATGCCCGCCACGCCCGAGCGCGTCTGGCGCGCCGTCAACCGCTGAACGCCGAGGAGGTCCCGCCATGTACGACTTCGACTACCAGCGCCCCGCCGACGCGAAGGCGGCCGCGGCCGCGTTCCAGGGCGACGCGCGCTATCTCGCGGGCGGCCAGAGCCTCGTGCAGGCGATGCGGCTGCGGCTGTCGAGCAGCGAACGCCTCGTCGACCTCGGCGCCATCCCGGCGCTGAAGGGCATCCGCGTGGACGGCGGCACGGTGACCATCGGCGCGATGACCACCCACGCCACGGTCGCGCGCTCGCCCGAAGTGCGCCAGGCGATCCCCGCGCTGGCGGACCTCGCGGGCTGGATCGGCGACCCGAGCGTGCGCAACATGGGCACCCTCGGCGGCTCCATCGCCAACGCCGACCCCGCCGCCGACTACCCCGCGGCGCTGCTGGCCCTCGGCGCCACGGTGCAGACCGACCGGCGCACGATCCCCGCGGAGCAGTTCTTCACCGGCCTGTACGAGACGGGCCTGCAGCCCGGCGAGCTGGTCGCGGCGGTGCGCTTTCCCGTGCCGCAGGCCGCCGGCTACGAGAAGTACCGCAACCCGGCCTCGCGCTTCGCGCTGGTGGGCGTGTTCGTCGCGAAGACGGCGGCCGGCGTGCGCGTGGCCGTCACGGGCGCGAAGAGCCACGTCTTCCGCAGTCCCGAGCTCGAGGCCGCGCTCTCGGCGAACTTCGCGCCCGACGCCGCCAAGGCGGTGCGCCTGTCGCCCGGCGGCATGAACGCCGACCTGCATGCCTCGAGCGAGTACCGCGCGGCGATGGTCAGCGTGATGGCGTCGCGGGCGGTGGCGGCGGCGCTGGCGCGATGAGCGCCCACCGCGCCGCTGCGAAGGGCGCTCGCACGGCAGCCCGCAGGGCGGAGCCCGCCTTGTGAGCGAGGGCGAGCGCGATGCGGCGCGGCCCCCGCCGCCCGCGTCCGTCGACGAGCTCGCGGCGCGCCTGGCCGCGCAGGACTACGTCTGCGACCGATCGCTGGCCACCGCGCTGTTCCTCGCGCTGAAGCTGGGCCGGCCGCTGTTCCTCGAGGGCGAGCCCGGCGTCGGCAAGACCGAGCTCGCGAAGTCCCTCGCGCGCGCGCTCGACGCACGGCTGCTGCGCGTGCAGTGCTTCGAGGGACTGGACATCGCGCAGACGGCCTACGAGTGGAACGTCGCGCGGCAGATGATCGAGATCCGCCTCGCGGAGGCCGCGCACGACGTCGACCGCGCCCGGCTCGCGCAGTCGCTGTACGCGCGCGACATGCTCATCGAGCGCCCGCTGCTGCAGGCCCTGACGCAGGCGGCGTCGCCGGTGCTGCTCATCGACGAGCTCGATCGCGCCGACGAGCCCTTCGACGCCTTCCTGCTCGAGGTGCTGGCCGAGAACCAGCTCACCATTCCCGAGTTCGGCACCGTGCGCGCCGTCGCGCCGCCGATCACGATCATCACGAGCAACCGCACGCGCGAGGTGCATGACGCGCTCAAGCGCCGCTGCCTGTACCACTGGGTCGGCTTCCCGGACGTGGAGCGCGAGCTCGAGATCCTGCGCCTGCGCGTGCCCGGCGCCCCGCAGCGGCTGTCGCGCCAGGTCGTCGAATTCGTGCAGCGCATGCGCGGGCTCGACCTGTTCAAGGCGCCCGGCGTCGCCGAGACGATCGACTGGACGAACGCGCTCGTCGCGCTCGACGCGATCAGCCTCGACCCGCGCACCGTGCACGACACGCTGGGCGTGCTGCTGAAGTACCAGGAGGACATCGAACGCCTGCGCGCCGGCGACTCGAACCGCCTGCTCGACGAGCTGCGCGCCGCGGGAGCGCTCGCGTGATCGCCGAGAACGTCGCGCACTTCGCGCGCGTGCTGCGCGCGGCGGGCCTGGCCGTGGGGCCCGACCGCGTCGTCGTCGCGGTCACCGCGCTGGAGTGCGTCGGATTCGACCGGCGCGAGGACGTGCGCGCCGCGCTGTCGGCCGTGATGACCGATCGCCACGACCAGCAGCCCCTGTTCGACGCCGCCTTCGACGCCTTCTGGCGCGACCCCAAGCTGCTCGAGAAGCTGCTGATGGAACTGCTGCCCAGGATCAGCGGGCGCGGCACGCGGCCGCGCGAGGCGCGCTCCAATCGCCTCGCGCAGGCGCTGGCGCCCGGGCGCGAGCGCTCGCCGGCGCCCGCGAACCCGGGTGCGAGCGAGGACATCCGTTTCGATGCAAGCTTCACGTTCTCCGATCGCGAACGACTGCAGCGGGCGGACTTCGAGACCATGACCTCCGACGAATTCGCGCTCGCCAGCCGCCTGGCCGAGGAACTGCCGCCGCCGGTCGCCCCCGTGCGGCGGCGACGCCACGAGCGCGCGCCGCGCGGCCGGCCCGACTTGCGCGCCACGCTGCGCCGCATGGCCCGCGCGCCGGACACGCTCGTGCCCGCCACGACCCGGCCGCGGCGCGAGCTGCCGCCGGTGGTCGTGCTGCTCGACGTCTCGGGTTCGATGGACCGCTATGCGCGGGTCATGCTGCACTACGTCCATGGCCTCGCGCGGCGCCACGTCCGCGTCCACGCCTTCGCGTTCGGCACCCGGCTGACCGACATCACGCGCTGCCTGCGCGACCGCGATCCCGACGTCGCGCTGGCGGCGGTCGCCGAGCGCGTGGGCGACTGGCATGGCGGCACGCGCATCGCGAGCTGCCTGGCCGAATTCAACCGCCGCTGCGCGCGCCGCGTGCTGGGCGCCAACGCGGCCGTCCTGCTGGTGACCGACGGCCTGGACCGCGACGAGCACGGCGGCCTCGCCGAGGAGGCGGCGCGGCTGCGGCGCCAGGCGCACGAGCTCGTGTGGCTCAACCCCTTGCTGCGCTTCGAGGGCTTCGAACCCCGCGCCGCGGGCGTGCGGGCGCTGCTGCCGCACGTCGACCGCTTTCTTCCGGTGCACAACCTCGCGAGCCTGGCCGACCTGCGGCGCGCGCTGCAGGCCGCCACCGCGTCGCCCCGACCTTCGAGCCGACCATGGAACTGACCGGCGAGCGACTCATCCCCGCGGATCGCGCCACGACCTGGGCCGCCATCAACGATCCCGCGATCCTCAAGGACTGCATCGCCGGCTGCGAGTCGCTCGAGCGCACGGGCGACGACGGCTTCGCGGCCGTCGTCGCCGTGCGCGTCGGTCCCGTCAGCGCGAAGTTCCGGGGCACGCTGCGCCTGCTCGACGTCCGGCCGCCCGAGCACTGCACGCTGCAGTTCGACGCGCAGGGCGGCGCCGCGGGCTTCGGCAAGGGGTCGGCCGACGTCGACCTGTCCGAGGCCGGGCCCGGGCGCACGACGCTGCGCTATGCGTCCCGGGCCACGGTGGGCGGCAAGATGGCGCAGATCGGCTCGCGGCTCGTCGATGCCGCCGCCGCCAAGCTCGCGGAGGACTTCTTCACGGCCTTCGAGGCGCGGCTCGCGCCACCGGCCGCCGCGGCGCCACCGGCCGGCGCGGCGGGCTCGTTGAGCGCCGACGCCACGTCGACGCCATCGCCTGCGGCCGCGAGCCCGGCTCGCAACGGCCTGCTGGCGGTGGTCGTCCTTGCAGCGGCGCTGCTGGCGATCGCCGCCTGGCTCGCGACGAGGTGACGCGATGGACAGCCTCGACCTGCAGGTGCTCTCCCAGGCGCGCGACTGGCTCGCGCAGGGCCACGCCGTCTGGCTGGTGACGGTGCTCGAGACCTGGGGTTCCGCGCCGCGGCCGCCCGGCGCGCTGCTCGCGCTGCGCGACGACGGCCCGGTCGTCGGCTCGGTCTCCGGCGGTTGCGTCGAGGACGACCTGATCGATCGCGTGCGCCACGGCGAGCGCGTCGCGGCGCCGGCGCTCGTCTCGTACGGCGTCACGCGCGAGGAGGCCGCGCGCTTCGGGCTGCCCTGCGGCGGCACGCTGCGCCTGGTGCAGGAGCCGCTGCGCAACGCCGGCTGGATCACCGAGATCCTCGAGCGCTGCGCGCGCCACGAGCTCGTCGCCCGCACGCTGGATCTCGCGTCCGGCGCGGTCGCGGTCGAGCCGGCGGCCCGCGGCGAGCGCTTCGCCTTCGACGGCCGGCGCATGCGCACCCTGTTCGGGCCGCGCTGGCGGCTGGTCATCATCGGGGCCGGCCAGCTCTCGCGGGTGGTCGCGCCAATCGCGCTCGCGCTCGATTTCGAGGTGCTGTGCTGCGACCCGCGCGAGGAATACAACGTGACCTGGGACGTCCCCGGCACCGCCTTCAGCCGCGAGATGCCCGACGACCTGGTGCAGCGCGTGCAGCTCGACGCCCACAGCGCGCTGGTGGCGCTCACGCACGACCCGAAACTCGACGACCTGGCGCTGATGGAGGCGTTGAAGTCCGCCGCCTTCTACGTCGGCGCGCTCGGCTCGCGCGCGAACACGGCCCGCCGCAAGGAGCGCCTCGCCCTGTTCGACCTCTCGCCCGAGGAGATCGGCCGCCTGCACGGCCCGGTCGGGCTCGACCTCGGCGGCCGCACGCCGGCCGAGATCGCGGTCTCGATCCTGGCCGAGATCGTCGCGGTCAAGAACGCGGTCGCGATCGTGCAGAAGAAGCCGGCGCTGTCGGCGGGTTGAGGCGCGCAGCGCCGGATGTCCGGCTTTTCCGTTCGATGGTGTTCTTACCCCTGAGGCCGCGCACGTTGCCGGCATCAGACCAGGAGGACATCATGCGATCCACGCTCTTGCCCGGCACGCGCCTGCGCGCCGTCCATCTTCTTTTCGCCTGCCTTGCCGGTGGCAGCCTGCACGGGTGCTGGGACGACGGTTCGCCCGACGCGCCGCCCGCCGCCACGCCGCCGCCCGCGCCGACCCCGGCGCCTCAGTCCTACACCGTGGGCGGCGCCGTCAGCGGGCTGGGTGCCTCCGGACTGGTGCTGGCCAACGGCGAGGACACGCTCGCCGTGGCCGCCGGTGCCACGGCCTTCACGCTGCCCACCGCCGTCGCCCCGGGCGCGAGCTACGCCGTCGCCGTCAGGACGCAGCCGCAGGGCGAGCAATGCAGCGTGGGCAACGCCACGGGCACGATGGCGGGCGCCAGCGTGACGAACGTGGCGGTGACCTGCGCCGTGCTCGCGCACAGCCTGGGGGGCAGCATCTCCGGCCTGCCGTCCACGGGCCTCGTGCTGGGCAATGGCACCGACACGGTCGCCCCGGCGGCCGGCGCGCTGTCGTTCACGTTCGCCTCCCCGGTGGCCGAAGGCGGCAGCTATTCGGTCGCCGTGCAGGCGCAGCCCTCGGGCGCGACCTGCAGCGTGGGCAGCGGCTCGGGAACGATGGGCAGCGCCGACGTGAACGCGGTCGCGGTGACCTGCTCCGCGAACGCCTACCACCTGAGCGGCTCGATCACCGGCCTGGCCACCGGCGGCCTCGTGCTGGCCAACGGCGCGGACACGGTGAGCCCGGCGTCCGGCGCCACCACCTTCGCGTTCGCCCGCGCGGTGGCGTTCGACGGCAGCTACAGCGTCACGGTGCAGCAGCAGCCCGCCGGGCAGGCGTGCGCCGTCGCGGGCAACTTCCCCGCCACGATGGGGCCGGGCGACGTCACGGACCTGTCCGTGACCTGCACCGCCGTCGGCGCGCTGTCGCTCGTCGCCGGGCAGGCGGTCTGCCCGATCCCGGACGGCCCGCTCGCCGGCCACGGCGCCGGCGCCAGCGTGCCGCAGGCCGAGGGCCTCGCCTTCGACCGCAACGGCAACCTGCTCGCGATCGGAACGCAGGCCAAGGTGCTGCAGAGGATCACGCCCGCGGGCGACGTGAGCGTCCTGGCGGGCAACAGGTCCAACGCGGGCCCGGTCGATGGCACCGGCGCGGGCGCATCGTTCGGCTACCCGCTGGGGATCGCGCTGGACGACGCCGGCAATCTCGATATCACAGACCAGTACTTGATGCGCCGCGTCACGCCGGCCGGTGTCGTGACGACCCTGGCCGGCGCCGCGAATTCGCCGGGGCTGGTCGATGGCACGGGGTCGGCCGCGCGCTTCAACTTCATGAAGGGCGTCGCGACGGACACGGCCGGCAACGCCTACATCGCCGATTCGAACAACAACGTGATCCGCAGGATGACGCCTGCCGGCGTCGTCACGACCTTCGCGGGGGGCGGGAGCGCCGGCGGCAGCGCCTCGGGTTTCGCCGATGGCACGGGCACGGCGGCGCTCTTCTCGGGGCCGGTGGCGGTCGTCATCGATGCCGCGGGCAACCTCTACGTGGCGGACTACCTCAACTGGGCCATCCGCAAGATCACGCCGGCCGGCGTCGTCAGCACGCTCGCCGGCGGCGGCCCGACGCACGGGGGCCTGGCCGACGGCACGGGCAGCGCCGCGCGCTTCGGCGGCACGACGTCCCTGGCGCTGGGGCCGGCCGGCAGCCTGTACGTGCTGGACCAGGCCTACTCCGCGGTCCGTCTCGTGACGGCCGACGGCGTGGTCACGACGCTGGCGACGCAGCCGGGCTTGCAGACGGGCCCGATCTCGCCGACCTCGTTCACGATGCCCAGCCAATCGACCGTGGGCATCGCCGCCGACGCCAGCGGGACGCTGTTCATGGCCTCGGGCTGCTCGATCCAGAAGTTCGGGCCATGAGCGCACGCCAGGCCGTTCCGAAGGGCGCTCGCACCGCAGCCCGCAGGGCGGAGGTTTCCACATGAGCGCACGCCCGGCCGTTCCGAAGGGCGCTCGCACCGCAGCCCGCAGGGCGGAGGTTGCCTGGTGAGCGCGCCGGCCGTCACGCTCGTGCGCGAGCGAGCCGGCGGCGGCAGCGGGCCACCCGGCTCAGGCCGGGACGTCCTCGGTCGCCGCGGTCTGGCCGCCCAGCTCGCGCAGCAGCCACGCGCGCGCCTTCTCCCAGTCGCGCCGCACGGTGCGGTCCGTCAGGCCGAGCGCGGCCGCCGTCTCCTCGTCGTTGTAGCCGCCGAAGAAGCGGCACTCGACCACCTGGGCCAGGCGCGCGCTGAACCGGCCCAGGCGCTCCAGCGCGTCGGCCACTTCCAGCAGGGATTCGGCGCTCGGCGCCGGCAGTTCCGGGGCGTCGTGCAGCGCCACTTCGGACGCCCCACCGCCGCGCTTGTCGGCGAGGGCCTCGCGGGCCAGGTTGACGAGGATCTGGCGCATGGCGATCGCGGCCGAGCGCATGAAGTGCTGGCGGTCGGCGAACCCTTCGCTGCGCTGAAGGCGCAGGTAGGCCTCGTGCACCAGCGCGGTGGTCTGCAGCGTGGAACCCGCGGAAACCCGCCAGCGCGCACTGCGCGCCAGGCGGCGCAGGTCGTCGTACAGCACGGGAACGAGCAGTTCGGCGGTGGCCAGGGTGTCCGGTGGGGTCGACATGCCTCGTCAGCGGTTGCGACGCCGGGAACGGCGCCGCGGCACGCGCGTGCTCGTTTTCACTGGCGCTTCCACGGCTCGCTGGGATAGATTCTGCGGGACATGGTCGACACCGTCACTCCCGAGGACCGAAGCGCCATCAGCTGGCAACGCGTCGAAGCCGCGCTCGACCTGCTGCTGGCCTTGCCCGCGAACGAGCGCGAGGCCGCCACGCAGCGCATCGCCGACGGCGATGCGGCGCTGGCGACGGAACTGCGGTCCTTGCTCGCCCACATGGCGACGGGAGACAGCCTGCTCGATCGGCCCGCGGCCGAACTGCTGTCCACCACCGCGCTCCCTGACAGCGGCCTGGCTCCCGGCACCCGCCTGGGGCCATGGGCCGTCGTCGGGCCGATCGGTCGCGGCGGCATGGGCCACGTCTACCGGGGCCGGCGCGCCGACGGGCAGTTCGAGCAGGACGTCGCGATCAAGCTCGCCCGCGCCGACTCGATCGCCGCATGGCAACGCTTCCCGCTCGAGCGCCAGATCGTGGCGCGGCTCGATCATCCCGGCATCGCCCGCCTGATCGACGGCGGCATCGCCGACGGCGGCCAACCCTACATGGTGATGGAGCTGGTGTCCGGCCAGGAGATCACCACCTGGTGCGACAGCCACGGTGCCAGCCTGGCTCGACGCCTGGCCCTGTTCCAGTCGGTCTGCGACGCGGTGGCCTACGCGCACCGGCACCTCGTCCTCCACCGCGACATCAAGCCGTCCAACGTGATGGTCACCGACGACGAACGCGTCAAGCTGCTGGACTTCGGCATCGCGCGTCTGCTCGATGCAGCCGGCTCGGCCACGACCGCCGAACTCGTCCTCACCCCGGCCTACTGCGCCCCCGAGCAGCTCAGCGGACAAGCCTTGTCGACGGCCACCGATGTCTACGCGCTCGGCCTGCTGCTGCACGAGCTGCTCACGGGCGCGAGCGCGCAGCGCGTGTCGGGCCTGCCCATGGCGGCAGCGATCCACGCCGTCCTGCACACCCAGCCGCGCCCGCCCAGCGGCGTGGCGCGCCAGCGCGCGGACGCGCCGGTGCCCGCACGGCAGCTGGAGGGCGACCTGGACGCGATCGTCGCCAAGGCGCTTCGCAAGGAACCCGACCAGCGCTACCCCACGGTGGACGCGCTCGCGGCCGACCTGGCCCGATACCGCGGCCACCAGCCCGTGCTGGCGCGGCGCGGCAATTGGGCCTACGCCGCCGGGCGCGCGATGCGGCGCCATCGCGGCGTGGCCGCCGCTGCGGCCGTTGCATTGCTGTCGATCGCCGGCGGCACCGGCGCGGTCGCCTGGCAGGCGCGCCAGGCGCGTGCCGAGGCCGACCGCGCCAACGCGGTCAAGGCCTTCCTGGTGCAGATCTTTCGCGCCAGTACGCCGGCGACCTCGAAGGGGCGCGACGTCACCGCCAAGGAGCTGTTGGCGCTCGGCTCGCAGCGCATCGAGGGCGCGTTGCGCGACCAGCCGCTCGCCATGGCGCAGCTCGACGACGAGCTGGGCGACATCTACAACGAGATGGACGACAACCCCCACGCGCTGCCCCACCTGGACCGCGCGGTCGCCACCTACGAGCGGCTCGGCCTGCTGGACAGCCGCGACGGGTTGAGCGCCCTCTTCCACCGCGGCAACGTCAGGCTGGACAGCGGGCACATGGACGACGCCCGCGTCGACCTGGAGCGCTGCCTGCGGCTGGGTGACGCCCGGTTCGGCCCGCGCAACCGCTTTGCCGTGGCGGTGCGCGAGAAGCTCGCCTTCCTCGAGCTGGAGCTGGGACACTACGATCGCGCATTGCAGATCGCACGGGAAGGGCTCGCGCTGCCGGTGGGCGAGGATCCGGCCTGGGATGCCTTGCGCCGCCTGCGCCTGCTCAGCGTCATGGGCCAGACGCTGACGACGATGGGGCGCTATCCCGAGGCGGAAGCGACGTTCGGCCGCCTGCTGTCCGATGCCGCCAAGGCGCCCGGATTCAGCGCCCCCGACCTGATGGTGGCGCGCCTGCAACTGGCCCGGAACTACCACTACGACGGCAACGAGGAGGAAGCGCTGCGCCAGACCCGCGCGCTCGTTCCGGACATGGAACACGTGCTGGGGCCGCACCACCTCATCACGCGCGTCGGGCGGCAGGTGATGAGCCAGGCCCTGACGGCCATCGGCCGCTACGACGAGGCCATCGCCGTGCAGCGGGCCAACCTCGAAGGCCTGCCCGAGTCCGGCCTCGCCACGGCGAACGAACTGGCCTCGCTGGCGGTCAACGAACGCAAGGCCGGTCGATTCGACGAGGCACGTGCCGCGGCCGCCCGCGCGCTGGCGATCCTGGAGTCGCCCGATGCCGAACCCCGGCGACGCGAGACGGTCCGGCGCACGCTGGGCGAAGCCGAACTCGGCCTCGGTCACGTCGATGCCGGCACGACCCTGATCGAGACGGCGCGTGACCACGGCAAGGACATCAAGGGCTACGCGCAGTCGAGCGACGAGGGCAGCACGCTCGAGTCGCTCGCCGTGGCACGTCGCCTGGGCGGCGACTGGGACGGGGCGCAGGACCTGTTGAACCAGGCCTGCCTCGTCCACCGCCATGCCACCCGCGCCGATTCCGCGCTCGTGCGGCGCTGCGAAGCGCAGCAACAGTGGGTGCAGGCGATGCGCGCCCCGGCGTCCGACCCGGCACGCCAGGCGTTCGCCGACGCGGCCACCCGCTATGCCGCGATCCTGCCGGCCGACCATGTGGCCCGGTCCGACCTGCAACTGATGCAAGCGCTGCTCGACGAGCGGTCGCATCGTGCCGGCAACGTCGACAGGCCGGCCGCCTTGCGGGCCTGGCAGCACGCCCTCCACCAGCCCTGGCCGGGCCGGCTCGTCTTCATTCACTGAGGCCGGAGCTCTCCGGTGGGCTGCCACACCACCTGGCAGCCGCTCTCGTTGGTGAAGCCCCCGCCTTCGGCCTGCAGGATGCCGTCCAGGCGCGACCACAGCGTGTTGCGCACGGCGGCGACGGCCTCCCAGCCGTCGCCCTCGTCCGCGGCGGGCAGTGCTCGGAACACGTAGATCGCCTTCACGTTCGCCACATAGCTCCCTACCCAGTCGGCGCCCGCGGCCGGGCGTGCGCCGGCGAGCGATGCCGCCATGGCGTCGAGGGCGCGGGCGCCAGGGGTGTCGTCCTCCACCGCGAGCCGCTCGACGCGCGCGATGCCGCGCCAGTCGGCGTGGGTCAGCAGGAGTTCGTCCCACTGCGCGTCCTTGCCCGCCTCGATGCACAGCCTGGCCGATCCGGTGCGGGCGGCGAGCCGCGCGGCGAGTTCGCCTGCGGGCACGATGTCCGCGGACGGCGTGAGCAGGCACAGCCAGCCGGGCGCGGGCTTCGGGGGATGGGCGACGAACCGGTTCATGGCCTGGACGAAGGGACGAAAGAAGGCGGCCAGCCCGGTGAGGACTGGCCGCGTCACGGTCGGCCGCATCGCTGCGCGCCGCTCGCGATCAGTTGGCGGCCTGCGCCTGGTGCCCGGCCTGCATCGAGCCGTTCGCCGAGCCGTTCGCGCCGACGTTCACGCCGTCCTGGCGCGACGCCGAGCCCTGCAGCGCGCCCTGGCCCGAACCGTTGGCCGTGAGCGAGCGGCTGCCCGTGCTGGACGAGCGCGTCGCCGTCGCGGCGCCGCTGCCGTTGCCGGCCCCGTTGCCGGAGACCGAGCGGCCAGCGGACGACGGCGTGCCGCCGTTGTCGGTGGTCGCGGCCGGTGCGCCGTGCGTGCGCGAGGCGGTGGCCGAGCCGTTGCCCGCGACGTCGCCGGTCAGCGAGCGGCTGCCGGACGACGGCGTGGTCGACGAACCGGTGTCGTGCGTGTGCGAGGCCGTCGCGCTGCCGCCGCCCGCGAGGTTGCCGGCGATCGAGTGCGTGGCCGGCGTGGCGGGTGCGGTCGTCGTCGACGGCGTGGTGGCCGCCGGTGCGCCGGTGCTGGCGGTGCCGTGCGAGATCGACCCGGCGGCATTGCCCGCGCCCGCCGGCGCGCCCTGCGACGTGGCCGCGCCGCCGGTGGCGGTGCCCGCGGCGCCGTTGGCCGCGCCGTTGGCCGAGCCCTCCACGCTGCCGCCGGCGTTGCCCGCGGCCGATCGCACGGCACCCACGCCGTCGCGCGCGCCCTGCGCGCCCGCGCCGGCCGCGGCACGGCCGTCGGCGGCGCCGCTGGCGGCGGTCGCCTTGGCGGCGGCGGCCACGCCCTTGGCATTGGCGGCGGCGTCCCGGCCGGTGGTCTTGCCGGCGTCGATCACGTTGCCGGCGGCATCCTTGAGCGGCGTCGCATCGGGCGTGGCCAGGTTGCCGGCGGCGTTGCCGGCCGCGTTGCCGGCCGCGTTGCCCGCGACGTTGTTCGTCGCGTTGCCGAGGCCGCCCGCGTGGCTCAGGCCGCCGCTGCCGCCCAGCCCGCCGCCGAGGCCGCCGCCGATGGCGCCGAGGCCCCCGCCGTGGCCGCCGCCCAGCAGGCCGGCGTGCGCCGAGGGCGACAGCGCCACGCTGGCGGCCGACAGCGCCATGACGGCAACGATGTGGAGAAGGGAGTGCTTGCGGATCATGTCGTTCACCTTTGAAGAGTGGCCCGCGACGATTCGCGGCCTGCAAAGGGAGAACGACGCCCGCGCCGCCCTTCTTCCGGCGACGATGAAAAAAGATGTAACGCGACTCAGCGCGCCCGCGCGAGATCCACGGCGTCCGGCGAGGTGCGCAGGCGCTCGGCGACTAGCCCATGCCCGATGCCGTCCCGCGCCGCCTGCGGCAGGTCGCGCGCCGTCGCGACCAGGCGCGCGACGGCCGTGCGCGCGCCGTCCGGCGAGGCCGACTGGTAGTCCGCGGCCAGCAGCCCCGCGACGAAGGGCGCCGCGAACGACGTGCCGCGCACCGGCGCGAAGCCGTGCGTGCCGCTGGCGGCGGCGACCATGTCCGCGCCCGGCGCGACGACCATCACCTGCGGCCCGCGCGCGCCCTCGGCCAGCAGCCGCAGCCTGCCGTCGACCGCGCCCACGCCCACGACGCCGGGCCACGACGCCGGATACAGCGGGGGCGCCGCGGGCCCGTCATTGCCGACGGCCGCGACGACCAGCACGCCCTGCGCGATCGCGCGTTCGACCAGGCGCTGCAGGACCTGGTTCGGCGGGCCGACCAGGCTGATGTTGACGACGGCGACATGCTGCTTCGCCATCCACGCCAGTTCGCGCGCGATCGCCTCCACCGAGCCGCCGGTGGGAGCGTCGCAATAGACATCGCTGGCCACCAGCACGGCGCGCGGCAGCGCCGACTCGAAGTGCGCGGCCTCGCCCACCATCAGCGACGCGACGGCCGTGCCGTGCGGCGCGGGATGGTCGCCGTCGGTGCAGCCGTGGCGCCGGATCGTCGCGTGGCGCAGGGCCGGGTGCGCGACGTCGACGCCGCTGTCGATCAGGCCGACCTGCAGCGCCGCGGCGCCGGCGGCCACGGGACGTCCGGGCGGCTCCGGCACGGCCGGCGCGGTTGCCGCTGGCGCGCCCACGCTGCCGCTGCCCAGGTACACATGGTGGAAGTCGTACGCCCCCGCCGGGTCGAGCGCTCGCGCCCGCGCGAGCGCATCCGCGAGCGACAGGCCTGCCGGCGCCCGCAGCACCAGCAAGGCGTCGTCGTCCAGGCCGTCGAGCGCGTCCTCGCGCAGCGGCTGGAAGCCGGCGGCCAGCAGCGCGTCGCGCGCAGCGGCTCCCGAGGGCTGCGCCAGCAGTTCGGCGCGCACGATCAGCTCGCCGCGCGGGTCGCGGTCGAGCTCGCGCCGGTGCGCCCGGGCGCGGGCGGCCGTCTCGTCCAGCCGGGCGGCGGCCAGGTCGACCGGCGCCAGCACGTTGTCCACCAGCGGCTCGACGCGCTGCGCCAGCGGCGAGCGCGTGAGCGGCGACAGCGTCGTGCCCAGCGACGGCAGGCGCAACTGCGCGTGGGCGGCGCCGGACAGCAGCGCGACCGCCAGCGCAAGGAATCGGCAAGTTCTGGGACTCATGTTCGAATAACGTCGCAGGCATGGAAGAAAATCCATCCCCACGACGTTCTCCCATCATGTCATGAGCCAGTCGCCCCTTGCGTTGCGCGCGGAGATCGCGGCCCTGCTGCCGCGGCTGCGCCGCTTCGCCCGCTCCGTCACCCGGCACCGGGAAGACGCGGACGACCTCGTGCAGATCGCGGTCGAGCGTGCGTTGAAGCACCTCGACCATTGGCAGGATGGAACCCGACTGGACAGCTGGCTGTTTCGAATCATGAAGAACGCCTGGATCGACGAAGTGCGCGCGCGCGGCCGCCGCGACGAGGTGCTCGCGCCCGAGGAGGCGGGCGAGCACGTCGGCCATTCCGAGACCGGCAGCCGCGACATCCGGCTGTCCATCGAGAAGGCGATGGCCCGGCTGCCGGAAGACCAGCGCATGGCCGTCAGCCTGGTGCTGGTCGAGGGCCTGCCCTACAAGGAGGCATCCGAGGTGCTGGACATCCCCATCGGCACGCTCACCAGCCGGCTGGCGCGCGGCCGCGACGCGCTGCAGGCCCTGCTGGGCGACGGAGACCTGACGCCATGAGCCGCGCACGGCCGCCCGCCGGCGCTCGCGCCGACGTCCGCAGGATGGAGGCTTTCCAATGTCCGCATTGAACGAACCCGATCGCATCGCCGTGATGGCCTACGTCGACGGCGAGATGCCGCCGGAAGACGTCGCGCTGTTCGAGCCGCGGCTCGCGCTCGAGCCCGCGCTCGCCCAGGCGGTCGCGCGCGAGCGCGCGCTGCGCGCGAGCCTGCAGTCGGCCTACGCGCCGGTGCTGGACGAACCGATGCCGCCGGGCCTGCTCGACTTGCTGGCGATCTCCGATGCCGCCGCCAAGGCCGCGCCCGTGCACCTGGTCGCGGCGCCTGCGCCGGCCGCCGCCGCGAACGAGGCGCTGCCCGCCGGCGCCAGCGACGCCGCGCGCGCCGCGCTGCCGCACGCGCGCCGCTGGGCCTGGCCGCAGTTCGGCGCGATGGCGGCGTCCCTGGTGCTGGGCGTGCTGTTCGGCGCGCGCCTGCTCGCGCCGCATCCGGCGGCCGGCGGCGACACGCTCGCGCTGGCCGTCGCGCCCGACGGCGCCATCACCGCGCAGGGCGCGCTGCGCAGCGCGCTGGAGCAGGACATCGCCGGCACGGTGCTCGACCCGAACGCCAAGGTCGGCGTCGGCCTGACCTTCCGCGACCATGCGAAGCAGTACTGCCGCACCTTCACGCTGGACAGCGCGTCGTCGGGCATCGCCTGCAAGCAGGCCGGCGGCTGGGTGGTGGCGCACCTCGAGCACGGGCGCAACGCGCGCGAGGGCGAGCAAGGCGGCTACCGCACCGCCGCCAGCCCGCTGAGCCCGACGCTGCTGCAGGCGATCGACGCGATGCGCGACGGCGACACGCTGGACGCCGCCGGCGAGGCGGCCGCCAAGGCGAAGGGCTGGAAGCCCTGACCGGCATCGCCTCCGGACGGGCGCGCGGGTTGCCGCACCAGTGCCTCGATGACCCGGCGGCCACCGACATGGGCGGACGCCGTGCGGTGGCGGCGCGGTCTGCCCGCAGCGCCACGCGGGGACTTAAGCACCTCCTAAGCGAGCGCGGGCAGATTGCGCCCTTCTCCCGGCCCACACAATCGCGCGCATGAGACTGCTTTTCGTCGAGGACGACCACATGATCGGCGAGACCGTGGTGGACGTCCTGCGCGCCGAGAACTACGCGGTCGACTGGATCAAGGACGGCCAGACGGCGCAGGCGGTGCTGCGCACGCAGGCCTACGACCTGCTGCTGCTCGATCTGGCGCTGCCCGGCAAGGACGGGCTCGAGGTGCTGCGCGGGCTGCGCGCCGTGAAGCTGCGCATCCCGGTGCTGATCGCCACCGCGCGCGATTCGGTGGAACAGCGCATCGCCGGGCTGGATGCCGGCGCCGACGACTACGTCCTCAAGCCCTACGACCTCGGTGAGCTGCTGGCGCGCGTGCGCGCCCTGCTGCGCCGCGCCGCCGGCCGGGCCGAGCCCGTCTACGAGCACCTGGGCGTCACGCTGAACCCCGCCACGCGCGAGGCCACGGTCAACGGGCAGCCGGTGCTGCTGTCCTCGCGCGAATGGGCGGTGCTGGAGCCGCTGATCGCGCGTCCCGGCGCGGTGCTGTCGCGCGCGCAGCTCGAGGAGAAGATCTTCGGCTTCGACGATTCCATCGCCAGCAACGCGGTCGAGGTCTACGTGCACGGCCTGCGCAAGAAGCTGGGCGCCAACCTCATCCAGAACGTCCGTGGGCTGGGCTACCTGGTGCCGCGCGCATGACGCGCAATCCGCGGCACTCGCTGCGCACGCGCTTGCTGGCCTGGCTGCTGGCGGCCATCGTCGTGGCCACGCTGGCGCAGGCGGGGCTCGCCTACACCACGGCGCTGTCGCAGGCCGACGTCATCTTCGACCGCCACCTGCAGAAGATGGCCGCCGCGCTGGCTTCCGGCGTGGCGCTGGGCTCGCTGCCGCCCAACGAGGAGGTGAGCGACGACCGCGCGAGCGAGGACTTCGTCGTGCAGATGTGGAACGCGCGCGGCGACCCGATCTTCCGTTCGGCCGCGCACCAGAGGCTGCGCCAGCCCGCGCAGCCGGGGTTCTCGCTGGTGCACGCGCTCGACGGCCGCGAGTACCGGGTCTACGCGCAGGCCTCGCCGGGCCTGACGCTGCTGGTGGCGCAGGACATGGACGCACGCCGCGACATGGCGCGCACGCTGGCGCTGCGCACGATCCTGCCCACGCTGCCGATGACGCCGCTGCTGGCGCTGATCGCGTGGCTGGTGGTCAGCCGCTCGCTGGCGCCGGTGGCGCGGCTGCGCGCGCAGATGGCCGCCCGCAAGGTCGACGAGCTCGCGCCGCTGAACGACCGCGGCCTGCCCGCCGAGATCCAGCCGCTGATCCAGGAGCTGAACCTGCTGTTCGAGCGGCTGCGCCAGGCGTTCGATTCCCAGCGCGTGTTCGTCGCCGACGCCGCGCACGAGCTGCGCTCGCCGCTGGCCGCGCTGAAGATCCAGCTGCAGGGCCTGCAGCGCGCCGGCGACGACCCGACGCGCGAGCTCGCCGTCAAGCGGCTGGCCGCCGGCATCGACCGCGCCGGCCACCTCGTCGACCAGATGCTGGTGCTCGCGCGCCAGGAGGCCAGCGTGGCCGAGGGCGTCGCGCTGGAGTCGCTGGATCTCGCGCAGCCCGGCTTCCTGGCGCTCAGCGACACGCTGGCGAGCGCGCAGGCGCGCCAGATCGACCTCGGCGTGCATCGCGCGGAGAGCGTCACCGTGGCAGGCAATGCCGAGTCCTTGCGCATCCTCGTGCGCAACCTCCTGGACAACGGCGTGAAGTACACGCCCCCCGGCGGCACCGTCGATCTCAGCGTGCACGCCACGCCCGACGGCGCGCTGGTGACGGTGGAGGACAGCGGCCCGGGCATCCCCGAGAAGGACCGGGCGCGCGCGCTCGATCGGTTCTACCGCGTCGTCGACGGCGCGGGCGCGACGGGCAGCGGGCTGGGCCTGGCGATCGTCAAGTCGATCGCGGACATGCACGGCGCCACGATCGTGCTGGACGACTCCCGGCGCCTCGGCGGCCTGCGGGTGCGCGTGTCGTTCGGCTTGCGTTCAGCGGCTTAAGCGCCGCCTAAGACAGCACGCCCAGAATCCCCCGGCAACTCGACCGACCCCCTGAATCGGCCTCGAGCGACCTCCCGTCCCATCACGAGGATCCCCGTGCGCATTTCTCCCCTGAGCATCACCCTGACCCTGTCCTTCCTGGCAGCCTGCAGTACTCCCCCGAAGGCGCCCGAGCCCGCCGCCCCGCCGCCGGCCGCGCCGGTCGTCCCGGCGCCGAAGCCCGCCCCGGCGCCGGCCGCCGCCGACGACGCCCAGGCGCTCGCGGCCAAGCTGCGCCAGCAGGTCGCCGACCTCGACGCCAAGAGCGTGTTCTTCGACTTCGACTCGTTCGTCGTCAAGCCCGAGTACGACGCCACGCTGCACGCGCAGGCCGACTTCCTGAAGGCCCACTCCGGCTCGCGCCTGACCGTGCAGGGCAACACCGACGAGCGCGGTGGCTCGGAGTACAACCTGGCCCTCGGCACCAAGCGCGCCGAAGCCGTCCGCAAGCAGCTGGGCCTGCTGGGCGTGTCCACCGACCGGATCGAAGCCACCAGCTTCGGCAAGGAAAAGCCGCGCGCCACCTGCCACGACGAGTCGTGCTGGTCGCAGAACCGCCGCGACGACTTCGTCAACAAACCCTGAGAGACTTCAAGTCCACGAACGAGGCCGTCGTTGGGATGGCCCTGCCGGCGCCGCAAGGCCGCCGGCGACCCGAAGGCCCGCGAGGGCCTTCTTCCGTTGGGCTCACGCTCGCGGAGCGCGGACACGTGGCGAGCGGCCCGGGCAGGCGGGTGTCTGCGCGTCTACGCGTGCGGAGCGCAGGGCGGCGGCGCATGTGGGATATCGGGGCTCGGCTTGCGACCC